>VAWL01000136.1 GCA_005883965.1 Actinomycetota bacterium
CATGTTGACGAGCCGCTGCGACTCCGCCTCGGTGAGCTTGAAGACCGGGATGCCGGTCCACATCGAGACGATGTCGGCGATCTCCTCCTCGCCGATCTCCGGCTGCTCCGTCTGGTCCTGCTCGCGCCACTGGTCTTCGAGCTCGCGCTTCTTCTGCGTGAGCTTGCGCTCCTTGTCGCGCAGCGACGCCGCCTTCTCGAACTCCTGGTTCTCGATCGAGGCTTCCTTGTCCTTGCGGACCTTCTCGATCTCGTCCTCGAGCTCGCGGTAGCGCGGCGGTGCGGTCATCGTCTTGATGCGCATGCGCGACGCCGCCTCGTCGATCAGGTCGATCGCCTTGTCCGGCAGGTGGCGGTCCTGGATGTAGCGGTCGGCGAGCGACGCGGCTGCTTCGAGCGCGTCGTCGGAGATCTTGCAGCGGTGGTGCGCCTCGTAGCGGTCGCGCAGGCCGCGCAGGATCTGCACGGTGTCGTCGACCGACGGCTCGTCGACGCGGATCTGCTGGAAGCGCCGCTCCAGCGCGGCGTCGCGCTCGAGGTACTTGCGGTACTCGTCGAGCGTCGTCGCGCCGATCGTCTGCAGCTCGCCGCGCGCCAGGGCCGGCTTCAGGATCGAGGCCGCGTCGATCGCGCCTTCGGCCGCGCCGGCGCCGACGAGGTTGTGGAGCTCGTCGATGAAAAGAATGATGTCGCCGCGCTGGGTGATCTCCTTCATCACCTTCTTCAGGCGCTCCTCGAACTCACCGCGGTACTTCGACCCTGCCACGAGCGCGGCCAGGTCGAGCGTGTAGATCTGCTTGCCCTTGAGCAGCTCGGGCACGGAGTTGGACGAGATGCGGGCGGCGAGGCCCTCGACGACGGCGGTCTTGCCGACGCCGGGCTCGCCGATCAGCACGGGGTTGTTCTTCGTGCGGCGCGAGAGGATCTGCATCACGCGCTCGATCTCGGTCTGGCGCCCGACCACCGGGTCGAGCTTGCCCTCGGCGGCGAGCTTGGTCAGGTTGCGGCCGAACTGGTCGAGGAGCTTCGAGCTCTTCGACTTCTCGCCGGGAGCGCCGCCCGCGCCCTGCTGGCGCCGGCCCGGGCCGGAGAGCATGCGGATGATCTCGTTGCGGATCTTCTCGGCGTCGGCGTCGAAGTCGAGCAGGATCCGCGCCGCGACGCCCTCGTTCTCGCGCACGAGCCCGAGCAGGATGTGCTCCGTGCCGATGTAGTTATGGCCCAGCGAGAGTGCCTCGCGCAGCGCCAGCTCGAGCACCTTCTTCGCGCGTGGGGTGAACGGGATCTGGCCCGTCGTGACCTCGTCACCCTGGCCGACGATCCGCGCGACCTGCGCCCGAACCTCCTCGACCGTGATGTCGAGCGACTCGAGCACGCGCGCGGCGAGCCCCTCCTCCTCGCGCAGGAGGCCGAGCAGGATGTGCTCAGTGCCGATGTAGTTGTGCTTGAGGGCGCGCGCCTCGTCCTGAGCAAGGACGACGACCTGGCGAGCTCTCTCGGTGAAGCGTTCGAACACGTTTTCCCCCGGCGAGTAGGTGAGGGCTTATCGTAGCGAAGGGGTCGGGGGGTGGCGCATCCCCCGCCGGGACGTTTCGGAGCCGTTTCTTTTTCGCTGCAAATACGGTTGAATACGAGCTAACCGGGGAAGGGGAGAGCCTCGATGGGGAGACGAGCGATATCGCTCATGCTGTTCGTGGCCGGCTATCTGGCGATGGCCTCGCTCGCGCCGCTCGTGGCGCTGGCGCCGGCTCTGCTCAGCTTCTTCGCGGGCGTGCTCGTGCTCGTGAGAGAGCCCGAGCGCGCGACTGCGGAGTGAGCACGACCGCCCCGGACGGCGGGGTGGTCAGCTCAACTTGGTGGCTCAGGCCTAGGTAGCTTCCCAGAACGACGAGCCGGACTGGAGGCGCTTGAGCCTCAAGCCGTCATCGGTGACCACGCACTTCATCGAGACGTAGTCGCTGACGTGGAAGCCGCTCAGGTCAGCGCCGTCGGGGACCGCGCAGGTCACCGGCTCATGCTCGCCCTGGACCGTGATGTGGCCGTCGGCAAGGGCGGTGACCGGCCCCGTCAGCTGGACGTAGCTGGGCGGGGGCGTCGGCGGGGGCGGCTGTGTCCGGCGCTCGATGCCCTTGAGCGTCCAGACGCCGTCCTCCTTGTCGCACTTGATCACGACGGAATCGCCTTCCGCGTAGTCGGAGAGGTCGAAACCGTCCGGCACCGCGCAGGTGACCGGGTTGCCGTCGCCCTGGACGGTGATCGAGCCGTCGGGGAGGTCGGTGATGTCGCCGATCGCGTACAGGTACTCGCCGCCCGACTCCTTCTTCTGCAACGCGACCAGGACCGGCTTGCCGTCGTCGTACTTACAGGTCATGACGACGCGCTGGCCGACCTCGTAGCCGGACAGGTCGAAGCCGTCCGGAACCGCGCAAGTGACGGTCTTGGAGTCGCCGTCGCCGGCGGACACCGACACGTTGTTGTCGTCGATCGACGAGAGCACCCCGTTCACCGAGAACTGGTGCTTGCCGATGTGGTCGCCGTCGCCGTCGCCGCCGCCGCTCTCGTCGTCGGCCTTGACGAGCGTGAAGCTGCCGTCGGCCTCGACCTTGACCTTGAGGGCGATCACGTCGCCGGGCTTGAACTCCGGCACGAAGACGTCGCCGGGCACGTTGACGAACACGCGGCCCCGGTGCACGACGGCGAGCTCGATCGTGCCGTCGTCGGCGGTCGCGAGGTAGATGCCCTCGAGCACGAGCTCGTCCGAATGCCCGGTCTTGTGCAGGCGGTCTGCGCTCGTCTGCAGCGCGCCGCCCTTGACGTCGGCGCTCAGGTCGAGATCGTCACCGGGCTGGAGGCTGCCGCTCGCGCCGGGTGCGGACGTGCCTCCGCGAAGGGCGAGCGAGAAGACGCTTGCACCCGCGGAGACGACGAGCTGCTTGGCGGTGGCCCAGACGACGCTGCCGTGCACGCGCACGCCCCTGGCCTTCGGGCCGAGCACCTGGATCTTGCTGGCGGCGTAGGTCCCGTCTGGGAGTACCGCGCCCCGGACGAAGACGTGCCGGCCGATGCGGTACCGGCCGAGCGCGCCGCGCACGCGTGTGGTGCGCACGACGCCGTTCTTCGAAGCCGTGACGACCGCGTGCCGTGCCTGTTTCTTCGCGATCACCACTCCTGTGAAGCTCGCCGCTCCGGCGGTTGCCGGAAGAACGACCGCGATCGCGGCGATACCTGCGGCAGCGAGCAATAGGGCTCTCTTCATGGGGGGTTGCCTCCTTGTCACCGCTGAGCCGGCCAAGGGGTGCCCTCGGCCGGCTCGACGGATCGGTTCTTTCGGCGACGGTCGGGCGGCAACCGCACTCCTGCTCGAGAGGTGGCATCGGCCCGAGTCGGCCGAATCTTGCGGAAACTCCCCCGTAGGGGGAACCGCGTTAGAGGGATCTTGGGGCTATTCGGCCCGGGTGAAGTACTGGAAAACGGCCAGTGCCGTCATCAGCAGGATTTTCACGTCCAGCCAGAGCGACCAGTTCTCGATGTAGTAGTTGTCCCACTCGACGCGGTCGCTGAGGGACGTCCTGCCGCGGAGGCCGTGCACCTGGGCCCAGCCGGTGATCCCGGACTTGACCCGCAGGCGGTCGCCGTAGCGGTGGATGTTCTGTTCGAACAGGCGCACGAAGTCCGGCCGCTCCGGGCGCGGGCCGATCAGGCTCATCTCGCCCTGGAGCACGTTCAGCAGCTGCGGCAGCTCGTCGAGCGAGGTGCGGCGGAGGAAGGTGCCGAAGCGCGTGCGGCGGTCGTCGCCCTCGACGCCGCCCGGTGCGGTGTCGTGCGGCAGGTCCGGCAGCGTGACCGGCTCCGACGACGTCCGCATCGAACGAAACTTGAGCATCTCGAAGTCCCGGCCGTCGCGCCCCGTGCGCGGCTGGCGGAAGAAGACCGGCCGGCCGACGGAGGCCAGCGTCCCCAGCGCGAGGAATAGGAAGAGCGGCGAGGCGAGGAGGAGGATCCCCGCCGCGACGACGCGGTCGATAACGTGCTTGACGGCGAATTGCCAGCCCTTCGGGTCGGTCTTGCGGGCGGTGAGCAGGGGAAGGCCGCCGATGTGCTCGATCTCCAGCCGCTCGGTGAGGCTCTCGAACAGGCGCGGAACGAGCGAGACACCGACGCCGAGCTCCTCGCAGCGCTTGATCTCGCGGAGCAGCACCTCGCTCGGAGCGGTCGAGAAGGTGACGAGGACGTGCTCGATGCCGTGCTGCTCGACAACGTGCTCGAGGTCCCAACTCGCCCCGACGACCGGGACGGGCAGCATGGCCTCATCGAGCGGCTCCTTGTCGAGGAAGCCGACCGGGTGCAGGCCGAACTCGGGATGCTCGAGCAACCGGCTCGCGGCCAGCCGGCCGACCCGGCCGGCGCCGACCACCAGCGTCGGTTTGCCGAGCTCTCTCTGGCGCCGCGCCTGGAGTTGCGTCCAGTCGAGCGCCATCCTGCCCGCGGTCAGGTAGACGGCGCTGAACGCTAGTAGCCGCAGCGACTGCGGGCCGATCTCGTCGAGGTTGCCCGGCAGAAGGACGCGGATGCTCACCACCGTCATCGCGGCGAGGACGACCGCGGTGAGGACGGTGCGCACGTCGTCCAAAGGCTGGACCCGGACGTGCCAGGAGTACATCCCGCGCAGGCGCAGGACGAGCATGACGACCGCCGAGTAGAGCGCCAGCCAGAAGACGGGCGCCGGCTGGATCCCGGCCAGGTGCGAGCCGAGCTGCGCTGCGACGGCTGCTGCGGCGAGCATGGCGACGTCGAGCGCGAACGCGCCGCGCGTCCACGACCCGACCCCTCGCAGGGGTCGAAGCGCAGGGGCTTCGGTCGCCTCAAGCTCGATCGGCTCGAGAACCGGAATCGCTTCCGCGTTCAAAGGCCGCGTTGCCACGCCGCTCTGTTCAGCTCGGTCGGTTCCGCTCTAGTCTCGGAGAGCTACTTCTTCGCCCGTCCGAGCCTTCGCAGCCCGGTTCCAGCAGTCAGCAGCAGCGCGCCGCCCGCGGCCATCAACGCGAGGTCGAGGCCGGTGAACGGCAGTCCGCCGTTGGTCTTGACTGCTTGGGCTCCGAGCGCCTTCGCGACCGCGCCCTGGACGCCCACGTGCGGGTAGCCCTGAAGCGCTGCGTCGCGCTGTGCGCGCAGAAGATCGGCACGCGAATAGTGCTGCGTCAGCCGGCCGTGCTGTGCGTAATCCCGCAGGATCTGCTGTGGTGTCGAACCCGCGCTCAACGCTGTGGGCGCAAGGCCCATCGCAGCAACCGCGCATGCGGCGACACCCCATCCAAAAAATCGACGCCTCATCCTCGTTCCTCCTCCTCCTCTGGCCGCATGTAGCAGCCTATACGCCAAGCAGCCCCGTTTTGCAGGCTCTCGGCAGAAATCCCCACTTCAACCACTTTTCAACCACGTTCCTTGACGCCCAGAGCGCACGGTAGTTAGGCATGCCTCAATGCGCAAGGTCCAATTTTTTTCGAGACCCGATGGAACCGGGGCGTAGCTACCGGAAGCGGGCCTCGTAGAGTGGGCGGCTTGCTGCGCTTCGACACCGGAACTGTGGCCCGCACGCTGCCCACCGCCGCGCTCGTGGCGGCCGCCGCCGGCATCGCCTGGCTCGCGAACGGGAGCACGAGCGGGCCGGACTGGCTGCCGTACGCGCTCCTTGCCGGGCTCTTGCTCGCGGTCGTGCTGGCAAGCTCGGACGCGTCGCGACCGCGCGGGAACGAGCTCGTGGCGCTGGGCGCCCTGGTGCTGCTCGCCGGCTGGGCCGCCCTCTCGATCTCCTGGTCGGCCGTGCCGCCGCTCGCGCGCGACGAGGCGCTGCTGACGCTGTTCTACGCGATCGCACTGGCGGTGCCGCTGCTGACGCTGCGGACGTCGGGCGACCGCGAGCTCGCATGCGGTGCGGTGGCCTCGGCCTCGGGCCTGCTCGCGATCGGCTCCGGGATCGTGCTCCGGTCGGGCGGCCACCAGCTCGACCACTTCTACCTGGGCCGGCTGTCCTACCCGATCTCGTACCCGAACGCCCTGGCGGCGGTGTTCCTGATCGGGTTCTGGCCCGCGGTCGTGCTCGCGTCCCGGCGCACGCTGCCGGTCGTCGCCCGCATGCTCGCGCTCGCCACCGCGACCGCGATCGCGTCCGGCTGGCTCACCGCGCAGAGCAAGGGCGGCATCGTTGCCCTCGCCGCGTCCGCTGCGCTCGTCTTCGGCCTCTCGCCTATGCGGCTGCGACTGCTGCCGCCCACCCTGATCGCCGCCGCGCTGTCCGCCTCCGCCTACAGGCCCCTGACCGCCCCGTTCCGGACTGAGACCGTTGCGAACGTCTGGAGCGCCGGCTCCTTTCTCGCCGCGGTGGCCGTGCTCGTCGCCGTTTTCTTCGCCCGCGTCTACCACCCGGGCTGGCTCGACGAGAAGTGGCGCGCGTTCACGCATGCGCCTTCGAGCGGAAACACGTCGAGCCACCTCTTCCAGCTCGGCTCGTACCGGTACGACATCTGGCGCGTGGCCGTGCACCAGTTCGAGCACCATCCGCTGGCCGGGATCGGTTCGCGCGGCTTCGGCCCTGCCTACCTCCAGAACCGGCACAGCCCGGACACGCCGGCCCGGGCGCATTCAGTCGAGCTGGACGCGCTCAGCGAGCTCGGCGTGGTCGGATTCGCGTTGCTCCTGCTCGCGATCGTGCCGGTGTTCGTGCCCGTTGTCGCGCGGATGCGTGCGCGCGACCCCGCGGCGACGGCCGCCTTCGCGGGTGGGGCCTACTGGCTCGTGCACGCGTCAGTCGACTGGATCTGGACGGTGCCCGCCTGCGGGGTTCCTTTCTTCCTGCTGCTGGGGGCCGGCAACTCCGGGGGTGAGCGGCGGACGCTGGCACGTCGGGCAGCGGTTCCGGCCGCGGTGGCTGCGGTGCTGGTGGCGCTCGTCCTCTTCGTGCCGCCCTGGCTCTCGGCGAGGCTGACCGACCGCGGGCAGATCCACTGGGCGAAGCGGCTCGACCCGCTGTCCGTCGACCCCTACGTCGCCGAGGCCGCCCGAGCGCCCACCCCGCGAGCTGCGGCGTCCCTCCTCGCCCAGGCCGTGCGCAAGGAGCCGCGCGTCGTCGAGCTGCGCTTCGACCTCGGTCTCGCTTACCAGCGCGCGCACGAGCTGCGAAAGGCACGCGCGGCGCTCCTGGAGGCCAAGCGGCTCGACCCCCGCGAGCTGCGGATCGACGAAGCGTTCAAGAGCCTGCCGAAGCGGTAGATACGCTCCTCGTGATGGCTGGGAAGGCGCTCGTCACCGGCGGGGCCGGCTTCATCGGCTCACACCTCTCCGAGGCGCTCCTCGCGCGCGGCTGGGAGGTGTTCGTGCTGGACGACGTCTCCACGGGGACGCTCGACAACGTCGCCCACCTCCGCGACCGGCCCGACTTCCACCTGGTCGTCGACTCGGTGCTCTCACCGTCGGTGGTCAGCGAGGTCGTCCACAGGTGCGACGTCGTCTTCCATATGGCGGCCGCCGTCGGCGTCCGGCTGATCGTCGAGCAGCCGGTGCACACGATGGTCACCAACGTCCAGGGCACCGAGACGGTGCTCGGCTACTGCAGCAAGTTCGGGAAGCGCGTGCTGGTCGCCTCGAGCTCCGAGGTCTACGGCGACCACCGAGAGGAGCGCCCACTGGCGGAGAACGACCGCCGCATCTACGGGCCGACCACGGAGAAGCGGTGGCTCTACGCCGACTCGAAAGCGATGGACGAGCACCTCGCCCTCTCGTACCACCTCGAACGCGGCCTCGACGCGGTCGTCGTGCGGCTGTTCAACACCGTCGGCCCGCGCCAGAGCGGCCGCTACGGGATGGTGATCCCGCGCTTCGTCGAGCGCGCACTTGCCGGCGAGCCGCTCGAGGTGCACGGCGACGGGACGCAGACCCGCTCGTTCTGCCACGTCTCCGACACCGTGCGGGCGCTGACCGCGCTGATGGACGCGCCCGGCACGTCGGGCGAGATCTACAACGTGGGGTCGTCGGAGCGGGTCACGATCCTCCAGCTTGCCGAGCGCGTTCTCCGCGCGACCGCCAGCAGCTCCGAGCTCTCCTTCATCCCGTACGACCAGGTCTACGACCAGGGGATCGAGGACACGCTCCACCGCGAGCCGGCGATCGGGAAGATCAAGGACGCGATCGGCTGGGCGCCCGAGCGCGACCTGGACACGATTCTCGTCGACGTGATCGAGCACGCACGGGTCGCAAGCCCGGCGACTTCCGCCGAGGCGATCGAGTCGTCCTGAGCACATGAGCGGCGGGGCTTCCGAGCCTTTCGACGCGGCTGCCGCGACCACCGGTGCGACCGTCCTCTCCGGCAGCGTCTGGAAGGGTGCCTCGCTGACACTGCCGCAGCTCTACGCGCTCGTGCAGTCGATCGTCGCCGCGCGGTTCCTGGGGCCCGACGGGATGGGTGTCCAGAGCTTCATCGCCTTTTGCGAGATCTCGGTCGTCAGCCTGCTCTCGACGGGCCTGTCGCTCTCGTTGATGCGTTATGTCGGGGAGCTGCGCGGGCGAGGGCAGGCGGGCGAGCTTCGGGATCTCGTGGCCTGGGGCTGGCGGTTCCAGGCGATCGGTGCGGTGATCGCCGGCGTCGTACTCGGCTCGGCCGCGCTCGCGGGCGCGAGCCCCCGCTCGGCATGGGCTCTCGCCGCCGTGGCCGCGGTCGCCAGCATCCTGCACACAGTGCCAACGGCCGTGTTGATCGGCGCGCAGCGTTGGCGCGACGCCTCGATCGTCGGGCTCGCCACCGGAACGGCCGCGACCGCCGCGATCGTGCTCGTTCTCGCAGCGGGAGGCGGGATCACCGGGATGTTCGCAGTCGAGGCCGTCCTCACGGTCGCAAACCTCGCCTGGACAAGTGCGCTGGGGAGGCGGGCGCTACGCAGCATCGCCACCGCGCCGCGGGTGGCGTCCACTTCGGTGCGCCGCGGCGCACGCTCCTACGCGCTCTTGGCGTCCGTGTCCGGGATGGTCACGTTCGTCGTCTGGCGGCGCTCCGAGCTCTTGTTCCTGCAGCACTACTCGACGAGCTCGGAAGTGGCCTTCTACTCGATCGCCTTCGCGGTTGTCGCTGCGCTGACCGCGTTGCCGACCACACTCGGAGACGTCGTCTCGCCGGCCGTGGCGACACTGTTCGGCGCCGGTTCGACCGAGCGGATTCAGCGGAGCTACGCGCGGGGAGCGAGGCTGCTCGTCTTTGTCTCGCTGCCGGTCACCGCCGCGGCGGTCGCGCTTGGCCCCGAGACGCTGCGGGTGCTCTGGGGTCCGGCCTACAGCGATGCAGGAGTCGTCTTCCTGATCCTCGTCGCGCCGCTGCCGCTGATCCCGCTGATCAACTACGCGCGCGCGTTCCTGACGGGCATCGGCCTGATCCGGGTGCCCCTGCTGATCCTCGTTGTCGCCGCCGTGATCAACATCGGGTTCGATTTCCTCTTCGTTCCGCGGTGGCAGGCCATCGGAGCGGCAGTCGCAAACGTCTGCGCGCAGCTCGCGGCCGGGATACCGGTGCTGGCGTACACACGGCGCCAGATTGGACGCATCCACTGGGAGGGGGGACCGCTTCTTCGGGCAGCAATCGTGTCAGCTCTCAGCGGCGGCGTGGCCTGGGCCGGCGTGCGCCTCCTCGGCGGGCCGGCCGGCTTGGTGATCGGTCTGCTTTCCGGGTCGGTCGTTTTCCTTGCACTCGGCGCTCTGCTTCGGATCCTGCCGGCCGACGACGCGCGCTGGCTGGACGAGTCGGTCGGAGGTCGCTATGTCCAGCGCTGGAGCCGTCAGTGACAGGAAGCCGAGCCCGCGTCGTGGAGCGTCCCGCCCGCGGCCGGCTCGAAGCGCCAGTTGTACCCCGAGGGGTGCAGGGTCAGCTTGAGCACTCCCCAGCTCGAGTTGTCTCGCACCTGGCTGTTCGCGCGCACGGTGCTGAAGGGGTGGCGCACGCGGCCGCCGGTGCCGACGACGAACTCGCGGATCCCGTTCGCAGCAGCCTTGCCGTCGATGTGCTGCGGGGCGAAGCGCTCATAGTCATGCTCGTGCCCGTTGAGGACGACGTCCGCGCCGGCGGCGTCGAGGTCCGTCCAGAACGTGGTCGCCTCGGGCGATCCGCCTTCCATCCCCGACGAGAAGATCGGATAGTGCCAATAGGCGAGCGTGCACTTGTTCGGGTGCGCCGCGAGGTCTGCGCGTAGCCAGGTCTCCTCTGGTGAACCCTGGCCGCAGCCGCCGACGGGGGTGCACTCGGAGTCGAGCGCGATCAGGTGCCAGGTGCCGACGTCATAGCTGTAGTAGCTCTTGCCGTAGATCCCGGCCGCCGCGCCGAAGTAGCCGAAGTAGCCGGCGCCCTTGCCGGTTGGGTCGCAGTCCGTACCGCCCGAGGAGACGTAATCGTGGTTGCCTGGAACGGGGTGTGTAATCGCCTTGAACTTGCCCCAGGCGCGGCCGTAGGCCTGCTGGTAGGCGCTGAGGCCGCCGCAGTAGTACTGCGCGTCGCCCAGCGTAAGGACGGCCCCGAGGTCATTGGCCAGCAGCGCAGCCGTGTCCTTGTCGCGACAGTCGATCGCGCTGCCGTTGCCCCCGTTGTAGTCGGGCGAGGTCGGGTCACAGGTGAGCTGGCCGGCGGCGGCGATCACCGGGTCGTTCCCGGTGGCGACGATCAGCTGCGGCTGACGCTTGCTCTCGCGGCTGCCGAGCCGAATCGATCCGGCGGGCGCGTCGGGCGCCAAGCTGAGGTTGACCGTGCCGGGGCCTCGCACGGCGCGCGTGACGTCGATATCGATCCAGCCGGCTTTCGCTCTCCCGAGCCCGACGGTTGCGCGGAGTCGGGGCGCACCGGCGAAGACGACGCGCCGCTCGCTCCACGAGCCGCGGACGTTGGCCACGCGAATCCCGCGGCCGCGCGCCCGGGTGACGTAGAGACGCAGCGTCGCGTGCCGGACCTTGCCGGCCAGCGAGCCGACGCGAAACCGGAGGTAGCTGCGAACCACGGGCCGGCGGTCGACCTGGAGAGTGGGGCTCTTGCCGAAGTTGCGCCGAGGCTGGGCCGAGGTGACGAGCGCGTCCGCGATCGGGCGCACGCTGATCGTCGCCAACGGTCGCGCAGACTCGCCTCCTGCGGGAGCTCCGAAGGTAAGCACGAGCACGCCCAGTGGCGCGAACAACGCGATTCGTCGTAGAGCACGCATACCCCGCCTGAGTATGACGCGGAGTTCGTGGCGCAGTTAGCCTCGGCACATGCCCCTGGCCGAGTCGATCGACCGCATTCTCCGCGCGCCCGTGCTGGTGTTCGGCTCGCTCCCGCCGGCCGGGCGCGATCTCGATCTGCTCGCCCGGTCGAATGAGCAAGAGGTGCTGGCGGCGTGGCTCGAGCGCGAAGGCTTCCTCGAGCGCGGCGGCGAGTGGGTGCGCTTTCACGACTGCGGGGTCGAGTCTTTGGATCTCGTGCCAGTCTCGGCCTGGGGACTGTTGGGAGCCGAAACCTCGGAACTCTTCGGTGAAGCCCTGCCGATCCCTGGCTTCGAGCGGCTGGTCCGCCCCGCTCCGCGCCACATGCTCCTGATCCTGGCGCGTCGCCTCGCGGAGGGGGACGGTCGGATGCCGCACAAGCACCGCCACCGGATCGCCGACGCGCTTTCGGAGGACGCCTCGGCCTGGGAGGGCGCGCGTGCCTCTGCGGCGGCGTGGCGGGTAGAGCGTGCGCTCACCGCTCTTGACCGCGCGTATCACTCAGGCCGCGGGGCATCTCGAGTCACGCGGGCGTCGGCGCTGGCGGAGTGGCCCTTCGGCCAGGGCCGGACGCGGACGCGCGCTTTCGTCCGCGGCTGGCTCGAGGCTCGCCGCGCCGAGCGGCGGCGGAACGGACGGCTGATCACCTTCTCGGGCCTTGACGGAGCCGGGAAGAGCTCACAGGCCGAGGCGCTCAGGAACGCCTTGGAGCAGCTCGGATGGACCACGGCAATGCAGTGGGTGCGGCTCGAATGGACGACGCTCTGGGAGAACCGCTGGCTGGGCGTCATCGGCTGGCCGGCGCGCGCTTCCCTCGGGCTGCTCGCAGGTGTGAGGAGGTCGCCAGACGGCGAGGCGCCGCCGACGCTGACCCCCACGGCGGTGCGCGAGCGGAGCCGCTTCGTGTCGAACATCTGGGTGACCGTGGTTGCGTTCGCACACGCATCGGCGCAGCGACGCGAGGTGCGTTCACACCTCCGCCAGGGAGCGATCGTGATCTGCGACCGCTACACGCTCGACGCAGCAGCGCATCTCCGCTTCCGCTACGGCGAGCAGCGGCCCTTTCGCTTTCCGATCGGCGTCGTTCACCGATTCTCACCTCGACCACTGCGGTCCTACTTCGTCGATGTCCCCGCCGAGACCGCGTACGCTCGCAAGGCGGAGCAGTACTCCTTGGAGGAGCTCGCCCGCCAGGCGCAGCTCTACCGCGAGGAGGCGCCGGGGCTAGGCGTGCGGAAGCTCGACGGGCAGCGACCGCGCGAAGAGCTCTGCGCCGAGATCGCCGAAGACGTCTGGCGCGCGCTCTAGACGACGGTGACGGGTCTCACCGCCACGCGTTCCAGCCAGGGCCAAGCGCCGGGTGTCGCATCCAGGTCTGGGCGGCACGCTCGGCGTATGCGGGATCGAGCCTTCCGCTGCCGACAGACTCCGCCCGGCGGCGCTCGACGAGGCTGAGTCGACCGCGGTCGAGCCAGCTCGCCGTCACCAGCGGGCCGACCGCATCCGGCGGAAGCTCGAGCGCGGCGACGAGCTCGCGGATCCAGCGAAAGAGCACCGGGGAGCCTTGGGCGTTGCCGGTCAGAACGTCGACGAAATGTCTGTCGCGCTCCGTCTCGGTCAACGCACCGTCGACGATTCGCAGGACGTGGACGCCGAAGTAGACGAGATCGCTGAGTGGGAGCCCGTGAAGCTGTGCCCACTCCCAGTCCAGGACCATGAAGCGGCCCTTCGAGACAACGACGTTCTCCTCGGCGACGTCGTTGTGCAGGAACGTCGCCGGCACCGGCGGGATCGAGCGCACGACCTCCTCGCCGATGTCGCGCTCGAGCCGTCTTCGCTCCGGGCCGAGTGCTTCGGGCGGCGCCGCCGTCTCGCGCGCGACCTCGATCAGCCACTGCGCGACGCTTTCCACCGCCGCCAGCTTCCGCCGCCGGGAAATCGTCCCGCGCAGATAGTTCGTCAGCTTCGTTCCGACCGCCGCCGTCTCCAGCGAGGCGGGATAGCCGGCGACTTCGAATCGGCCGAGCTGGGCCGGCGCACGCCGCGCGACCAGGTTCCCCGCGAGCTTGGTCACCTCCGCCCCCCGCTCGTCCCGCTCGAACTGGACGGTGACACCCGGCACACGGCCGAACTTGAGCACCTGCGCAGGCGCACGCTCACCGGGCGGGAACAAGAGGAAGGCATCGCGGCGGACGATGCTGCCGGACGACACCAGCAACGCCCACTCCGGGTCGGTGAGCCCCGCGACCTCCGCGCCTGCCGCGACCAAAGCGGGAGGTCCGGCCGCAGCCAGCACACC
>VAWL01000137.1 GCA_005883965.1 Actinomycetota bacterium
GGATTGCGCGTGTTTCCGATCGAGGTCAGGTACCAGAGGGCGCTCGCGCGGATCAGGGTCCCGCAGTAGTCGACGTTGGAGCCTGCGTAGGTGCCGTGCAGCCAGGTGGAGGTCGAGGTGCGGATCGCCGTCGGGTCGGAGTACTTCGTCGAGTTCGTCGTGCACTTCGGGAGGACGTCGGGGTCGAGCGCGTTGTTTGCGGGCAGATTCAAGATCGCCATCGCGTTGTTGATCCCCGACTCGGCGAGGGCGAAGGCGCCGACCCGGGAACGGGACTGGTTCGACTCGGTCTGGCTCGAGGTCGTGTAGGTGAGCGCGGTCGTGCCGCTGATCAGCAGTACCGTCGTGATGCCGATCGCCATAACCAGTGCAATTCCCCGCTCGTCGCGCAGGCGCGCAGACAAAAGCTTCCGCATGCGGATGGGATCGGCAGCCGCCCGAAACCCCTTGATGCGTCTACCTCCCTCGAAAGGGTGGCTACCTGCCTCGAAAGGGTGGCTACGAACGGGTGCTGTTGCGGAGCACGATGTCGTCGATCAGCTCGTAGAGCTCGACGCTCTTGGCCGGCCGGATGTTGACCGGGAGGTCGACCTTGAGGTCGGCGAGCGAGGTGGTCGACTGGGCGGTGTAGTTGAAGATGCAGAGCGCGCCGCTGCACACCGTCGCGCTCGAGGTCGGAGCGAGGAAGTCCGCCCATTTGACGCCCCCGGTGCACGTGCTGCCGACCACGCGGTAGAGCGCGTAGCGGTTCGTGGCAACGCTGCGGGTACACCAGGTGATCGAGCCGGTGCCCGTCTTGCAGTAGGACGGCAGGGTCAGGGTCACCGAGGACGACGAGCCGGTCGGGGTCGCGACGCTCGCGCAGTGCACCTCGCGGCGCATCTTGTCGAGCGCAAGACGCCCGGTCAGCTGCGCCTGGAAGCGCGCGTTCATGTCGAACTCCGCGTTCGAGGCCTGGACGAAGACCGTCGTCAGCGAGCCCATCACGACGCCGAGGATCGACATCACGATCAGCATCTCCACGAGCGAGTAGCCGCGCTCGCGGCCGAGACGCCTTAGGAGGCGGCGGGTCATCGCTGGTGGCCGCGGACCCGGTGCAGCGCTGCGCGCGCGACGGCCTCGCTGCGATGGCCGATGCCCCACATCCGCTCGACGCGCCGGTCGACGGCGATCAGCTTCTCGAGCGCCTGGGAGCCGTGCCACCAGCCGAACTGGGCGCCGTCGACGATCCAGGAGTGCTGGTAGAGCCAGCGGTGCACGTTGGCGCTTGTCCGCTTCGGGTGCGTCGCGATCCAGGCTGCGAGCCGGTCGGCGCGGGCGGGAAGGCTGATCTCGTTCTGGGGCTCCTTGCGGGCGCCGGGGACGAGGAAGTCGGGGGGCCGCTTGACCGTCGTCGGCTGCTTTGCAGGCTTGGTCGCCTTCGCCGTCACCGCCGGGTTGGGCGTGGTCTTCGGCTTCGGCTTGGGCGCAACCACCGGAACCTTCGGCTTCACGATCGGAGCGTGGGGCAGCTCGATCCGGGTGCCGGTGTAGCTGGGGGTGTCCTCAGCGGAGCCGCTCTGGCCGTACTGGCCCTTCACGAGGTGCAGCACGATCGTCGGGGCGCCCGTGTCGACCACGTGGGTTCCAGCGGCCGGCGACTGAGCGAGCACGCGGTTGCCGGGATAGCCGTGGACGGGGCCGGTAACGCGCCAAGCGAAGCCCGCATCCTCGAGGATTCCCTTCGCGAAGACGAACACCTGGCCGGTCACCGAGGGGACGACGAGATTGGGCGGCTGCGCGGTCACGGACGATGCCGTGCGCGACGGCCCGACGATCTTCTGATCGGCAGCGAAGGTGAAGGCAGCAGTCGCCAGCATCCAGACCAGGACGACGAGGACCGCACGTGGCAGGAGCGTGCCGAGCCGCATGTTCAACCTTTCGGCGCCATTCGGGGTACTTGTCATCCCCCTACCGGGTGAACAGGACAACGGGACCGCTCGCCTGCGGCGCTTGCGCGGCGACGACGGCGAAGACCGGGCCGCCCGTCTGCGGGGCGGTGTCGGCCGGGCCGGCGTCCTGCCAGCGGAAGGCGACGTTGGCGAAGCGCTGGAACCACGGCTGCAGCTGCGGGTAGCTCACACTCGGGTCGAGCTGCAGGTGGAGGTGCGGGCCGGACGCGTCGCCGGTCATGCCGACGAGCCCGACCTGCGTCCCGGCCGCGAGCCGCACCCCTGCCTTGACCGCCGGGTCGAGGTAGGACATGTGGCAGTACGTCCAGGTCTGGCCGTCGTCGGTGTGGATCGTCATCCCGATCCCGCAGCGCGGGTCCGGGTACTGCCAAGAGCGCAGGACGACGCCGTCTGCGAGCGCGTACTCCGGCGAGCCCATCGGCGCGGCGATGTCGGCCGCCGGGTAGTCGTGGTGGTGGTGCGAGACCGAGACGACGGACGGGCCGCCGCCGACGGGGAAGACGTAGTTGCCGTCGTAGGACGGCGCGCCGAGCATCGCGCCGGCGGTCGGCGAGAAGGACGAGGCGAGCGAGCGGTCGTGCGCGGAAGCGAGCGCGTCCTGGGCCCTGGCGAGGGCAGTGCGCCGGGCGGCCACGCGGGCCTGCGCCGCGGCGCCGAGGACTCCCGCCTGGACGGCGCGCTTGTCGAGCGCGAGCTGGTCAGAGAGCAGCCTCGCCCGGCCGGCGCGGCGCCTGAGCACGCTCTCCGTCCGAAGCCGAGCCCGGAGGACCCGCTCGGCGGCAACCAGCTTGCGATTGGCGTGCACGACGGCGTTGCGGGCCTGGTCGAGCGAGACCTGCAGCCGGTCGAGCCTGAAGGTCGTGTCCACGCCGCCGGAGCCGAACAGGCGCGCGAGCTGCAGCACCTCGTCGACGTACCACTGGGCGTGGTTGTAGGAGAAGACCGCTCCGGCGATGTCGGTCCGGCCGCCCGAGGCGGCGAGGTATCGGGCCGCCGCGGTGACCGCGTCCTCCGCGTTCCACGGGTCGGCCACGCCGTCGCCGTTCGCGTCGACGCCCCAGCGCTCCCAGGTCGACGGCATGAACTGCATCCAGCCGATCGCTCCCGCCGAGCTTGGCCCCATGTTCCGCCCGAAGTTCGACTCGACCTTGTTGATCGCAGCCAGCACCTGCCACTGGATCCCGTAGGCGGCGCCCGCCTGCTGCCAGACCCCGAGCAGCTGTGGATAGCTCAGAACCTGGGGGACTGCGGGCGGCGTGAGCGAGTAGGCGATCGAGCCCGGCGCGTTGGGGACGTCAGTGCTCGGCAGCCCCGCAGCCGGGGTGCTCGGCGTGTTCGGGACGATCGTGAAGACATCGGCGCCGGCCGAACCGGTCAGCGCAAGCGCCGAGATCAGGGCCGCAGCTAGCCGCTTCATCCGTCCTGGGCGCCTGCGATCCGGAGCTCCGGCATCTGGCGTTCCGCCGGTTCTGGCTCTTCCACGGCCGCCTCGGAAGTCGGGCGGTCGGTCTCGACGCCGGCCTTCTTGCGCTTCAGCGCCTGCTCGAGCGCGACCTGGAAATCGTGGCGGTTGGTGGCCGCGTTGCCCGCCACCTCCTCGTCGATCTCGCCGGCGAGCACCAGCTGGATGAGCGCGTCGGTGAACGTCTGCATGTCGAAGAACTCGCCCTCGTCGATCGCGTCGTTGACCTCCTCGATGCGCTGCTCACGGATCAGGTCGGCGATGCGCGAGTTGGTGACCATCACCTCGACGGCGGCGACACGGCCCCCGCCGATGCGCGGCAGCAGGCGCTGGCTGACGACCCCGCGGAGCACGCCGGCGAGGATCGTGCGGATCTGCTCCTGCTTGACCGCGGGGAAGAAGTCGATCATCCGGCTGATCGTCTCGGCGGAGTCGATCGTGTGCATCGTCGAGAAGACGAGGTGGCCCGACTCGGCCGCCTTCAGGGCGGTCTCGGCCGTCTCGGCGTCGCGCAGCTCGCCGATCAGGATCACGTCCGGGTCCTGCCGCAGCACGCGGCGGATCGCGGCGAGGAACGACTCGGTGTCGAGGCCGACCTCGCGCTGGTTGACGATGCAGCCCCGGTCGGAGTGCAGGATCTCGATCGGGTCCTCGATCGTCACGATGTGCTGGCGGCGCGTGCGATTGACGTGGTCGATCACGGCCGCGAGCGTGGTCGTCTTCCCCGACCCGGTCGCGCCCGTCACGAGCACGAGCCCGCGGTGCTCCTGAGCAAGGCGCTGCACGCCCTTTGGTAGGCGCAGCTCCTCGAAGCTGGGGACGTGCTTGGGAATCACGCGGAAGGCGAACGAGATCGAGCCGCGCTGGCGGAAGCCGTTGACGCGGAAGCGTGGCAGGTCTCCGGCCGTGTAGGCGATGTCGAGCTCGCCGGTCTCGTGGAAGGCCTGAAGCTTCGCGGGCGTCAGGTCGCCGACGACGGCGAGCGCCGCCTCGAGGTCGGCGTCGGTGAGCGGCGGGTGCTCCGGGAGCAGCCCGAGCTCACCGTCCCGCCGCACGATGGGCGGCTGGGCGATCTTGAGATGGATGTCGCTCGCGCCAAGCTCGACCGCGCGGGCCAGAACCGCATTCAGTTCCACGAAGGTGCTGATCGGCAGGCGCACGCCGCCGCTTGAGCGGTCAGAATCGCTCCGATGCCTCGCCTGCGCTCGAGCCCGGCCCTGTTCACGCTCGCCGTGATCCTGGTCTTCGTGGTGCTCGGCCTGGCCGACCGGCACGTCGACCTCACCGGACAGGTCGGCCTCGGCTTCGCGACCTGGCTCGTGCTGCTCGCCGCGCTGCGGCCGCTGCCCCTCGAGCGGCGTGTCCAGACGCTGCTCGTCGTCGGCGTCGCCACCTGCATGGAGGTCGTCGGCTCGATCCTCTGGGGCGTCTACACGTACCGGCTCCACAACCTGCCGCTGTTCGTGCCGCCTGGACACGGGCTCGTCTACCTCGCCGGGATCAGCCTCAGCGAGACCCGCCTTGTGCGTGCCCGGCCGCGGTGGTTCGTCGTGGCGGTGGCGGCCTGCGCGGCGACGTGGGGCGTCTTCGGCCTGACCGTGCTGCCCCGCTTCGACGTCGGCGGCGCGATCGGCGTCTCGGTGTTCCTGTTCTTCCTCTGGAAGGGGCGCGCGCCCGTGGTGTACGGCGGGGTCTTCTTCGTCGTGCTCTTCCTCGAGGTCTGGGGCACCGCGGTCGGCCTCTGGCAGTGGCACGCGATGACGCCGGGGCTCGGGCTGCCCATGGGCAATCCGCCCAGCGGCGCGATGAGCGGCTACGTGCTCTTCGACATCGTGGCCATCGCCGTCACGGCGCGGCTGCTGCGTGCCCGGGCCGCCGCGCGGCATGGGCAAGCGCCCGCAGCGCTTGCAGCGGAACCCGCATCGTCCCGCTGACCTCGCGCGGGTTCGGGAGCTCGTCCCGCAGGAGCCTCTCGGCGAGCCGCCAGGCGGGAGGCGTTCGCGCGATCGTGAACGCCAGCCGCGGGAAGCGGTCAAAGGCGAGCTTCGCCGACCACGACGCGGAGATCATCGGCGCAAGCTCTCGCTCGATTCGCGCGCCGTACCGCTCGAGATCCACCTGCCGCCCCGCGAGGAGGTCGAGAACGGCCTCGGCCGCGAATCGCGCGCTCAGTAGCGCCTCGTAGATCCCGTCTCCGGAGAGCGGGTCGACGAGGCCCGCCGCGTCACCGACCAGCAGCGCTCTGCCGCGGACCGGAGTCTCACCCGACCGACGCATCGGCAGGCGGAAACCGCGCACCGACTCGAGCCGCGCGTGCGGAAGCCCGTACGCCGAGCACGCGCGCTCGAGATGCTCGCGCAGCCGCGGTCCCTCCGAGGCCCAGCCGCCGACG
Organism: Actinomycetota bacterium; assembly: GCA_005883965.1. GTDB lineage: Bacteria > Actinomycetota > Thermoleophilia > Gaiellales > Gaiellaceae > AC-32. The sequence continues at coordinate 5,807 of VAWL01000137.1, forward strand.
CCGACATTGACGTGGTCGCCCTTCGGAAAGACCCAGGCGTAACCGCCGGGAACCGCCCCGAGGTCGACCACCGCACGCCCTCGCCAGCGGTCCTCGCGCGCATGTGCGTACGAGACGTTGCCTTCGAGCGCGACTCCGTACCGCCGGTCGCCGAAGCCGAGCGCGCGGGCGGTCAGGCCGTTGACGCCGTCTGCGCCGATCACGACGGGTGCCGAGGCGGCGGTTCCGTCGAACCGGACCGTCGCGCCAGCCTCGTCCAGATCGAGCGCGGTCGCCCGCAGGCCGTCGCGGAAGTCGGCGCCGGCCGCAGCGGCCTCGGCGACGAGGTGGGCGTCGAGGCGGCTCCGCCGTGTCATGAGGACGAGCGGCCGCTCGCCTCCCCGGACGAAGCGCGTCCCGTAGCGGAAGCCGAGCTCGAACCGGTCGACGACCTCCTCGACGACGGGATCGACGGAAACCGGCAGCTGCGTGACCGCCCGCTCGGTCAACCCGCCGCCGCACGGTTTGTCGCGGGGGAAGCGGGCGCGGTCGAGCAGGAGGACCTTCGCGCCGGAGCGCGCGAGGCGGTATGCGGCCGTCGACCCGGCCGGGCCGGCGCCGACCACGATCGCGTCGAATTTCTCCACGAGGCCATCGTACGAGATGATCCTCGGAAGACCGGGCGCGGCAGGCGCGTCCTGAGGTCACCAGATAGGAGAGGAGCAGGGAATGACCGAGATGCTGGACAGCGCAAACGTAGACGCCCTCGCGGCGCAGCTGCACGGCGGCGTGACGCAGCCGAGCGACGCCGACTACGACGAGGTGCGCGCGCTCTACAACGCAATGATCGACAAGCGGCCCGCGCTGATCGCGCGCTGCGCGGACGTCGACGACGTCGTCGCCGCGGTGAATTTCGGCCGCGAGAACGGCCTCGACATCGCGATCCGCGGCGGCGGCCACAACGGCGGCGGCCTCGGCAGCGTCGACGACGGGCTGATGATCGACCTCTCAGGGCTGAAGGGCGTCGAGGTCGACGCCGACGCGCGAACCGCCACCATCGCGGGCGGCTGCCTGCTCCGCGAGGTCGACGCGGCCACCGGCGAGCACGGACTGGCCACGCCCGTAGGGTTCATCGGCTCGACCGGAGCCGGCGGTCTGATGCTCGGCGGCGGGATCGGCCACCTGACGCGCGGCTACGGCCTCTCGATCGACAACATCCTCGGGGCCGAGCTCGTGCTCGCCGACGGCAGCGTCGTCAACGCCGACGAGAACGAGAAGCCCGACCTCTTCTGGGCGATCCGCGGCGGCGGTGGCAACTTCGGAGTCGCCACCAAGATCCGGGCGCAGCTGCATCCGGTCAGCACGGTCGTCGCCGGCCCGATGTTCTGGCCGCTCGACAAGGCGGCCGACGTCCTCCGCTGGTACCGCGAGTTCATCCTCAACGCGCCGGAGGAGCTCGGCGGCTGGTTCGCGTTCCTCAGCGTCCCGCCCGCCCCTCCGTTCCCGGACGAGCTGCACCTGCAGAAGGTCGCCGCGATCGTCTGGTGCTGGACTGGGCCGGAGGACGGCGCCGACGAAGCGCTCGCGGAGGCGCGGGCGCAGGAAGGGCTCCTGATGGACGGTGTCGCCCCCGTTCCGTTCGCCGCCTTCAATGGCGCGTTCGACGCCATCTACCCGGCCGGCGACCAGTGGTACTGGCGGGCCGACTTCGTCGAGACGATCCCGGAAGAGGCGATCGAGAAGCACGTCGAGTTCGCCCCTTTCGGAACGCGAACTTCGGCTCCGTGATGGTCGGCGTCGATCCCGATCCGGCCAACGCCGGCGCGATGCGCGAGTGGGCGGTCGGCTACCAAGAGGCGCTCCATCCGTATTCGGCCGGCGGCGCCTACCTGAACATGATCATGGACGAGGGCCAGGAGCGGGTGCAGGCCGCGTACGGCGAGAACTACGAGCGGCTCGCGAAGATCAAGGGGCAGTACGATCCGGACAACGTCTTCCACGTGAACCAGAACATCAAGCCCGCGGCCTGAAGGGAGCAGCTTGCCGAGGTACATGGTCGTTCGCAGGTTCGACGTCGTCGAGAAGGAGATGCCGGAGGTGGGCACGCGCTCCCGCAAGCTCATCGACGAGAACTACCCGACGATCGTCTGGGAGCACAGCCACGTCGTCGTCGACGAGAACGGAACCGTGATGACGTACTGCGTCTACGAGGCGCCGACCGAGGAGATCGTCCGTGAGCACGCGAGCGATCTCGGCAAGCACACGATCGATGGCATCTTCGAGATCGCCGGAGACGTGACCCCGGCCGACTTCCCCGTCTAGCGCTCCTGGATCAGCTGCCGCGCGTCCGGAATGTGGACGGCGGCAGCGCGCGCCAGGGCAACCCGCCGGCGCAGCATCGCCAGCCGCTCGTCCTCATCCGGGACGAGGTCGAGTGCCTCGCGGTAGAGGATCGCCGCCTGGTCCTTGGCCCAGCCGGCCTCCGCCTGCTCTCCCGCTCTGATGAAGTAAGGCAGCGCGCGCTCCAGCTCGCCCGCGTCCCTCCAGTGCCTTGCGAGCGCCGCTGTCACCTCGCCCATCTCGGCCGTCGACGCCTCGAAGAACTCGGCCACGCGCGCATGACGCTCCTGCCGGCCGGCCCGAGGCAGCAATTCGTAGGCGACCTCGCGAATCAGCATGTGCTTGAAGCTGAACTGCTGCTGGCCCTCGATGATCGAGGCCGTGTCGCGCACGATCAGGTCGCGCTCCTCGAGTGCGCCGAGCAGCGTCGAGAGGCCGTCCCGGTCGTCCACCATCCGCTCGAGCGCGCCGCGCCAAAAAGTCTTGCCGGCGACCGCGGCGTCGAGCATCAGCGCCCGCTCCCCCGGGGGAAGGGCGTCGAGCCGTGCAGCGACGATTCCGCGAACCGTCGTCGGCAACGAGTCGGACGTGGAGCCGGCCTCGCTCATCGCGGCCGCGAGCTGCTCGATGAACAGCGGGTTGCCCTCGGCCGTGCCGGCCAGGCGCCCGGCCTGCTTGCTCCCGAGCTCTCCGAGCCGCATCACCGCGAGCTCCCAGGCTTCTTCCGCGCTGAGCGGAGCCAAGGGCAGCGCCGTGTAAGCGGGCAGGCCTCCGCCCCACGCGGGCCTAGCGTCGAGCAGCTCCGGCCTGGCCTGGGCGAGAAGCATGACCGGCAGGTCGCGCAGCCGCGCCGCCAGCAGCTCGATCAGGTCGAGCAGGCCGCGGTCCGCCCAGTGGATGTCTTCGAACATGAACGCGATCGGCTGGTCCTTCGCCACGGACTCGATGAAGACGCGCACCGAGAAGAAGAGCTCCTCGCGGTCGTCGACCGAGCCCTCCGAATCGAGGCCGAGCAGGATCGCGAGGTGCGCGGCGATCTGCTCGTCGCCGACGCTCTCGCGGAGCTTTGCGAGCCCGACCTCTGTCGAGTCGCTCTCGAAGATTCCGCAGAGCTGCTTGACCTGGCTCGAGAAGGCGAAGTAGGCGCTGCTCTCTCGATACGGCAGCGAGCGGCCGCGGACGCTGCGGCCGCCGAGCTCTCCGACGACGCGCTCGAACTCCTGCGACAGCCGTGTCTTGCCGATTCCCGCTGGGCCGAAGATGGTGACGAGATGGGGCACCCGCTCGCGGGCGACCCGCTCCCAGACGCCGCTCAGGACATCCAGCTCGCGCTCGCGCCCGACGAGCATCCCTGAATGCTTGCGCTCGCCCGCGCCGTGTAGCGGCCGGATCGCGACCCAGGCCTCGACCGACTCCGCCTTGCCCTTGGCCTGCACGGGCTCAGCCGGCTCGTACTCGATCGCGCTCCTGGTCGCGTTGTGGGTCTCGGTGCCGACGATGACGCCGTTCACCGGCGCCGCCTGCTGCAGTCGCGACGCGGTGTTGACGACGTCACCGGCGACCATCGCCTCGCCGAGCGCGGGCCGGGCGGCGAGCGTGACGAGCGCCTCGCCGGTGTTGACGGCGATGCGCAGCTGCAGGCCGAGCCGCAGCTCGCACTCGTCGAGGGCGCGGACGCTGTCCCGTACGGCGAGCGATGCACGGACCGCCCGCTCGGCGTCGTCGCCGAAAGCGGTCGGCGCCCCGAAGACGGCCATGATCGCGTCGCCGATGAACTTTTCGACAGTTCCGCCGAACGACTCGAGCTCCTTGCGGACGAGCTCGTGATACGGCGTCAGGATCGCGCGGACGTCCTCCGGGTCGAGCTGCTCGGCGCGGCTGGTGAACCCGACGAGGTCGACGAAGACAACGGAGACGATCCGCCGCTCGTCCTGCACGGCCGGCCGCGGCGCGTCGAGCTGCTCGCCGCAGGCGAGGCAGAAGCGGGCGTTCTCCGGGTTCTCCTGCCCGCAGCTGGGGCACCCGATCATTCGCTAAGGGTAAGGCGAGCGGTGCGCGGCTACAATGGCCGCCCCCCGGGGGTGTGCCCGAGTGGCCAAAGGGAACGGGCTGTAAACCCGTCGGCT
>VAWL01000221.1 GCA_005883965.1 Actinomycetota bacterium
ATCGAGGCGTACGTCGACGGGCGGCCGATGCCCCGCTCCTCGAGCGCGCGCACGAGCGTCGCCTCGGTGAAGCGCGCCGGCGGCGTCGTCTCGTGTCCCTGCGGCTCCAGCTCGACTGCACGCACCTCGTCGCCCTCCGACAGGTCCGGCAGCCGCCGTTCGTCGTCCTCACGGCGGCCGTTGCCCGACTGCGACTCGTCGCGGCTCTCCTCATAGGCGGCGAGGAAGCCCCGGAAGGTGATCACGGTGCCCGCAGCTGCAAACTCGGCTACCTCGCCTGCCGAAGAGGTGCCGGCAATGCGGACGGAGACGGTCTGGCCCTTCGCGTCGGCCATCTGCGATGCGATCGTGCGGATCCAGATCAGCTCGTAGAGCGCGCGCTCGTCAGAGGCCAGCTCGCCGGCGACCTGCTGCGGCGTGCGGAAGGTGTCCCCGGCGGGACGGATCGCCTCGTGGGCCTCCTGCGCGTTCTTGACCTTGCGCTCGTAGCGGCGCGGCTGGTCGGGGACGTACTCGGCGCCGAAGAGGTCGCGCGCCTGCTTCCGGGCGGCGGCGAGCGCCGACTCGGCGAGGGTCGTCGAGTCGGTTCGCATGTAGGTGATGTAGCCGTTCTCGTAGAGGCGCTGGGCCACGCGCATGGTCGTCTGTGCGGTGAAGCGGAGCTTGCGGCTGGCGTCCTGCTGCAGCGTCGACGTCATGAACGGCGGGCTGGGACGCCGCGAGTACGGCTTGCGCTCGACGCTGGGAACCCGGAACTCCGTAGCCTCGAGCCGCTCAGCCAGCCCGTGTGCGCCCTCCGAGTCCAGCAGGAGCAGCGCTTCGTCGCGAAGGTTGCCGTCGCGGCCGAGGTCACGGCCGGTCGCGACGCGGCGGCCGTCGACCGACGCGAGCTGGGCCTCGAACGACTCCGGGTCGAAGGTCGCCTGGATGTCCCACCAGGCCGCGCGCACGAACGCCATCCGTTCGCGCTCGCGCTCCACAACGAGCCGGGTCGCGACCGACTGGACTCGCCCTGCCGAGAGCCCGCGCATGATCTTCTTCCAGAGGACGGGCGAGACCTCGTAGCCGTAGAGCCGGTCGAGGATGCGGCGCGTCTCCTGCGCATCGACGAGCCGCTCGTCGATGCTGCGCGTCTCCTTCAGCGCGCGCTGGATCGCGTCCCGCGTGATCTCGTGGAAGACCATCCGCCGGACCGGTACCTTCGGCTTCAGCACCTCGAGCAGGTGCCACGCAATCGCCTCCCCCTCGCGGTCCTCGTCCGTCGCGAGCAACACCTCGTCCGCCTCGGCGACGCGCTTCTTCAGCGCCTCGACGGTCTTCTTCTTGTCCGAGTCGACGACGTAGAGCGGCTCGAAATCGTTCTCGACGTCAACGCCCAGCCGCGCCCACGGCTCCTTCTTGTGCTTCGCCGGGACTTCGGCTGCGCGCTGCGGGAGGTCGCGAATGTGACCGACACTCGACTCGACCACATAGTCGTCGTCCAGGTAGCCCGCGATCGTCCGCGCCTTGGCGGGCGACTCGACGATGACGACACGTTTTCCTTTTGGTTTGGCTGCCACGCGTTTTCACCATAGCGAGCGCTCTCGCGATCGCCCCGGACGCCGCACGAGGTTCGGCACCGACGCGTTACTCCCTGTTTACTGCGCCGCATCATCCGCACTTCCGCGCTTTACAGCCTGGTCGCGCTGCTCTCGTATCCGGTAGTCCGCGGCCTTTTTCGCCTACGGACGACGGGGATGGAGAACCTGCCGCAGGATCAGGGGTTCGTGCTGGCCGCGAACCACACCTCGAACTTCGACCCGTGGCCGCTCGGCCTGCCGCTCTGGCCTCGGCGCCAGCTGCGGTTCATGGCCAAGTCGGAGCTGTTCAACCCGATCCTGGCGCCGATCCTGCGGGCAGGCGGGGCCTTCCGGGTGCGGCGTGGAGAGGGCGACGTGGAGGCGATGCGGACCGCGGTCGAGCTGGTCCAGAGTGGCGAGATCGTCGTCATGTTCCCGGAGGGCACGAGGCAGAAGAAGGGCCTGCTCAAACGGCGGGTCCCGCGGCCGCACACGGGCGCGGCACGGATCGCGCTGACCTCGCGCGCGCCGCTCGTCCCCGCCGCCATCGCCGGAGCCGACCGGCTGCTCCGGCTCGGGCCGCTGCGTGTCGCCTACGGCGAGCCGCTCGACCTCTCGGAGTACGACGGGGTCGACCACAAGCGGGCCGCCGAGCTGGCGACGGAACAACCGTGCGCCTCGGGGGCATCGTCGGCTTCGCGAACATGCTCCTGCGGCTCTGGCAGGCCGAGGAGCCTCGGGCCGTGCTCGTCGGCTGGGACTCGATCGGCGAGCCGACGTATCGCAACGAGGCGTTTGACGCGTACCAGGGCGGCCGGGTGTTCGACCCGGAGCTGCTCGAGCAGCTCGACATGCTCCCGGAGCTGGTGCGCGCGATGGGCTTCGCGGCCGCGAAGGGCGCGGGCTACGAAGCGGACGACTTCCTCGCGGCGGCGGTTGCGTCGGAGGAGGCGCGCGGCGGCTCTGCGGTGGTCGTGACGTCCGACCGCGACGCCTTCCAGCTCGCG
>VAWL01000138.1 GCA_005883965.1 Actinomycetota bacterium
CGACGCGATCACGGTCGTGACGAACGCGAAGTTCGCGCCGCGCTTCCTTGCCTGGGCGGAGGAGCGGGGCGGCCCCGTTCCGATCGAGGTCGTCGACGACGGGACAACGTCGGAGGAGGACAAGCTCGGCGCGATCGGGGATCTCGCGCTGGTCATCCGGGAGCTGCAGGTCGAGGACGATCTGCTCGTCGCGGCGGGCGACAGCCTCTTCACGGAGCGCCTCGACGGGTTCGTGCGTTTCGCCGAGGAGCGCTCGGCAGCGGCGATCGCGGTGTACGACGTCGGCGATCTCGAGGCGATGGGACGGCTGAGCGCTGTATCTGTCGATTCCGACTCGCGTGTCACCGCCTTCGAGGAGAAGCCGGAGCGCCCGGCATCGACACTGGCCGGGATTGCGCTGTACTTCTATCCGCGCGAGGTCTTGCCGCTCGTGTCGGAGTACGTGGGGGAGGGGCACAACCCCGACCAGCCTGGCCGGTTCGTGGAGTGGCTCTATTCGCGGACGCCGGTCTACGCCTGGCTGGTGCCGGGGCGGTGGCTGGACGTCGGCACACCGGAGGCGCTCGCCGAGGCCGACCGGGAGTTCGGGGACTAGCGGCTGGCCTCCCGAGCCGAAGGGCTGTGGGCGCTTCGGCACACATTCGTCACAGGTGCGGCACACACGTGTGACGGTTTGACGCCTACCCTCGCCGGAGGAGGTGAGGACAGGTGTGAGGTGAGCTTTCTCGACATTCTGCTGCCGGTCCGCTGCGTCGTCTGCGCGGCGGGTGGGGAGCAGCTCTGCGCCGGCTGCCGCGAGGGCCTGCCGTTGCTGCGACCTCCGCTCTGCGAGCGCTGTGGTGCTCCGACCGCCTGGCCGGTGAGCCGCTGCCGGGAGTGCTCGGGCCGCCGTCTCGCGTTCGCCTCAGCGCGGGCGGCGGTGGAGTACGACGACCGCGTGCGCCGGCTCGTGGCCGGCTGGAAGGAGCGAGGTCTCCGCCGCCTTGCGGCCGAGGCTGCGGGCGTGATCGCCGCCGCGGTCGAGCCGCCCGGCGTCTCCATGCTGACCTACGTGCCGCCCGACCTCGAGCGGGTGCTTCAGCGCGGGCACCATCCGGCGCAGCGGTTGGCGATCGAGCTCGGGCGGCGCTGGGAGCTCCCCGTGGGCGGCCTGGTCGGGCGGACGCGCTCAGTCCCGCACCAGCGCGGGCTCTCACGGGCCGAGCGCCGGCGTAACGTCGCCGGTGCGTTCCGCCCTGCCGCAGAAAGCCCGGCGCGCGTAGCGCTCGTGGACGACGTCTACACGAGCGGCGCTACGGTCGCCGCGGCCGCATCGGCGCTGCGAAAGGGCGGCGCGCGGCGGGTCGACGTCGTGACGTTCGCGCGGGTCGTCCGCTAGATTCACGGGCCCAGGCCAGCGTCGAAGGAGAGCCGATGCAGCTCCAGGTGAAGGGCAGGAACCTCGAGGTCAGCACCGCGATCCGCGACTACGCGCAGCAGAAGCTCAGCAAGCTCGAGCGCCAGCTCGAAGACCCGCGGGTCGAGCTCGAGCTCGCGGTCGAGCGCAACCCGTCGATAGCCGCGAACCACGTGGCCGAGGCGACCATCTGGACAAAGGGGCCGGTGCTGCGCGCGAGAGAAGCGTCGACCGACATGCGCGCGTCGATCGACCAGCTCGTTGCGAAGCTCGAGCGCCAGCTCACCCGCTCCCGCCACCAGGGCCGCGCCCGCCGCCGCAAAGCCGCGCGGGCGAGCGGGCCCGCGGCCGAGTCGACACCCGTTTTCGGCGACGAGGGCGAGCCGACGATCGTCAAGACGAAGCAGTTCGCCGTCACCCCGATCACCGCCGAGGACGCCGTCGTGCAGCTGGAGCTGATCGGCCACGACTTCTTCGTCTTCCGCAACGCCGACGGCGGCGAGGTGAACGTTCTCTACCGCCGCCGTGACGGGAACTACGGGCTAATCGAGCCCCGGTGATCTTCCGGCGCGAGCCGATCCACAAGCGGCTCGCCCGCGAGGGCAATCTCGGGGCCGAGCCGGGCGCGGCGCCGGACCCCGCGCCCGAACCTGAGCCGGGGCCTGCCCGCTCTCCGCTCGAGCCGGGCCCGCGCTTCGGCCCGACCGGCGTCGACGGCATTCCGCGTCCCCGGCGCTGGGACTCCGTCGCCCCGGCCGTGGCGCCAGGACTGGTCGGCAACGAAGTGCATTTCGTCGCGCTCCCGAACGGCGACCTCGTCGTCGACGAGGACGAGTCCGCGAACACACTCGCCCCATTCGCCGAGGCGATCGAACAGACACTGCAGCCGCCCTACCGCGCCGAGGCGGTCCGCAGGGACGGCGAGAGTTGGGGCGTGGCTGCCCGCCGGATCGAGGTCGCGAAGTTCGAAGCTCCCGGAGACGAGCTCGAGGTGATCGCCAACGACGACGGCCGCACGCTGGTCGTGGACGGAGAGCGAGCCTTCGGCGCCGTTCCCGAGCTGGAGCGGATCGGCGAGCGGCAGGGCATCACCTACGTCGTCCGCGCCCGTAGGCTCGAGGACGCGTTCTGGGAGGTCGAGGCCCACCCGCTGTAGGCCCGGGAGCTCGAAGGGCCGAGCCGACCCGCTACCCTTGAATGGTGGCCGAACAGCTCGGATCCCTCGAGAAGGTCCTTCGCTTCGGCGAGGGGCGGCGCGTCAAGCGGCTCTCCCAGCAGGCCGCCTACATCGGCACCCTCGAGCCCGAGTTCGAGAAGCTGAGCGACGCCGAGCTGGCCGGCAAGACCGCCGAGTTCAAGCAGCGCATCGAGAACGGCGAGCCGGTCGACGAGCTCGTCTTCGAGGCGTTCGCCGCCGTCCGCGAGGCCTTCAAGCGGTCGATGGGCATCCGTCTCTTCGACGTGCAGCAGATGGGCGGCATCGTCCTCCACGAGGGCGACATCGCCGAGATGCGCACCGGTGAGGGCAAGACGTTCGTCGCCGTGCAGCCGCTCTACCTGAACGCGCTCGCCGGCAAGAGCGTCCACCTCGTCACGGTCAACGACTACCTCGCCAAGCGCGACCCCGAATGGACGAAGCCCGTCTGGGAGGCGCTCGGGATGCGCGCCTCGTACGTCGAGAACCTGATGCCGTTCGACAAGCGCGTCGAGGCCTACGCCGCCGACGTCGTCTACGGGACCAACTCCGAGTTCGGCTTCGACTACCTGCGCGACAACATGGCCGTCTCGATCGAGGGCGTCGTCCAGCGCGGCCACGACTACGCGATCGTGGACGAGGTCGACTCGATCCTGATCGACGAGGCGCGGACGCCGCTGATCATCTCCGGCGAGCCCGAGGTCGCCGCGCAGACCTACTACGACTTCGCGCGCGTCGCGAAGTCGCTCGAGGGCTACGCGGCCAAGCCGGGCGATCCGAAGGGCGCAGGCGAAGCCTCGGGCGCGGACTTCGAGTACGACCAGAAGCACAAGACGGTCTCGCCGATGCAGGGGGCCATCGAGAAGGCCGAGCGCGCGCTCGGCGTCGACAACCTCTATGACCCGCGCAACTCGCAGCTCGTCAACCACCTGAACCAGGCCCTGAAGGCCGAGTCGCTCTACCACCGCGATGTCGAGTACGTCGTTCAGGACGGCGAGGTCAAGATCGTCGACGAGTTCACCGGCCGGATCATGGAAGGCCGCCGCTGGTCGGAAGGCCTGCACCAGGCGGTCGAGGCCAAGGAGGGCGTGCGCATCCAGGAGGAGCACGTCACCCTCGCGACGATCACGCTGCAGAACTACTTCCGCCTCTACGACAAGCTCGCCGGGATGACGGGCACGGCCAAGACCGAGGAGAAGGAGTTCGTTGAGATCTACGGCCTGAACGTGGTCGAGATCCCGACCAACGTGGCTGTCGTGCGCGCCGACGAGAACGACCAGATCTTCAAGACGAAGGAAGCCAAGTACAACGCCGCGATCGAGGACATCAAGGAGCGGCACGCGAAGGGCCAGCCGGTGCTCGTCGGCACGATCGACGTCCAGGTCTCGGAGCACCTCTCGCAGCTGCTCCAGCGCCAGGGGGTTCCGCACACGGTCCTCAACGCCAAGGAGCACGAGCGGGAGTCGGAGATCATCAAGGACGCGGGCCAGGTCGGCGCGGTCACGATCGCGACCAACATGGCGGGCCGCGGCGTCGACATCAAGCTCGCCGAGGGCGTGACCGATCTCGGCGGGCTCTACGTGCTCGGAACCGAGCGGCACGAGGCTCGCCGGATCGACAACCAGCTCCGCGGCCGCTCGGGCCGCCAGGGCGACCCAGGCGAGTCGCGCTTCTACCTCTCCGGCCAGGACGATCTCGTGCGCCTGTTCGCGGGCGACCGGATCTACGGGATCATGGAGCGCTTCAAGGTGCCGGACGACCAGCCGATGGAGGCCGGCATCCTCTCGCGCCAGATCGAGAACGCGCAGAAGAAGGTCGAGGAGCAGAACTTCGTCATGCGCAAGAACGTCCTCAAGTACGACGACGTCATGAATCTCCAGCGTGCCGAGATCTACAAGCAGCGGCGGCGGGTTCTCGAGGGCGAGGACCTGTCGGAGCAAATCGGGCTTTGGACCGATGAGGTGATCGAGCGGACGGTCGACCAGTACACGGGCGAGTTCTCGGAGGAGTGGGATCTCGACGCGCTCTGCAAGGCAATGGAGGACCTCTATGCGACCGACGAGCCGATCACGCCGGAGGAGCTGCGCGACGAGGTCGGGCTCGACCGGAACGCCCTCGTCGATGAGTTCCAGGAGGACGCGCGCGAGACCTACGCCGAGAAGGAGAAGGGCCTCGGGCTCAACCCGGAGACCGAGCAGCCGCTCCTGCGCGACGTCGAGCGTTTCGTGATTCTGCAGGTGGTCGACGTTCACTGGCGCGAGCACCTCGAGAACATGGACTACCTCCGCGAGGGCATCCACCTGCGGGGGATGGCGCAGAAGGACCCGCTCGTCGAGTACACCGCCGAGGGGCACAAGCTGTTCGAGGAGCTGAACGGTGCGATTCGCGAGGAGGTCGTGCGGACGCTCTTCCACGCCGAGATCGAGGTGGAGGAGGTCGACCAGCTGCAGCGGGCGCAGGCGGCGCAGGCTGTCGACGGCGGCGCGGTCGCCTACGAGCACGAGTCGCTCGCCGGCGCCCAGGCGATCGCAGCGGCCGGAGCCGGCTCGCTGCTCGGCGGCAATGGCGAGTCTGTCACCACGGCGGGCTCGCTCGAAGCCGGGGGCGGGGGAGTGGCGACGCAGCAGCGGGTGGTCGGCGAGCGCGACAAGATCGGCCGCAACGACCCGTGCTGGTGCGGCAGCGGCAAGAAGTTCAAGCGCTGCCACGGCGCTTAGTAGCGCGATCCAAGAGGCGTAGCGAGCGCTGCCGAGCCAAGCCCGGCAGCGCGGCGGCTTGCCACGACCAGGGACTGTCCCTGGTGTGGGGTCGTGTGGGCACGCCCAAGGTGTGACGAAAGCGTGACGATTCTTCCACGGGTCGGCTCGGCAAGCCGTTCTGCCTGCACACTGTCTTCGGCTGCAACTGCTTGGCGTTGAAAATGCCTGCACGAGTGGTTCGGCCGTTCCTGCGCGGGCACCCATGGAAAGAGGCGCGCCTGGCGCTCGGCTACCATCGACGCATGGCCGACCAGACGCCGTCACAGCCGCTCGACCAGCAGCTCCAGGAGATCGGGGCCCAGCTCGCCTGGGTCCGTGATTACCTTTGACCCCGAGGCGCTCGAGAAGCGCGTCGCGGAGCTGGAGCAGGAGCTGGGCAGCCCCGGCTTCTGGGACGACCAGCAGCACGCGGCGCAGGTCAGCGCGGAGCACGCTCGCCTCACCAAGCGCCTAGAGCGCTACCGCCGGCTGCTCCAGGACTACCAGGACGCGCAGGAGCTGCTCGCGATGGACGGCGAGATGGCGCGCGAGATCGAGACCTCGATCGCCCCGCTCCGCCATGAGCTCGACCGCCTGCAAGAGGATGCACTGTTCTCCGGCGAGTACGACGCGGGCGACGCGCTCGTCACGATCCACGCCGGCACCGGCGGCACCGACGCGCAGGACTGGGCCGAGATCCTCCTGCGCATGTACCTGCGCTGGGCTGAGGCCCGCGGCTTCAAGACCGAGCTGCTCGAGGCCAGCCCCGGCGAGGAGGCCGGCCTCAAGTCCGCGACGTTCAGCGTCAGGGGCGAGAACGCCTACGGCATCCTCAAGGCCGAGCGCGGCGTCCACCGCCTCGTCCGCCTCAGCCCGTTCGACCAGGCGCACCGGAGACACACGAGCTTCGCGCAGGTGATCGTCAGCCCGCTCCTCCCCGAGGACGTCGACGTCGAGATCGACGAGAGTGACCTCAGGATCGACACCTACCGTGCGAGCGGCGCCGGCGGCCAGCACGTGAACAAGACCGACTCGGCGGTCCGGATCACGCACATCCCGACCGGGATCGTCGTCCAGATCCAGAACGAGCGCTCGCAGAGCTCGAACAAGCAGACCGCCCTGCGCGTCCTCCGCTCCCGCCTGGTCGAGCAGGAGCAGGAGCGCCGCGAGCAGGAGCTGGCCAAGGAGCGCGGCGGCGCCCAGCAGGCCGACTTCGGCAGCCAGATCCGCAGCTACGTCTTGCATCCGTACCAGCTCGTCAAGGACCATCGCACCGACCACGAGACCGGCAACACGCAGGCCGTGCTCGACGGTGCTCTCGACGACTTCATCCACGAGTACCTGCTGGCAAAGGCCGCCGGAAAGGTGGTCTAGCAGGAGCTTTAGCTAGACTCGGGCGTCCAGTCGACTTCGGCGCACCAGGCCGCGCCGACCCTCCTCCCTTGCAGGAACCGGACCTCCAGCACACAGACGAAGCCATCTCGACGGCCGTTCTCGATCACGAGCCCGTCCAGCCGCCGCCTGCGCCGACGAGCTCGGCGATGGTCGTCTTCGAGAACGTCACCAAGATCTACGAGCCCGACGTCGCCGCGCTGCGTGACGTCTCGTTCGCGATCGACAAGGGCGAGTTCGTCTTCGTCGTCGGCGCTTCCGGCTCGGGCAAGACGACTGTCATCCGCCTCGTGCTGAAGGAGCTCGAGGCGACCTCCGGCAAGATCATCGTCGGCGGCCGCGACCTCAGCCGGCTGAAGCGATCGAAGGTGCCGTTGCTCCGCCGCAACGTCGGCTGCGTCTTCCAGGACTTCAAGCTGCTGCCGAACCGCACCGCCGCCGAGAACGTCGCCTACGCGCTC
>VAWL01000139.1 GCA_005883965.1 Actinomycetota bacterium
TCGTTCGACGTCGCCGACCCGCACAAGATCGAGACCTCGCTGCGCGCGATCAAGAACGCGACCAGCCTCGGCGGCACCGAGTCGGTGCTCGAGAGCCGTTCTCGCTGGGAGGGCGACCGCGTCCCGCCCGGCCTGCTGCGCCTCAGCGTCGGGCTCGAGGACCCGGACGAGCTCTGGGCCGACCTCGAGCAAGCCCTCGCTTGAACACCGTCGTCTTCTTCCCCGAGGGCGCGTTCGGCCCGACGAACAACTGCGTCGGCATCGGCAAGGTCCTGCTCGAGCGCGGTGAGCGCGTCGTCTTCGTCGTCG
>VAWL01000141.1 GCA_005883965.1 Actinomycetota bacterium
GGTGAGCCGAGCGTCGAGGGACATTCACTACTTCTGGCAGACGGCACCGCAGGGCGCCCTGAACGCAAAGCTCGCGGGGACGCCGGTCACGATCGACTTCGAGCAAACCCACAAAGACGCCGACACGACGAAGTCGGCCTACGAGGCCGGCGCGCCCGCCTCGACCACGGTCGAGGAGCACGGAAACGTGATCGTGATCTGGAGACACGCGCCCAGCTCGGCACAGCGCTCGACCGTCAAGGACTGCCTCTCGCAGTAAGGGCAGGGGCGGCGCGGCCGCATGCGCGCCGCCCCCGCGCCGGTCAGTTGCCCTTGATCTGACCGAAGAGCCCGTGGTGCTCGCCGTCCGGCCCCGCGGTGAAGAACAGCGTGCCCGCAGGCCCGTTGTTGCCACCCTTGCCGAACTGGAGTGCCCAGAGCCCGTCGATCGTCAGCGACTTGCCACTCGCATCGCGGAGCTCGGCGCGGTGCTCGAAGTGGCCGTTGCCGAGCTCGGCGTAGACGTTGATCTGCCCGTCGCCGAAGTTGCCGATGAGCAGGTCGCCGGCGAAGGGGCCGAAGCTCGCAGGTGCGAGCGCGAGCCCCCACGGCGAGTTGAGCTGGCCATGCTGCGCTACCCGGCCGAGCAGGTTGCCCGAGGTGCCGTAGACGTCGACGAAGCCGAGCCCCTGGCCGGCTACGTCGTCGTGGGCGTCAGCGTCCTGCTTGGCGTAGGTGACGAACACGCGATCGCCGATCGTCTGGATCCCGAATGGCCCGTAACCGCTGGGAATCGACGGGTCGACGAATCCGCTGTCGGGCACGAGATCGAAGCTCCCATCGAAGACGTCCACGCGGGCGTTGTGGAAGTCGGTCGCGTAGAGCCTGGGTCCCGCGGCCGTATCTGCGATCGCGAGACCCTTGTAGACGGCGCCCAGGTCTGACCGGTCCTTGGCCAGGAAAGCGGTAGTGCCTTGAGCGAAATTCCAGCCGAGTATCCCTCCGTTCTCGGTGGCGAACAGGAACAGCGCGTTCCCTCCGGTTGGCAGTCCGAAGCCGGTCGTGGAGTTGAATACGGTCCCGGTCGGAGCGCTGTCGACGCCGACGACGAGCGGCGAGGCAGTTGGAAACGGCGCGCCGTCGGAGCCGCGATACAGCGTGCTCACGTCGGTGCCGTTGTCGGACACCCACCACGGCGTCGTCGGCCCGGAGGTCAGGCCCCAGGCGTTGACGAGATTCGGATCGGTGTTGAGCGCCACGCCTGGCTGGTCCGAGACCAGCTTGGTGACGCTGAACGAGGTGCGCGGAGCCGCGGTCAGCGGTTTGACCGCCACGATGGCGACTCCGAGGACCAACGCAAGCACGAGCAGTGCTCGCCGGCCTTGCGAGGAAATGTGCTCTCCCATCATCACGCTCCTTTGGCCGGAAACGATTTCCCCTGGTTCTGTTACCGGCGGGACCGTGAAGCGGTTTTCGAGAACAAGCCGGAGGCGGGACTCGAACCCACGACCTAGCGCTTACAAGGCGCTTGCTCTACCAGCTGAGCTACTCCGGCGCCGAATCAGCGTAGCGCGGCCTACTGCAGGACTTGGCGCGACTGCTGGTGTGAGAGCACCTTGCGCTTCACGCGCTGCAGGGCATTGTCGATCGTCTTCGTGTCGCAGCCGAGGTGCTCGGCCATCTCCTCGTACGACTCGCCCTCGAGGTAGAGCTTGAGCGCGTCCGTCTCGAGCTTCGAGAGGCCGGTGCCCAGCGTGAAGACCAGGCTCTGCAGCTCCTCGGTCGAGATCACGCAGACCGAGGGGTCATCCACCGACGGGCCTGGGAGGGCGTCGCCGAGGGTGCAGTCGGCCTCCGACTCTTGACCGGCCGGCGTGTGGCTGAACGAAACGTAGGTGTTCAGCGGCGCGTGCTTGAAGCGGGTCGCTGTCTTGATGGCCGTGATGATTTGCCGCGTGACGCAGAGCTCCGCGAAGCTGCGGAACGACGCCTTCTCGGGGCTGAAGTCGCGCACGGCCTTGTAGAGGCCGATCAGGCCCTCCTGGATCAGGTCTTCCGAGTCGCCGCCGGCAAGGAAGTACGAGCTTGCCTTGAGCCGGACGAAACCGTGGTAGCGCCGGATCAGCGCGTCGAGCGCCTTCGGGTCGCCGTTGCGGGCGCGCATGACGAGCTGCAGGTCTTCGAGCTCTCGCTGGCGTTTCTGTGGGCTGTAGAGCGGTCGAGCAGGTTGGACGGGCACTGCCCCTCCTTCGCTGACGGGAGGCGAGCTGCCCAAGCCTCACCCTTAGGTTGAGGCCAAGATAGCAAGGTCCCAACACAGTTTCAAGACCTTGCGTTCTATTTAGCTCAACCGGACCCTTGGCCGCGACGCAGTTCTTCAAGGCGCTTTCGCGTTTCTTCGTCCACGCGATCGCCTACTCGGTACCGGCTCGTCTCGCCATGCTCTGGCTCCTCCAGGTCGCCGAGGAAGGTCTGCGAGCTGCGCTTCTGCACTTCCTGGCCGGAGGTGCCGCGCACGGCCGCATCGGAGGAAACCAGGCAGACGACCTCGGTCGAGCGGTGCTCGGCGGCGAGCCGTTCGAGCAGCGCGTCGGCGTTCGCCGCGTACCGCACCTCGAGCGGCCCGTGCGTCCGCTCCTCGCCGACGCCGTCGAAGACGACCACTCCGCGTGCGCCGCGCAGCGCCACGAAGCTGGCCAGGCGGTCGACGAGCTCGCGCGGCTCGTCGAACGGCCCGGCGTGGAGCAGGTTGTAGCCGTCGAAGAGGTAGAGCGTGGGCTCAGCCACGCTGGCGCCTCGCCTCGTAGAGGAGAAGCGCGGCTGCGACGCTGACGTTCAGCGACTCCACCTCCCCGCCGAGCGGTATCCGGACGGCGTCGTCGCAGGTGCGGCGGACGAGCGGGCGCAGGCCCTTCCCCTCCGCGCCGAGCACGAAGACGGCACCACCGGAGAGGTCGGCATCCCACATCGTCGTCTCGGCGTCGCCGGCCGCGGCCCAGACCCAGAGCTGCGGCCCCTTGATCTCGCCGAGGTAACGCGCCAGGTTCTTGACGACCGCGACCGGCAGGTGCTCGGCGGCGCCGGCCGAGGCGTGCACGACGGTCGGCGTCACGCGCGCCGAGTTGTGCGCCGGAAGGATCACGCCGTTTGCGCCCGCGCCGTCGGCGCAGCGGATCACCGCGCCGAGGTTGCGCGGGTCGGTGACGGAGTCGAGCACGACGAGGAGCGGCGCCGGCCCGGTGGCGAGCCCGTGCGCGTCGGCGTAGCGAAAAGGCTCGACCCGCGCCATCACGCCCTGGTGGTCGCTCGTCCCCGCCTCGGCGTTCAGATCGCGCTCGGGCTTGCGCTGGACGCGGACGCCGGCCTCGCTCAGCCACGGCTCGGCCCGCAGCGCCCGCTCGGTCGCCCAGAGCTCGCGCACCTCCCGCGGCCCGCGAACCGCCTCGCGCACCGGGCGCCGCCCGTACACCAGCTCGGAGGTCACCGCTTCGGGACGAGCTGGAAGCCTGGCTCCGCGTCCACGTCGCGGACCTGGCCGGCGCGGACTCGGTCTCGGCCAGCGACTCGAGCCCGAAGACCTCCAGCCCGCGCCGCAGCAGCTCCGGGTCGTGCCAGCCGTGCATCACGGCCAGCGCCTCGGGCGTGTTGAAGTCGTCCTCGAGCGCTGCCTCGAATCGCTGCCATCCGGAACCGGGGTCTGACCCCGAATTTGACTCTAGGCCCTCCGAACGGAAGACGTTGCGGAAGCTCTCGACCTGCGCTGCCGCCTGCTTGAGCGCCTCCTCCGAGAAGTCGAGCGGCTTGCGCCAGTGGCCGCCGAGGAAGTAGACGAGAAGCGTCTCGCGGCCCCAGCAGTCGAGCGCCTCTCGCAGAGAGAGAACGTTCCCGAGCGACTTCGACATCTTCTCGCCGGCCAGCCGCAGCATCCCGTTGTGCATCCAGAGCTGTGCGAACCCGTGCCCGAGCGAACGCGACTGGGCCATTTCGTTCTCGTGGTGCGGAAAGACGAGATCGACCCCGCCGCCGTGGATCTCGAAGACCGGACCGAGCCAGCGCTCCGCCATTGCCGAGCACTCGATGTGCCAACCCGGCCGGCCTCGACCCCACGGCGACTCCCACGACGTGTCCTCGCCCTCCTTGTGCGCCTTCCAGAGCGCGAAGTCGCGCGGGTCCTCCTTCAGCTCGTCGGCCTCGGCCTCCTCCGAGGGGTTGTGCATCGCCTCGTCGTCGCCGTGGCGGCCGGAGAGCCTGCCGTAGTCGGGGAAGCTGGACACCCGGAAGTAGACGTCTCCGCCCGCCGGGTACGCATGACCACCGGCGACGAGCTCCTCGATCATCGCGACGATCTCCGGGACCGACTCGGTCGCCTTCGGCTCGTGGTCGGGCCGGCCGAGACCCAGGGCATCGGTGTCCTCGACATACCAGTCGCTCGCGTCGGCGGCCAGCGTGGCGCTCGCGCCCGGCGCGGCGGCGTAGATCTTGTCGTTGATGTCCGTGATGTTCTCGGCCAGCGTCACGTCGTAGCCGGTGCTCCGCAACCAGCGCGCGAGCCACATCGAGAGGATGAACGGGCGGGCGTTGCCGACGTGGATGCGCTGGTAGACGGTCGGCCCGCAGACGTACATTCGGATCGGCCCCGGCGGCGGCGGCAGCTCCTGCTCGCTCCGCGTGAACGTGTCGTAGAGACGCATCGGCGCAGTTCTACCCGAGCGCCGCGTCAACGCGCCTGAGAGCCTCCTCGCGTGGGAGCGCGGCGATCACCGTCCAGAGCTCCGGTCCTCGCTCGGCGCCGGTCAGAGCAAGCCGAAGCGTGCGCAGGTCGCCGCCGACCGCCTTCAGCTCGCGAACGAGCTCGCGGGGATCGCCGTCGCGCTCGAGCAGCTCCCGGAAACGCTCGAGCGTCTCCGGGGAGTCGACCCGCGCGGCCGTCGGCGGCTCGGCGATCGCCCTGGCGTACTCGCGGGCCTCGTTCAGGTCGCGGGCGCCTCGAAGGGCCGGCACGAGCTCCAGCGACGCGGCGGACCGCCGGGCCAGCTCCTCGTCCGGCATGGCCGCGATCGCCTCGATCGCCAGGCGCCGGATCCGCGGCAGGTCGTAGTGGACGTCGTGCCTGGGTAGGCCGAGCTCGTCGAGGTAGCCGCGCACGGCCTCGGCGGGGATCCCTGCCTCACGCAGGGACCCAACCGTCGCCCCCTCGGCGCGCTTGGAGAGCTTCTTGCCGTCGGTTCCGAGGATCAGCCCGTGGTGGACGAACTCCGGCGCCGTCGCGCCCAGGGCCTCGAACAGCCGCCGGTGGAGGTCCTCGTTCGGCCGGTGGTCGTTGCCGCGGATGACGTGGGTGATCCCGAAGTCCACGTCGTCCACGACGCTGGCCAGGTGGTAGGTCGGCGTGCCGTCCTCGCGGACGAGCGTGACCCCGTCGAAGCGCTCGCCGAGCGGGGCCCCGGCCTCGAGGTGGCACTCGCGCCGCTCGCTCTGGCGCACCGGGCCATCGTCCCACGCGATCCCAAGCCACTCGAGGTCCCGAAGCAGTTCCTCCTCACCGCCGGGGACGTTGCGCGCCGGGTCCGTGTCGTCGATCCGCAGCAGCAGCCAGTCGCCGAAGGAGCGGTTGGCAACTGCGCTGAGCGCGTTACCCACGTGCAGCGACCCGGTCGGGCTTGGAGCGAAACGCACCCGCTTCATCGCGTGGCCCCGACGAACGCGGCCAGATCGTCGAGCGCCTCATCCAGCTGCGAGGTGTCGCCCCAGGCGCCGACCACCTCAAGCTTCCCGGACTTGCGGTCGAGGCGCGGCTCGACCCGGCCCACGACCCGGTCGCCGGCGAGGAGCGGCAGCACGTAGTAACCGTACTCGCGCTTCGCCTTGGGGACGTACATCTCCAGCCGGTAGCGGAAGCCCCACAGCGCCTCGGCCCTGTCGCGGTCCTTGACGAGGCCGTCGAACGGGGAGAGCACGGTCACGCGGTCGGGCACCGGGCCGTCGGTGGCGGCGTCATGTGCGACCCATTCGCCGCGCTGCAGCCAGGCGCCGAGCCTTCGGCGGCGGCGCTCCTCGAGCTCGCGCTCCGCCTCGCGCCAGGGCAGCGTCTCCGTCTCGGGCCAGACGCGCTCCGGCAGGTCCCAGAGGCGGTGCGTGCCCACGCGCCCGGCGACCGCGATTTGGCCGCGGCCGGCGAGCATGTCGAGCATCAGCCGCAGCGCCCCGCGCCCCCACCACGCATGTCGCTCGGTCCTCTTCGGCGCGTCCTCCTTCAGGTCGCGCGAGAGCAGCGGCCCATTGCGCTCGACCTCGCGGAGGATGTAGTTGCGCAGCCGCGCGTTCTCGCGGAGGAACTCGCGCGTCCATTCATCGCGCTTCAGCGTGCCTCCGCGCCGCCTGCGGGCCATCCGCGCACGCTGCAACGGCAGGTCCTCGACCGGATAGATGAACGCGTCGTACTCGAACAGCTTCCGCTTCTGCCAGAGCAGGCGGTCGAGCTGCGCGACGTCGAACGGCCCGAGTCGGCTGAAGAGCACCAGCTCCTGCGGCCTCGCGACGGTCGCGATCGGGTCCATCTGCAGGAAGCCGAGCTTCCGCACGGTGTCGAGCACGCCCCGCGCGGAGCCGTCGAGCAGCTGCGCCCGCACGGCGATACGCCTCGCTTCGTCAACGCCCACCTTTCGCACGGCGTTCAACGTAACCGCTCCTGGGTAGGACGGAGCCGGTGAGCGCAGGCGTTTTCGAGAGGTTCGACGAAGCTATCGGCGACCGGCTGGAGCACCTGGTCGTGGCGCACCACCGCCGGCGGCTGGGGAAGCACGGCCAGCTCGGCGCCCTGGATGCGCCGGCCGGGGGCTGGGCGACCGGCGATCCGCCTCCGCGCGAGGGAAACCGGTTCGAGATCTTCGTCGACGGCGCGGAGGCGCTGCCCGCGATCGCAGACGCTTGCGAGAGCGCGCAGAGCCGCGTCTGGCTGGCGGGCTGGCACTTCGCTCCCGAGCTGCGGATGGGCGACACGACGCTGCGCGAGCTGCTGGCCGGCCTCGCCGAGCGGGTCGAGGTCCGCGTGCTCGCCTGGGCGGGCGCGCCGCTGCCGCTCTTCCACCCGGACCGCAAGGAGGTGCGGGAGATGCGGGACCGGCTCGTGCGCGGCACGAAGATCGTCTGCGCGCTCGACGACCGCGAGCGGCCCTTCCACTGCCACCACGAGAAGCTGGTGGTCGTCGACGGGCGGGTCGCCTTCGTCGGCGGGATCGACCTGACGACTCTCGGCGGCGACCGGCTCGACTCGTCCTCGCATCCGGCCCGCGGGCGGCTCGGCTGGCACGACGCGGCCTCGCGGCTGGAGGGCCCAGCCGTCGGCGACGTGGCCGCGCACTTCGCGCTGCGCTGGCAGGAGGTGACCGGCGATAAGCTCGATCCCGACCCGGCGCCGGAACCCGCGGGGGAGACCGAGCTCCAGGTCGTGCGCACGGTCCCGAACAACGTCTACGAGCGGCTGCCGCGCGGCGATTTCCGCATCCTCGAGAGCTATCTGCGGGCCCTGCGAGGCGCGGAGCG
Organism: Actinomycetota bacterium; assembly: GCA_005883965.1. Classification (GTDB taxonomy): domain Bacteria; phylum Actinomycetota; class Thermoleophilia; order Gaiellales; family Gaiellaceae; genus AC-32. The sequence continues at coordinate 7,522 of VAWL01000141.1, forward strand.
GCTCGTCTACCTCGAGAGCCAGTTCCTCTGGTCGCCGGAGCTCGTCCACGTGCTCGTCGAGAAACTGCGCCGGCCGCCTTCCGACGACTTCCGTCTTGTCGTCGTGCTCCCGGCGCACCCCAAGAACGGCGAAGAGGACACGCGCGGGCAGATCGGCGTCCTAGCCGTGGCCGACGACGGGGCGGGCCGTTTCCTCGCCTGCACGCTCTGGCAGCCGGGGACGGAGGCCCATCCGGTCTATATCCACGCCAAGATCGGGATCGTCGACGACCGCTGGCTGACGATCGGCTCGGCGAACCTGAACGAGCACTCGCTGTTCAACGACACCGAGGTAAACGTCGTCACGCACGACCCGGCCCTCGCGCGCGCCTTGCGCCTGCGGCTCTGGGCCGAGCACCTCGGCTGCGAGCAGGCCGAGCTGGAGGGCGACCCGGCGCGGATCGTCGACGAGCGCTGGCGGCCGCTCGCCGAGGAGCAGCTCGAGCGGCGGAAGCGGGAAGAGCCGACGACGCACCGCCTGCTGCTGCTCCCGCACGTCTCCCGGCGGTCGAAGGGCGTGCTCGGCCCGCTGAACGGCTTCCTGGTCGACGGATAGGCTCGGCCCCATGCAGGCCGAGCTCCTGGGCTGGCACGCCGAGAACGGCCGCGACCTGCCGTGGCGGGGGACGCGCGACCCGTACGCGATCCTCGTCTCGGAGGTGATGCTGCAGCAGACGCAGGCGGCACGCGTCGTGCCGCGTTACCTCGACTGGCTCGAGCGCTGGCCGTCCGCCGAGGCGCTGGCCGCCGCGCCCACCGCCGAGGTGCTACGCGCCTGGCAAGGGCTCGGCTACAACCGGCGCGCGCTCAACCTGCAGCGCGCGGCACGAGCCGTGTCGGCAGGCGGTTGGCCGGATGACCTGATCTCGCTTCCCGGCGTGGGCCGCTACACGGCCGACGCGGTCGCCTGCTTTGCCTTCGGCCGCCCGGTGCTGCCGGTCGACGTCAACGTCCGGCGCGTGCTGGAGCGGACAGGCTCTGCGTTCGACTACCGCGGCGCCCAGGCGCTGATGGACCTCGGCGCCACCGTCTGCATCGCGCGCGTGCCGCGCTGCGGCGAGTGCCCGCTCGCCGCCGGCTGTCCTTCGCGTGGCCGGCGCTACGAACCGCTGCGCAAACAGGGGCGGTTCGAGGGCTCGTTCCGCCAGCGGCGCGCGGGCGCGCTGCGCAGCGTGCTCGAAGGCAGGGAGCCGTGCGATCGCGAGGCAGTTGCCGCGCTCGCAGCCGACGGGCTGGTGCGGATCGAGAACGGGATCGTCAGCCCGCCGGGCTGAGCAGCGCGACGGCGACGGCCGCAAGCCCCTCGCCACGGCCTGTGAAGCCGAGCCCGTCGGTCGTCGTCGCGCGCACCGTGACGAGGCCCGGCTCGACGCCGAGCGTCTCCGAGAGCCGCGTCTGCATAGTTCCCCGCAGCGGAGCGATCCGCGGCTCCTCGCCGACGAGCACGCAGTCGGCATTGGCCAGGCGCCAACCCGCGTCGCGGACCTGCGCGTAGGCTCGCGCGAGCAGGTCGAGCGACGAAGCGCCCTCCCACTCGTCGGAGTCGGAAGGGAAAAGCGAGCCGATGTCGCCGAGGCCGGCGGCGCCGAGCAGCGCGTCGATCAGCGCGTGCGAGATCACGTCGCCGTCGGAGTGGCCCGCGAGCCCTCGCCGCGAGTCGACCTCGACCCCGCCGAGAACGAGCGGCACGCCCTCGACGAGCGCGTGCGCGTCGACGCCGACCCCCACCCTCATCCGAGCGGCTCCTGGCGGCGCTCCCGCCGGTCGAAGACGGTCACCGTCTCGTACCCGACCTCGCGCGCGAGCTTGGCGGCGCGCTCGACGTCACGGCCGACGTGCTCGGGTCGGTGGGCATCCGACGCGAGCGTGATCGGCGCTCCTCGCTCGCGGCAGAGCTCGAGCAGCGCGCGGTCCGGATAGAGCTCGCCGACCGGCTTGTGCAGGCCCGCCGCCGAGACCTCGACGCAGACGCCCGCGGCCTCGATCGCGTCCGCGGTTTCGACGTGCAGGTAGTGCGTCTCCTCGTCGGTGGCGCGCACGCCGAAGATCTTGACCAGATCCGGGTGGGAAAGGGAGTCGAACAGCCCGCTGCGGGCCGCGTTCCGCAGCCAGACGAAGTAGCGGCGCCAGGCCTCGGCGGGCGGCAGCTTGTCGGTGAGGCCCGGCTGCTGGTCGACCGGGAAGCCGTCGACGAAGTGCACCGAGCCGAGCAGGTAGTCCCACGGGTAGGGGTCGAGCAGCGCGGCGAGCTCGCGCTCGGTGCCGGGGAAATAGTCGACCTCCAGCCCGAGCTTGACCGGGAGGCCGCGCCGCTTCGCCTCGACGACCGCGTCCACGTACTCGTCGAGGTTGTCGCTGCAACGTTCGGCCAACCAGGGGATCTCCCAGATCTCACGCGTCTGGCGGAAGTAGCAGACGTGGTCACTGAAGCCGATCTCGTCGATGCCGGCGGCCCGCGCCTCGGCGACGTACTCCTCGGCGCGGTCGACCGAGTAGCGCCGGGTGCCGCCGTCGTCGTCCGGGCCGCGGAGGTGCATGTGGTAGTCGACGAGCACCGAACGGCCCTGTCCTCAGAGCGCCAAAACCGGTGTCAGACACCGGTTTTCGTCAAGGTGGCTTCTGTGCCGGCAGTGTGACTCTTTCTCCACAGGGTTACTTCTCGCCGAGCCAGCTCTCGACAAGCGCCAGATCGGCCCCGTCGGTGACCTTCAGCAGCCTAGGGTCGCCCTCGACGACCTTGATCCGGCCACCGCGGGCCTCGACGAGCGAGGCGCAGTCCGTCGCCCCGGAGACCTCGCCGGCCAGCGCCTGGCGAAGCGCGTCGGCCACGAACGCCTGCGGAGTCTGCGCGGCGACCAGCTCACCGCGCGGCAGCGTCTCGACCACCTGCTCCCCATCGACCCGCTTGACGGTGTCCGACAACGGCAGCACCGGCACGGCGCCGTCCCAGCCCTCGCCGAGCGGCGCCAGCACACGCTCGATCACGTCGTCCGACAGGAGCGGCCGGGCCGCGTCGTGAACGAGAATTGCCGCTGCGTCGCCGGGCACGTCGTCCAGCGCCAGCCGAACTGACTCGGAACGAGTTTCACCACCCGTGACCGCCGAGCTGACCTTGGTCGCGGCGATCTCCTCGGCGACGAGGATCGACGGCTCCTCGCCTATCGCCGAGGCGCGCAAACGCCTTCGGCCGGTCGGAGCCGAGCCGCTCGCCGCGTCCGGCCGCAGCGAGAACGGCCCACACGGACATGACTTACGCGGTGGCCGGGACCTTGGCGGTCGTCTTCTTCTTCTTGCCGCCGCGGGCGAGGACGCCGTCGAGCCACTCTGCGGCCTCTTCCTCGTCCATGTCCTTCGCGTACATCAGCTCGCTGGCGAGGATCTTCTTGGCCTTGACGAACATCTGCTTCTCACCCGTCGAGAGGCCCTTCTCGTGGTCGCGCAGTGAAAGGTTCCGCACGACCTCGGCGAGCTCGAAGATGTCACCGGTCTTCATCTTGTCGCGGTTGTGCTTGAAGCGGCGGTTCCAGTTCTTCGGCATGTTCGTGCCGTTGCCCGTCAGCGCCTTCAGCACCTTGGAGACCATCTGCTCGTCGATCACCTTGCGGAGCCCGACGCGCTCGGCGTTGTCGCTGGGCACGTTCACCGTCATGTCGTTGTGGAGGATCTTGATCGTCAAGTACTCGCGCTTTTCCCCCAGCACCTCGCGGCTTTCCTTCTTGACCACCGTTCCTGCCCCGTGGTGGGGGTACACCACCTTGTCGCCGACCTTGTACAACGCCGACCCTCCCCTTTCGCAGTTTGTCTATTGCAGAACGAAGCCGGCGACCGTGAAACTCCGCCGGCGAACCATCTAACTATAGCGAAAATCGCTGGAAAACGCCAACTTTTCGAGGCCGGTGCCGAAAAAGCCCTGCTAAATCTGCAGATAGCGGTCGACCAGGTTGTGCTCCTGCAGCCGGCGGAGCCCCTCGCGGATCTCGCGGGCCCGCACGGTGCCGACGCCCTCGACCGACTCCAGCTCCCGCTGCGAGGCGCGCACGATCCCCTCGAGGCCGCCCAGGCTCGAGACCACGCGCTTGACCACCGCCTCGGGCAGACGGGGAATGTGCGAGAGCACTCGGTAGCCGCGCGGCACGATCGCGTGGTCCAGCGGATTGACCGACGCCGGGAAGCCGAGCACCGCCAGCAGCTCGAACTCCAGCAGCTGGTCGTAGGGGATCGCCGCCAACGCCTCGAGCCCCTCCCGCGTCCGCTCGGCGCCGCCGTCGGCGTGATAGTCGTAGACGAGCGCCGCCTTCTCGTCGGGGACGTCGGCGACGAGCTCCTCGAGCTGCATCCGGATCAGCCGGCCCTCCTCGCCGAGCTCGACACAGGCGCGCTCGATCTCGTCGGCCATGCGCGTCGTCAGCTCCGCGCGCTGGAGCGTGACCAGCACGTCGTCGAGCATGACCGCGCTCTGGAACTCGAGCGCCGTCAGCCGCGTCAGCACCTGTTCGAGCCGCGTCCGATAGGTCTCCAGCGTGCCGAGCGCCTGGTTCGTCTTGGCGAGCACGTCGGCGATCGGGTCGAGCTGGTAGCGGCTGTGGCCGACGAAGACGGTGACCGTCTCGCGCTGCTGGGAGATCGAGATCACGAGCGCATCGGTCTGCTTGGCCACACGCTCGGCCGTGCGGTGCCGCGTGCCCGTCTCGCTCGACGGGATTGTCGGGTCCGGCATCAGCTGCACGTTCGCGTGCACGAGCTTGGTCAGCGAGGCGTTGACGATGATCGCGCCGTCCATCTTCGACAGCTCATAGAGGAGCTGCGAGGAGAACGGCTGCTCGAGCTGGATGCCGCCGGAGAAGAGGAACGCGAGCTCGGACGGCTCGCCGATCACGATCAGCGCGCCCTCCCGCGAGCGGATGATGTCGTCGATCCCCTGCCTCAGATCGGTGCCCGGCGCGATCCGGCCGACCGCCGAGAGCACTTTCGGATCGAGCCGCGGGTCGACTCTCGCCGGCTGACGCACGAGGCCGAGCGGCGGTGGGATCCGCGAACCGGCCCTATCCTCCTTCGGGTCGTTCTGCATCGATCGCTGACCTCACGGCCTGTCTGAGCGTTTCGGCTTCCAGTACGCGTAGTTTGCCACGAGCGGGCGTGCCCGAAGGGGCAACGGCGGCTGCGAGACCGAGCTTGGCGCACTCCTCGAGCCGCCGCTCCGACTGAACCGCAGGCCGGAGCCTGCCGGTGAGGGCGACCTCGCCGAAGGCCGCCAGCTTGGGCTTCACCGGCGCGCCCTTGGCCGCGGAGACGATTGCGAGGGCGATCGCCAGGTCGGCGCCGGGCTCGTCGATGCGCACGCCGCCCGCCACGTTCACGAAGACGTCCGCCTGGCCGAGCGCGACTCCGGCATGGCGCGAGAGGACGGCGACGATCATCGCCAGGCGCTTCGGGTCGACGCCGGTGGCGACGCGGCGCGGCATCGCCAGGTCGGTCGGCGCGACGAGCGCCTGGATCTCGAGCAGCAGCGGCCGGGAGCCTTCCAGCGCACAGGCCACCGCCGCGCCGACCTCACCGTCGACGCTGCGCCCGAACAGCTCTGACGGCTCGGGCACGCCCACGAGCCCGGTGCCGGTCATCTCGAAGACGGCCAGCTCGTTGGTCGAGCCGAAGCGATTCTTCGCCGCGCGCAGGACGCGATGCTCGTGGTAGCGGTCTCCCTCGAACTGGAGGACGGTGTCGACCAGGTGCTCGAGCGCGCGCGGGCCCGCGACGGCGCCGTCTTTCGTCACGTGGCCGACGAGGAAGATCGCGATCCCGGACTCCTTGGCCACCCGTAGCAGCCGCGACGCGGCCTCGCGCACCTGCACGACCGAGCCGGGTGCGGAGCCGAGCTCGGACGAGTAGAGCGTCTGGACCGAGTCGATCACGCAGACCTCGGGCCGCACCGCCTCGAGGGTCGCGCAGACGCCGTCGAGCTCGGTCTCGGGGAGGATCCCGATGTCAGCGGCGCCGCCGAGCCGCTCCGCGCGGAGCTTGACCTGGGCCGGAGACTCCTCGCCGGTGATCAGTAGCGTCGTCCGGTCGGCGCTGATGGAGCGCAGCACGCTCAACAACAATGTCGACTTGCCCACGCCCGGCTCGCCGCCGACCAGCACGAGCGAGGCGGGCACGAGGCCGCCGCCCAGCACGCGGTCGAGCTCGGCGACGCCGGTGGGAATGCGCTCGCCCTCCTCGGCCTTGACGTCGACAAGCCGCAACGTCGGCTTCGAGGGAGCCGCCGCGCCGGCAGCCTCTTCCTCGACGAGCGTCCCGAAGGCGCCGCAGGACGGGCACTTGCCGAACCACCGCCCGGCCGAGTAGCCGCAGTCCGTGCACGCGAATTTGGTCGCAGCCTTTGCCACCGGCGACCCTCGCCTGCCGCCGCCCGGTGGTGGCGATCAGCAGGCCGCAGAGCACGAGCGCGACGCCGCCGAGCTGCAGCGCCGACGGCGACTCGTCGAGGATCGCCCACGCGAACAGCACCGAGAGCACCAGCTGGAACGTCAGTAGCACGGCGGTGAGCGCAGCCGGTAGGCGCGGCAGCGTGATCGAGATCAGCAGCCAGCCGAGCGCCTGCGAGCTCCAGGCCAGGAGCAGCAGGTAGCCCCACGCGGGCCAGCCGGGAGTCCAGTCGAGGTTGCCGATCGTGAGACCGATTGGGATGCAGGTGAGCCCGGAGACGAGCGTGGCGTCGAAGAGCGGCCCAGCCGGCCGTCGCAGGTCTGCGTTCCCGGCCCGGAGAACGAGCAGAAAGCCCGAGTAGGCAAGCGCAGTCAGGATCCCGTAGAGGACGCCGAGCCCGGGGTTCTTGCCGTAGGCGCCGCTCTCGAAGATCCCGGAGATCAGCAGCACGCCGAACAGCGCCACGGGGATCGCAGCCAGCGACCGGTTCGACGGCCGCTCGCCGAGGATCGCCCACGCGAGCAGCCCCACGAACACGACCTGCAGGTTGCCGAGCACGGTCGCCAGCCCGGCGCCGACCTGCTCGATCCCGTAGTGCCAGGCGATCAGGTCGAGCGCGAAGAGGACGCCCGCCAGCCAGGCGAGCGCGTGCTGCCGGAGCGGCCTCGGCCCGTACTTTCGGTCCTCGAGCCGGGAGAGCGGCCAGAGCACCGGCAGCGCGAGCAGGCAGCGGTACATCGCGCCGGTGGACGGCGAGACGTGGGCGGCGCGGAAAAGGATCCCGGAGAACGAGATGGCGAGCGCGCCCGCGAGCGCGGCCGCGACCGGCCGGTCGTAGAGGCGCGATGGCACCCGCGGAGGCTAGCTGCGAGCGGCGAGCCGACGCGCGGTCTTCGCCAGGTAGGCGAGCGAGAGCGCGAGGAAGAGAAATCCGAAGGCCGCGCGCACGTAGTCGTCCCGCGCGGGCGCCTTGCTTGCGGCCGCATCCGCGACCTTGCCCCTCCAGCCGCTGAGCGCGGCGTGGCCTACGTCTTGAACCTTCATGCGTCGGGCCTACCCAGCCGTCGCCGTCTCAAGCATCTAAGCTGGAACGGTGAACCTGTGGACCAACATCCGTCGCTGGCTGAGCCCCGATCCCGATCCGGAAGCCGAGGCCGAAGCCAAGCGCATGCAGTTGGAGCGGGAGACGATCAAGACGTCTCAGCTCGGCGTCGGAGGCACCAACATGCCGCCCACGCCCGACGTGCTCGACCCGAAGAACGAGCGCTAGTCCGAGCTACTCCTCCGGCTCGTCGTCCGCGGAGTCGCTTGGCTCCTCCGGCGGGACGGTGACCTTCTCGGGCGTGATCTCGCCCGGGATGATCGTGATGTCGACCTCGTCGTCGTTCTTGCGGTCGATCAGGATCGTCGAGCCGGGCTCGAGCGAGCGGCCGAGGACGAAGTCGGCCAGCGGATCCTCGATGAAACGCTGGATCGCGCGGCGCAGCGGCCGGGCGCCCATCGTCGGGTCGTAGCCCTTGTCGACCAGCAGCTCCTTGGCGCTCTCGGTTAGCTCGATCGCGGCCTCGTGCTCGCCCATCTGGTCGCGCAGGCGCTTCATCAGCAGCTCGACGATGGTCATGATCTCTTCCCTCGTCAGCTTGTGGAAGACGATGACCTCGTCGATCCGGTTCAGGAGCTCGGGCCGGAAGACCTTCTTCAGCTCGCCCATGATCCGGTCCTTCATCTCGTCATACGAGAGGCCGGAGTCGTCGCCGATCGAGAAGCCGAGCGTCTGGTTCTTCGAGATCGTCGAGGCGCCGATGTTCGAGGTCATGATCACGATCGTGTTGCGGAAGTCGACCTTGCGCCCCTGGGCGTCGGTCAGCTTCCCGTCCTCGAGGATCTGCAGCAGGATGTTGAAGACGTCCGGGTGGGCCTTCTCGATCTCGTCCAGCAGGACGACCGAGTACGGCTTGCGGCGGACGGCCTCGGTGAGCTGGCCGCCCTCGTCGTAGCCGATGTAGCCCGGAGGCGAGCCGACGAGCCGGGACACAGAGTGCTTCTCCATGTACTCCGACATGTCGACCTGGATCATCGCGTCCTCGTCGCCGAACAGGAACTCGGCGAGCGTGCGCGCGAGCTCGGTCTTGCCGACGCCTGAGGGCCCGAGGAAGATGAACGAGCCGGTTGGCCGCTTCGGGTCCTTGATCCCGGCGCGGGCGCGGCGGATCGACTTGGAGACGGCGACGATCGCCTCCTCCTGGCCGATCACGCGCTTGTGGAGCTCGTCCTCCATGCGGATCAGCTTCTGCGACTCGGCCTCGGTCAACTTGAAGACCGGGATGCCCGTCCACATCGAGACGATGTCGGCGATCTCCTCCTCGCCGATCTCGGGCTGCTCGGCGCCGCCTTCCTCCGCGCGCCAATTCTCCTCGAGCTCGCGCTTCTTCTGCGACAGCTTGCGCTCCTTGTCGCGCAGCGCGGCGGCCTTCTCGAACTCCTGGGCCTCGATCGAGGCTTCCTTGTCCTTGCGCACCTTCTCGATCTCGTCCTCGAGCTCCCGGTAGCGCGGCGGCGCGGTCATCGTCTTGATCCGCATCCGCGAAGCGGCCTCGTCGATCAGGTCGATCGCCTTGTCGGGCAGGTGGCGGTCCTGGATGTAGCGGTCGGCCAGCACGGCCGAGGCCGCGAGCGCCTCGTCGGAGATCTTGCAGCGGTGGTGCGCCTCGTAGCGGTCGCGCAGGCCGCGCAGGATCTGGACGGTGTCGTCGACCGACGGCTCGTCGACGCGGATCTGCTGGAAGCGCCGCTCGAGGGCCGCGTCGCGCTCGAGGTACTTG
>VAWL01000140.1 GCA_005883965.1 Actinomycetota bacterium
GAGCGGCTGGCCGAGATCTTCGGCGAGCTCGAGCCCGACGTGATCGTCCAGGACAACGTCGTCGGCTTCCCGGCCGTGCTCGCCTCCGGGCGGCCCTGGGTACGGATCGTCTCCTGCAACCCGCTCGAGCTGAAGGATCCCGCGCTGCCGCCGGTCTTCTCCGGATACGCGAGTGGTGATCAGACCGGATGGGAGGCGTTTCGTGCGCGTTACCGCGAGCTGCACGCGCCGCTGCAGCGCGAGTTCTCGGCCTTCTGCGAGGAGCGCGGCGCGCCGCCGCTGCCGGAGCTCGAGTTCATCCATGAGTCGCGGTACCGCGATCTCTACGTCTACCCGGCCGAGCTCGACTACGATCGCTCG
>VAWL01000142.1 GCA_005883965.1 Actinomycetota bacterium
CACAGTGGCCCGGCCGCCGGCAACGCCCACGATGGCGAAGGCCCAGAAGAGAATCACCTGTTTGGTGTCGCGGCTGGTGTAGCTCGTTACGACAGCAAGCGCGAATGCGCCGGTCGTGACCAGCAGAAAGATGCGCCCTAGGTCGTCGAGCGTGGTGTGGTCGGCCTCCGCCTCGTCCTCGTCGTAGAGCCCCAAGAGCTTCGCGCCCACGACCCAGACCGGGAACGAGGCCACAAAGATCGAGAAGCCCTTCCACAGTCCCGACCCTCCCGTGCCAGAGGCGCCGGCGGCCAGAAGGTAGCCGCAACACAGCCCGAGGAGATCCCCCGCTAGCAGTAGTCGGCGTAGGAGCCAGCCCCGATCTTTGGGTCTCTTCGACTGGCGGCGCCGCTGTATGAGCGCAAGCGTCTTGTCGTCGACGGACTGTAGGAGACGCTCCTCTAAGGCACCGTCGGCGTCCGGGAATGGTCGAACCCGAACATCGCGATCGCGAATCCCCTCGTGCAGGCCTAGGCGTGCGGCTGGTCCCAACCTCCACTCCCCTCTCCTCAGTGGTCAAGGACTACGCCAGTTCTTAAGCCAGGTATCTAAGCGTCCCTGTCCGCTTCTGGCAAGGCCAAACGACGGACCCGAACAAAAGAAAAATCATCTGCGCAGCCACCTGATGGCGCGCGTACGGCTACTCCGTGTCGCTGAGTTGGTCGTGCATGGCTTCCAGTTCCTCAAGATCGTGAGCGGTCATCGCGCTCGATCCGTTGGCCCCTGCCCGTTCAACCTCCTCGAGCGTGTTGGCCAGGAACTCGAAGAGCCGCTTGCTCTTCAGCGCAAGATCGGCGCGCTCCGCCGCGAGCTCCGCTTCAACCTCTCTACGTACCCGGTCCGCTTCAGCCAGAATGTCCCGAGCCTTTCGCTCGGCATCGGCGACGATAACCCTGGCCTCACTCGCCTCCTCTGCTGTCGGACGAGGCCCGGGCAGCTTGCGTTCGCCTCGATCACCATAGATCCAGTCGGCGTCGGCAGTGGGCGCGGAGGAGTCCGCCTCCCAGCGCTGTTGCGAACGGCTGGGCCGGAAGCGGTGCAGTCGACTCCAGGCGAGCCAACAGAGCGCCACGACGCCCACGAATGCCCAGAGACCCGCGAGAATCGGGATCACGGCCGCGCCGAGGCGGCTTGTTCGAAGACGGCTTGTGCTATCCGCCTAACGCTGGGCATGCGGCGACTCACCCGTCGAGTCATCTCCGCGTCGAGCCAGAACATCGAGGCCAGTATGAGACGCGGCTTCTGGCCCAGAAGGCGTCTTAGCCGCCGACTGACCTCCCAGAGCGCTGCCCACCGCCGTTTCGAGTTCGTCGTCTTGCCGACCTTGGTGGTCATCAATTTCGACCTCGAGCTCTTCCACCTTTGACGTCAGGAACTCAGAGAGACCATTCCTCATCTGCTCCGTCGTCCGACGCAATCGCAGTAACTCGCGCCTTGCGTCGTCTCGCTCGCGCACGGCCCGGGCTTTCAGCCTCTCGGCTTCGGCTCGGGCCTTGTGGAGAGCCAACTCGGCCTCGCGTCTGGCGTTCTCGCGGATCACAGTGCCGTAGCTGGTCGCCGAAACCAACGTCTTGGCGATGAGCTGCTCCTGTGAGCGATGCCGTTCCAGTTCGACTTCGAGCTGATCGATCCGCAGCTGAAGCTTGTCCAGTTCTGTGGCACCTCCCGAGGTCTCCGGAATTTTGCGCACGCCGAGATGGTAGATCGCACGGTGCCGGTCTGCAATCGACTGCCTGCAGCAGCGGTCGGCGCATGTGCTGTTCATGCAGAGCTGCGACGCTCACGCGCACACTCCTGGCCGGGCACTCTCAACGCGGGTGGCGGGTGGACCTAACCTCCACGCCCGGTTGGGGTCGCGCGGGCGCGTGTGTTGGTTAATGGAAGCCGCTGATGCTGAGCTCCGCCGTGCCGGGGCCTGCCCGAGGCGCGCCGCCGGTTTCCTGGCACTTCTCAGCCGCCGCCGTGCGCGCCGAGATCCGTTGGCCGGTCGGCAGCGTGAGCCGAAACGTGAACGGGCGGTTCCAGAGGGAGCCGCAGTAGTCCGTCCACTTGACCCAGGCGGTCGCCGAGCGGCCTGGCCGAAGCAACGTCACCAGCCGCGAGCTCGGAAACGCAGCGTCGCCGCGGTGGACTGTCAGCGCGACGCGCTTGCGGTCGCTGCGGAAGAGCTCCAGCCGCGGGAAGCCGCCGAGCCTGCACGCGCGCCCGCCGGTGTTCTCCACCGTGAACCCGCCGAGCAGGTTGCCGGTCGCTCCCTGCAGCCCGATCGAGCCCTTCAGGCTGCAGGCAGTCGCGTGCCTCGACGAGCCGCAGCCCGCGGCGAGTGCGACGGCGAGACAGAAGAGCGCAACGCGGGTCACGCTGAAATTGTCACGCGGCGGGGTTCAGAATCGCTTAACCCACAGCCGGGAGGGCGCCATGGTCAAGATCACGGACACAACCGACTACAGCCGCTTCGTCGGCCCGGACGGCGAGGACGAGGGAATCTGGCTCGAGTACCTGGAGGCTCACCTCGTCACGCACCCGGCCGGCCAGGTCAAGGAGACACACGTCCACAACCCGCCGCAGGACCACATCGTCGTCATGCGCTCGGGCCGCATGCGCTGGACAGTCGAGGGCGAGAGCGTCGACTGCGGGCCCGGCGACGTGATCGTCACCGCATCCGGAACGCCGCACTCGTACACGGTCATCGGCGACGAGGACGCGCGCGTGATCTGCGTCGAGGCGCCGAAGAGCCCGAAGCCGGAGAGCTAGCCGAGGAGGTCGCTGAGGCTGAACCCGCCGCGGATCAGCTTGCCGAGCGGTGCGTGCTCGACGATCCCACGCAAGGCGTCCGCCGCGAACCCGGGCAGGTCTCCGCGCCGCTCGGCAGCGTCGACCGCGCGGAGCATCCCCGCCCGCAGCGCGACCTCGATCGTGTGCTCGTCCCAGCGGCGGGTGACCCCGGCACCACCGCCGCCGATCGAAAGCACGAGCTCCTCGCGGGTCGTGTGCAGCCGGCAGGCCGCGCCGTCGAGGCCGTCGAGGACGATCCGCTGCAAGGTCGCGTCGATCCCGCCGGTGCGGCCCTCGCGAGGCTGGCACGGGTCGGCGATCTTCGGCGCCGGCTGGCTCAGCGCGCCCTTGCCGAGCTCGACGCCGACGAGCGCAGCACCGCTCGCCAAGAGCGCGACCACGATCCAAGCGGCGCGGCTCAAGGCACCACCCGGCGGCGGAAGGCGACGGCAATCAACAACGCGAGCGCCGCGAATGCTGCGCAGAGGAAGAAGGCCGGCCGCGAGGCGCGCGTGATCGTCGCGGCGATCGCGCCGGCGAGGCGGTCGCGGACGGCGGCGAGAGCCGAGTCGTGGGCGGCGCCGTGCTTGTCGAACGGCTGCCGCAGGTCCGGGGTCTCCCCCGCCTGCGCGCGGTCGAATGCCTTCCGCAGGTCTAGGGCTACGGGCACCTTCTTGTCGAGCCCGATAGGGGCGTCGAGCAGCACGGCGGTCCCCCGCAGGAGCGCCCGGTCACCCGCCGCGGGAACCCTCGAGGCGAGCAGCGGAGCGATCAGCGCGAGCGCCAGCACCAGGCCGACGTGCCTCGCGCCCACCGTGAGCGTGCCGCTGCGCGTCAACCCGGCGCCTCGATCGAGCGCGGCATCCGAGAGGACCGGCACCGCGAGCCCGAGGCCCGCGCCGCAGAGGGCGAGCGCCCAGATCGCGAGCGGCACGCTGGCCGAGGGCAGCAGCGCGAGCCCCACGAGCCCCGCCGCCAACAGCGCCGAGCCGCCGCAGACCGCGGTCCACCGCGAGAGCCTGAGCGGCCGCACCGCCAACGCCGCGACAGGCAGGGCACTGACGATCCCCGCCCCGGCGATCGGCGAGTAGTCCCAGACACTGATCACGAGCAGCACGGCGAGGAACAAGGCGCCGACGAGCGCGCCGAACAGCAGCCCGAGGCAGGCGTTCGCCGGCAGCGTCCGGGCGAGCGACGGCCGCCAGCCCTCCTCCGCCTCGACGCGGGCATGCGCGCGGACGACCCCCACCAAGCCGAAGGCGGCAACCGGCGCCTGCGCGATGAAGATCGCGCGCCAGTCGAACGCCTGCGTGAGGACGCCGCCCAGCGCGGGCCCGAGCGCAAGGCCGACCGTACCCGCGGCCGTCCAGCGACCCGGCCCCAGCAGCGGCAGCGACCCCGCAAGGAGAAGGGCCGCGCCGACGCCCTGGACCGCTCTCGCAGCGATCAGGAAGTCGAGGCTCTGCGCTGCCGCGCACGCGATCGAGGCGGCGATGAAGAGCCCGAGCCCGACGCCGAGCACGATGGACACGTTCATCCGGTGCACGACGAAGACGAGCAGCAGCGCCGTCACCGCGACGGCGAGGTTGTACGCGGTCACCACCCAGGAGACGCCCTGGATCGTCGTGTCGAAGCGCCGGTACAGCTCGGGCAGTGCGAGGACGACGATCGAAGAGTCAGCGAACGCGATCGCGACTGCGGCCGTCAACGGCGCCGAGAGCCCGCGCCTCACCCGGCCAGCCTACTCAGCCGCGAGGTGTCTCAGCGGTGCCTGCGAGCCTTGGAGCAGTGCTTTCCGGCGAAGGCCGGGCAGACGACCTCGGCGTCGCCGCCGCCCCGCCTGACGGGCTCGGCCGCCGCCTCCAGCTGTCCATCCGGCAGGAACTCGATCCCGGTCTCGGCGCCGATCTCCGGCGTCGAGGTGAAGCTCTGGCCGAAGCGACTCGAGAGCTCGCTTCCGTACTGGGCGAGGAACGCCGGCTCGGCCGAGGTGTTCGCCGAGTTGAGGTTCGAGGCGCGCGGAGCTGCGATCGCCTCCGGCAGCGAGAGGCCGAAATCGATCCGGTCGAGCAGGGTCTGGAGCACCGTCGTGATGATCGTCGCGCCGCCCGGGCTGCCGAGCGCCAGGAACGGACTGCCGTCGTGGAGCACGATCGTCGGCGACATGCTCGAGCGCGGGCGCTTGCCACCGGCGGGCAGATTGGGGTCGGGCGTGCCGGGAGAGCTGGGCGCCGGGTTGAAGTCGGTCAATTCGTTGTTGAGCAGGAAGCCGTCGCCGGGCACGGCGATCGCGCTGCCCGCGATCTGCTCGATCGTGGTCGTGTAGCTGACCACGTTGCCGGAGCCGTCGACGACGACGAGGTGGTTCGTCGAAGTACCTTCGACGCCGGTCGCCTCCGACGCGCCGCCGCCCGTGCAGGTCGTGTCGTAGGGCGGATGCGGGTCGCCGGGCGCAACCGGGCTCGTGGCGGCGTGTGAGCCGATCAGGCAGCGCCGCTCGGCCGCAAAGTCCTTCGAGAGCAGGCCGTCCAGAGGCACGTCGACGTACGCCGGGTCGCCGACCCACCGGTTCCGATCGGCGAACGCGAGCCGCGACGCCTCGATGTACCGGTGCAGCGCCAACGCCCGGTCCGGGCTGGACAGATCGAAGCCTTCGAGGATGTTCAGTGCCTCGCCGACGGTCGAGCCGCCGCTGGAGGGCGGGCCCATGCTGTAGACGTCGTAGCCGCGGTAATTGACGTGTGTGGGCGACCGCAGCGGAGCCGTGTAGGCGGCCACGTCGGCCGCGGTCATGACACCGGAGCGGATCGGGAAGCCGATCTCGGAGTCGGGCGCGACGGGCGGATGGTCGGCCGTGTCGGCGACCGCGGCGCCGATCGGCCCGCCGTAGAACGCGGGGGCACCGCGGCGCGCGATCAGCTCATACGTCTTCGCGAGCTCCGGGTTGCGGACGACGCTGCCGACGGCCGGCGCCTGGCCGTCCGGAGTCAGGAACAGGGCGCGGCTCGACGTGAACGCCTGGAAGCGCGGCCGGTTCATCTCGGTCTGGTTGTGGTAGGTCTGGTCGACGACGAACCCGTGCCTCGCAACGCGGATCGCCGGTTGGAGCAGCCTCCGAAGCGGCATCGTCCCGTAGAGCGTCGCCGCCTTCGCCCACGTCGCGAGGGTCCCGGGCACGCCGACGGCCATCCCGCTCGTGACGCGCTGCGGGTAGAACGGGATCGGCTTCCCGGTCGCCGGATCGATGAAGGCGTCCTCCTGGAATGCCTGCGGCGCGGTCTCCCGGCCGTCGATCGTCACGACCCGGTGCTGCTTGGCGAGGTAGACGACCATGAAGCCGCCGCCGCCGATGCCGGCGACGTACGGCTCCGTCACGCCGAGCGTCGCGGCTGCCGCGACCGCCGCGTCGACCGCGTCGCCGCCGCGGCGAAGGACCTCGATCGACGACTGGGTCGCATCCGGGTCCACGGTCGCTGCGGCCCCTCCGACCCCGATCGCGACTGCCTGCTTGCCGGGCGGCTGCGGCGACATCGGCTTCGCAGAGGCGAACGGCGCGCTGCCTGCGACCGATGCCGACAAGACGAGGGCCAGCGTGACCGGAGTGAGCTTGCCCACGACACACGCCTTGCCGCGGCCGCGCTGCGCGAAACCTCAGTCGTCGACGTCTTCGAGAACCAAGCCGTAAATCACGCCGTCGACCCACTCGCCGTGGCGGTC
>VAWL01000143.1 GCA_005883965.1 Actinomycetota bacterium
GACCCCGAGCCGCTCGAGCTCCGCCCCCTCGGCGAGAAGATCCTCGACCGCGAGCCGGCCGAACGGCGGCAGGTGGGTGTTCGGCTCCGTCCTCGGCCCGACGAAGAGCGGGTAGACGAAGTCGTCGAGGTCCAGGCGCGTCTCGCGGACGAGCGCACGCAGCCGGTCGCTACGACGCAACCTGCGCAGGCGGGTTGCCGGGAAGCTCATGCCAACAATCTACGCGCTCCCAGGCGGGCGAGAACGCCGAAGATCCCGCCGAGCGCGAGCAGCCAGAGGCCTTGCCGGAGCACCTCGCCCCAGGGACTGAGGTCGAACAGCGCCGAGCGGAAGAAGCTGACCGCATGGCTGAACGGGAGGACGGTGCTCGCCCAGCCGGCCGGCGGCACCACCTCGGCCGGGATCAGGCCGAGGAAGACGATCGGCAGCACGACCAGCAGCGCGACCAGCGAGGCCGAGCGGGCCTCCCGCGCGAGCGCCCCCAGGAGCGCGCCGAGCGCGCCCAGCGCGCCGCCGGCGAGCGCCAGCCCGACCACGAGCAGGGGCAGCCGCTGCCAGGGCTCGCCGCCGGTCACCCCGCCGACGTCGATGATCACCCCGAAGGCGACCGCAATCGCCACCCCGAGGACAAGCGCGACCGCCGAGGCGAGCAACACCTTCGCCCAGACGAGGTGGCCGAGCCCGACGAGGCCTCGGGCGAGCCGGCCGATCACGTTCTCGTCCCGTTCCGCCGCGAGCGAGCCGGCCGCCAGCATCAGCGCCAGGAAGGTGATGGTCAGCGCGATCGCGTTCGCCTGCACCTGCGCGGAGAGCGTCGAGGTGCGCCCGCGGTTCCCGGTGTGCGCGATCTGGATGGGATGGGCGGTGGCGCGCAGGGCGTCGCCGGTGTTCGCCAGCGCGAGGCGGGCGTCGTGGACGAAGTCCTCGAGCGTGTGGACGCGGTGCGTCTGCGGCATCCGGTGGAGCAGCTTCTCCGACCGCTGCAGGCCGATCACGTCGATTGGCTCGCCGAGAAAGGTGCCCTTGCCGCCGCTCAGGATCAGCGTCACGTACTTCAGGTTCGTGGCGATGTAGGCGCGCTGCAGCTGGCGGTTGAGCGAGTAGACGAGGGCCTGCACCTGCTGGTCGACCCGCGACGAGATCGTTCCGTGCGAGAGCTGCACCTCCAGCCTTGGGCTCTTGACCATCCCCTCGAGCGTCGCGATGAACCCGGGCGGGACCGTGACGACGGCCACGACCTCGCCGTTCCGCAGTTGCCGCTGGGCGTCGTCGGCCGAGAGCCGCACGAGCCTCACGTTGCGGCTCACCTGCTTGATCGTGTTGTCGACGTGGAAGCGCTTGCCGCCGAGCACGACCGTCGCCGGGAGGTTGTCCTCGTCGACCAGCGCGACCCGAGGCTTCGAGCTCGCGTAGCCGGCGACCAGCCCGACGAGCAGCGCGATCGCGACGGGGTAGGCGATCAGGATCCCGAAGAGGAGCGGCGAGCGCCTCAGCACCAGCGCGTCCTTGCGAAGCACCAGCCAGATCCTGTTCATTCCCGCTCCCAGCGCCGGCAAAGCCGGCGCCTCCGCTCTCTGTTGAGCTCCGTCGAGCCTACGCTCATGCAAACAGAGTGTCGGCGGATGGGCGGTCGTAGTCGTCGACGGTGCCTGCGAAGACGAGCCGGCCGTCGCGTAGCGCCGCGACCCGGCCGGCGTGGCGCTCGATCTCCTCCAGGTGCTGCGACGCGAAGACCACGGCGCCGCCCGCCTCCCGAAGCGCGTCGACGCGGCCCCAGAGCCGGCGGCGCTGCTCCGGGTCGAGAGCCGCGGTCGGCTCATCGAGGAGGAGAACGTCGGGCGCGCCCAGGAAGGCGATCGCCAGGTTCAGCCGCTGGCGGTTGCCCACCGAGAGGTTGGCGCTCGGCTTCGCATTCCCCGGCAGGTCGAAGCGCTCGAGCAGCCGCGCAGCCGCCTCCTCGGGATCGGCCTCGCCCTCGAGCTTCGCGAACAGCTCCAGATTCTCGCGCGCAGAGAGACGGCCGTACTGGGCCGGACGCTGCGGAGCCCAGCCGACACGAACGCCCTTGCGGCGCTCGATCCGTCCATCGCTCGGCTGCAGCGCGCCTGCCAGGAGCGAGATCAGGGTCGACTTCCCGGCGCCGTTCGGGCCGACGAGCGCGAGGCCCTCTCCCGGCAGGATCTCGAGCTCGACCGGCTCCAGCGCGACGGTCTGGCCGAAGCGTCGCCCGGCGCCGCGGGCCGCGAGCAGCGGCTGGTCGCTCACCGACGCGCTGCAGCCGGCGGCTCGGGCTCAGGAGCGGGCGGCAGCGGGGTCACCGGCCGCGCGCCCTCGACGTCCACCTCGACCGGAATCGGGCCCGCACCGCTCCAGCGCTCGAGCTCGACCCGCTCGCCGAAGAACTCCCAGATTGCCCGCAGCGCGGCGAGCAGCGGCAGCGCGACGAGCGCGCCGGGAAGACCGTTGATCTCGCCGCCGGCCAGAAGGCCGAAGATCACGAGCAGCGGGTGCAGCCGGAGCGCGCTGCCCATCACGTTCGGCACCACGACGTGCCCCTCGACCTGGTGGATACCGAGGAAGAGCAGCGCGACCCAAATCGCCGAGACCGGGTGCACGACCAGCGCGTAGATCAGCGGCGGGATCGCGCCGAGCCAGGGGCCGAGGTAGGGGATCAGCTCCGTGATCGCGACCCAGGCGCCGAAGAGGACCGCGTAGGTATCGGCGCCCGGCACCCAGCCGAGCATGCCGAGCAGCCACATCCCGAGCCCGGCGCTCGTGCCGATGATCAGCGAGAGCAGCACTTGGCCGCGGACGTAGCTGGCGAGCGCACGCTCGATCCGGGTCAGGAGAGGCGGCGAGGCCTCGTGCGGCGGGAAGCGCCGGTCGACCACCCGCGCGAGCCGCGGCATGCCGAGCAGCATGTAGATCGAGACCACGATCACCAGCACGAGGCTGAAGAGAAACTTCAAGGTTCCGATCGCCGCCCCCTCGACGAACGTGATCACCTTGCCCGTGTACTTCGAGACGTCGTGCTTGCGGATCTTCCGGACGAGGTCGTGGCCCTTCTTCTTGATCTTGATCGAGCCCAGCCGGTGGGTGTTCAGCCAGTGCTGGAAGTGGTCGACGTCCCTGTCCGCGTGCGTCTGGTGGTCGCGTCCGTGGGCGGCCGTAAAGTAGTCGTTCACCCGGCTCGCGCTCGATTTCGTCTGGTTGACGACCACGGTGCCGAGGGCGATCGCCGCAGCGATGACGATGATCACGAAGCTCAGGTACACGATCGCCACGCCGAACCCGCGAGGGATCCAGACCCTGGTCAGCCCGCGAACGATCGGGTTGAGCAGGAACGCGATCAAGGAAGCAACGAGGAACAGGAAGACGACGTGACGCGCGGCTCCAGCAACAACCCACAGGAAGAGCAGCAGGATCGGGAGACCTACGAGCTGAATCCAGCGCGGAATCTGGATCTTCGCGGCCCCGGCAGCAGGCCCGGCCATGCGCGCCATCGTAGCGCGAAGATCGTACGGTTCCCGAGGGAGCGGCCGCCCTCTTGGGACTGGGATTTCAACGAAGGGAATCGATCCTCCCGGGGGAACCTCCCGGTTTCCCCGCACCCCTTCCCCCTGCCCGCTCACGCGGACGAGCGCTTCGCGCCGGACTGGGATTTCGAGCTCGACGGCGCCCTCGCTCTGCAGCCCGATGCCAGGTCGGTTACCGTGCCGCGGATGTCACCGCCCCCGGCGCACGCACTGGCCGTGCGGCGCAAGCGAGCGGAAAACGCTGCCGCGCGCCGTAAAAGGCGACTGGTCGGCCTGCTCCTGCTCGCTGCTGTCGCGCTCGTAACGCTCCTCCTGACCGCGTTCGGGTCGGGCGGCCGCGCGCGCGTCGCGACGACCGCACCGGCGCCTGCGACGCGGCTGCTGCCTTCCGGGCCGCCGCAGCCCCAGGTCGTGGCAATGCACGGGACGCTGCGGCTCGACCTGCCGATCGCTCAGGGCCGCGTGACCGCGATCGGCTACCACGCCTCGGGCGACGGCGCGCTCGCGCTCGACCCGGTCGGCCATCAGGCGAACCAGGGAGTCGTCGGCCGGGTGGTGCACCACCTGTTCGGCGGCGGCGGCAGTGGTCTCCGCTATTACGTGATCGGCGGCGGCACCGGCGCCTCGACCGGCACGCTCGACGTCGGCGCGGTCCCCGGAACCGACGTCTATTCGCCCGTCGACGGGACAATCGTCGGGATCACGGCCTACGTCATCGCCGGCAGGCCCTACGGCGCACGGATCGACATCCAGCCGACCAGTAGCCCCTCGCTCGTCGTCTCGCTCACGCACCTGCGGCCCGACCCGAGCCTGCGAGTCGGCTCGACGGTCGGCGCGACGACCTCGAAGCTCGGCACGGTCGTCGACTTCACCGGGATCGAGCAGCAGGCGCTGGCCCGCTACACGCAGAACGCGGGAAACCACGTCGCGACGTCGGTGCACCCGGCCGCCGCGCTTTCGTTCCCGTAGGTAGTGCCCCATCCAGCAATGCCTGCCGGAATCACCGGACGGGGCACTAGCTGAAGATCCTCTTCGTCGCGGACGTCTTCGGCACGCCCGGGCGGGCGGCGGTCGAGGAGCGGCTGCCGTCCCTGAAGGAGGAGCTCGGGATCGGCTTCTGCGTGGTCAACGCGGAGAACGTGGCCGACGGGGCCGGCGTCACTCCGCGTCTCGCCGAGCGGCTGCTCGCGGCCGGCGCCGACGTGCTCACGCTCGGCAACCACACCTGGCGGCGGCGCGAGATCGTCCCTTACCTCGCCGACGCCGAGCGCGTGATCCGTCCTGCCAACTTCTCGTCCGAGGCGCCGGGCCGGGGCCTCGTCGTCGCGGAGGCGTCCGACGGCACGGCGGTCGCCGTCCTCAACCTCCAGGGCAGCCTGTTCATGCCCACGCCGGTCAGCCCTTTCGAAATGCTGGACGCGCTGGTCGAGGAGGCGCGGGG
This sequence comes from Actinomycetota bacterium, assembly GCA_005883965.1. GTDB lineage: Bacteria > Actinomycetota > Thermoleophilia > Gaiellales > Gaiellaceae > AC-32. The sequence continues at coordinate 4,978 of VAWL01000143.1, forward strand.
GGGCGCCCGCATCGTGCTCGTGGACTTCCACGCCGAGGCGACCAGCGAGAAGGTCGCGGTCGCCCGCCTGCTCGACGGTCGCGTGACAGCGGTGATCGGCACGCACACGCACGTTCAGACGAGCGACGCCCGCGTGCAGCCGGGCGGGACGGCGGCGATCACCGATGCCGGCATGACCGGGCCGCACGACTCCGTGATCGGCGTCAAGGCCGAGCTCGCGATCGCGCGGATGCGCACGGGAATGCCGGTCCGGTTCGAGCCGGCAGCGGGCGGCGTCCGCATCGAGGGCGCCGTGGTCGAGTGCGATGCCGAGGGCCGAGCGCTCAGCTGCGAGGCGCTGCGCGTGCCGGTACCAGCAGGGTCGTGAGCAGAGCGAGCAGCGTCAGGTCCCGGGCGAGCACGAGCCAGGAGGGGAAGGCCGCGAGGCCGCGGGCCAGGTCGAAGTAGCGCGTTGGGAACCAGAGCTGGGTCAGGATCAGCGCGAGGCCGAGCAGGGCGGATGCGGCGAGCCCCCGGCGGCCGCGAACCAGCGGCACGAGCGGCAGCAGCCAGATCATGAACTGCGGTGAGAGCACCTTGTCGAAGGCCACGAAGGCCGTCACGCATGCGGCCGAGTAGCGCACGAGCCGCTCCGGGTCGGGCGGGCCGAGAGCGAACGCGATCCAGGCGCCGAGCAGGACGGCCGCGAGCAGGAGCGTCTGAGCGAGCCCGAGCGAGTCGGGTAGCGATCCGACGAGGTTCTGCGAGCCGTGGCTCGTGATCACGTTGAGGTGGAGCCCGCCGGCCTGGTGCGCGGCGAGCAGGATCGACGAGCCGAGGCTCTCGATCTGAAGCGGCCGGCCGGCCTGGCCGTGGACGCTCGACCAGAGCCCGTGCGGCGCGAGGACGGCGAACGGCACGACGATCACCGCGACCGCGAGAGCGGCCGCGCCCAGGCAGACAAACGCCTCGCGCCGGCCACGCGTGCGCCAGACGTACGCCAGCGCGGGCGGAACGAGCACCCCGGGGAAGATCTTCGCGGCGAAGCCGGCCCCGAGCGCGACGAGACCCAGCCGCTCCTGCCGGGCAAGGATTGCCGCCAGCCCGGCGACCGCGAGCGCCGTCGGCCAGATGTCGTAGCGGTAGATCAGCACCGAACCGAGCGCGAGCGGCGCGAGCGCGAAGAAGAAGAGCGCGGCGGCATAGCGCCTGGTCGACGCGCGCAGCGAGTCGAGCACGCGGGCCATGGCGACCGTCGCACCGCCGGCGAGGAGGCCGACCAGCACCTGGAACTCCCACTGGAAGCGGTCGAAACTCGGGCGGCCCACGGCGGGGAGCGCGAACATCGGCAGCGCGCCCGGCGGGTACTCGACCTTGAAGTCCCGGTACGGCAGCGCGCCGTGCACCATCGCCGTCCCGAAGCGGTAGTACTCGATCGTGTCCCGGATGAGCTTGTGCCGGTAGAAGCCGACGTAGAGAAGCGAGAACGAGACGAGGAAGACCCCGAGGGCCGCGTAGAGAATCCGGCTTCTCAGGAGGCCGGCCTCGTGCGGGCGGCGAGCGGCACCTCTTCACGCCGCGTGACGGTGGCCGGCTCGGGCGCCGGCGCGAGCACGGCGAACGCCGCGAACGGGAAGAACCACGGCAGGTAGAGGTAGAACCA
>VAWL01000085.1 GCA_005883965.1 Actinomycetota bacterium
ACCTTCGTCCTCCCGGTCACGCTCCCGGCGCCGAACTCGGCGATCCCGGACCGGCTCGAGGGCTGGGCTCTCGCGTCCGCCTTCGGAATCTGCGCGGTCATGCTCCTTTGGCCACCTCGCCGCCGGACCGAGCTCCGGCGGGCCGCCGCCTCGACGTTGTCCTCGGTGGCCGAGCTCCTGGAAGCCGGCCGCGACGAGCCGGCCGAGCTCGCGACCAGGGCGCGCGAGGCGGTCGACGGCCTCGGCCGGGGGCTCCCGGGGAACCAGCACCGCCCGACCGGCCCTGTCGGCCCGATGGCGGCGCTCGCCTCGCTTCCAGAGGAGCTCGACTGGCTCCTCTCGTTCCTCGCGCCGTCCGCCGAGCTGCCCGCGCTCGACCTGGTCTGCGCCGAGGACGAGGAGGCACTTGCGGCGGCGGCGGCTTTGCTCCGCACGAGCGCGGGCCGGCTCGAAGGCCGCAAGGAGCCGCTGGACTTCGCCCGGCTCGACGCGGCCAGGGACGCGGTTGCCCGGGCGCTGGTCCGGCGGCTCCCGGAGCTGCCCGTCGACACGCCGGAGGGCGAAGTGCCCAAGGCGCTCGAGTCGCCGTTCCGGATCAGGGCGGTGACCTACTCCGCCAGGCAGGTCGCCGGCTACGCGCTGCTCGCAACCGGCGCGAAGACCCCGGAGCTCGACCGCAGCGACGTCGCGCACCCGCAGCCTGCACGCGCCGCGCTCGAGGCGACGGAGCAGCTCGCGGTGGAGCACGCCAGCCCACGGTCGGTCTGGTTCCAGAACAGCGTGCGCGGAGCCGCAGGCCTAGCGATCGCCGTGTTCATCGCCCAGCGCACCGGCCTCCAGCACGGCTTCTGGGTCGTGCTGGGCACGCTCTCGGTGCTGCGGTCGAACGCGCTCGGCACCGGCTGGTCGATCGTCAGCGCGCTCGCCGGGACCGCCGTCGGGCTCGTCATCGGCGCCCTGCTGGTGACCGGGATCGGGACGCACGAGGCCGTGCTCTGGGGTGTCCTCCCCGTTGCGATCCTGCTGGCCGCCTACGCGCCGAGGGCGATCTCCTTCGCCGCCGGCCAGGCGGGCTTCACGGTCGTCCTGTTCGTGCTCTTCAACATCATTCAGCCGGTCGGCTGGCGGGTTGGGGTCGTCCGGGTCGAGGACGTCGCCATCGGCTTCGCGATCAGCCTCGGGGTCGGCCTGCTCTTCTGGCCCCGGGGCGCCGGTGCGTTGCTGCGCTCGGATCTCGCCGCCGCCTACGCCCGCGGAGCGGATTACGTCCTGGCGACCACGCAGCACCTGATCGACGGGCGCGGCTCTGAGGAAGCCGCCCGTGCGGCCCAGGCCGCGGATGCCGCGCTCCACCGGCTCGACGACGCCTTCCGGCAGTACCTGACCGAGCGCTCCGCGACCGCGTTCGACGTGGAGGACGTCGGGGCGCTGGTCGGAGGCGCCTCGCGGGTTCGCCGGGCCGGGCTGTCGCTCTCGACGCTCGGGCTGATGGCGGACGGCGAGGCGCGGCTGCAGAGCTGCGGCGAGAACCTCGAGCGCGAGCTTCACGCGCTGCAATCGTGGTATGTCACCCTCGGCTACTCGCTCGAGAACCGCCGAACGGTGCCGCCGCCCCACATCCGCGATGCCGAGGGAAACAGCCGCCTGCTCGCGTGCATTCGCCAGGCGGCCGGCGGTCGCGACAAGGACATGGTGAAGGCAGCGCTCATGCTCCTCTGGGCGAGCCAGCACCTCGAGAACCTCTGGCGCCTCGAGGCGCGTCTCAGCGAGCGGGCGAGCGTGTCGACAGCCTCCGCGCAGACGGGACGCCTAAGCCGCCTGAGGCTGCTGCTCGGCTAGGCGGCCTCTTCCAGCGCGAGCGCCTCGTCAACAGGCCGTGCCTGCAGGACCGGCGAGGGGCGGACGAGAGCCACGACGACCAGTGCGCCGGCCAGCAGGAGCCCGACGAGAACGTAGAGGCCCGTCTGGAAGCCGTGGTCGAGCGCCGCGCCGCTCGTGACGGCGCCGGCGCCGTGCGAGCTGACGTAGCCGTTCGCCGAGGCCGCCGCGATCGCGCTGATCGCCGCCACGCCCACCGCGCCGCCGATCTGGCGGCTGGTGTTGATCAGGCCCGACGCCACCCCGGCATCGGCGCCCTGCACGCCGGTCAGGCCGGCGATCGTCACCGGAACGAATGAGAGGCCCATGCCGGCGCCGCCGAGCACGAAGGCCGGGAAGATGTCCTTGAAATAGTTCCCGTCGACCGGGAGCCGGGTCAGATAACCGATCGAGGCGGCTGATAGGACGAGCCCGGCAGTCAGCGTCGGCCGCACGCCGATCCATCCGACAACCACCTGCGCGACGTTCGAGAGAACGACGACCGACAGGGCGAAGGCGGCGAAGGCAAGACCGCTCTCGACGGCCGAGTAGTGCAGGACGTTCTGCAGGTACAGCGTCAGCAGGAAGAACTCGGAGAAGGCGACGCCGCCGACGATCGCCATGGCCACGTTGGCCCCGGTCAGGGTCCGCGAGCGAAAGATCCGCAGCGGCAGAAGCGGCGACGGCGACCGGAGCTCGATCCCGATGAACGCGAGGATCAGGCCGGCCGCGCCGGCGAAGAGCGCCAGTGTCGACGGAGCGCCCCAGCCGTGGATCGCGGCGCGCGAGGTCGCGTAGACGAGCAGCATCAGTCCGGACGTCACCGAGATCGCGCCCGGGAAGTCGAAGTGGCGGTGCGCCACGTCGGCCCGGCTCTCGCGAAGCAGCACGGGCGTCAGCGCGATCGCCGCGACGGCGACCGGCACGTTGATGAAGAAGATCCACGACCAGCTCAGGTACGAGGTCAGCACGCCGCCGAGCAGGACGCCCACCGCGGCGCCGCTACCCGAGGCCGCGCCGTAGATCCCGAGCGCGAGGTTGCGCTCGCGGCCCTCGGCGAAGGTCGTCATCAGCAGCGAGAGCGCGGCCGGCGCGAGCAGTGCGCCACCGAGGCCCTGAACCGCGCGGAAGGCGATCAGCGAGCCCTCCGACCAGGCGAGGCCACAGAGCAGTGAGCTTGTCGCGAACAGCGCCAGCCCTGCGACGAACAGCCGCCGCCGCCCGAGCAGGTCGGCGAGCCGCCCGCCGAGCAGGAGGGCTCCGCCGAAGATGATCGCGTACGCCGAGATGACCCACTGCAGGTTCTCCTGCGTGAAGCCGAGGTCGGATTTGATCGACGGCAGCGCGACGTTCACGATCGCGACGTCGAGGATGACCATGAACTGCGCCGTGACGATGAGGGCGAGTGCGCTCCAGCGGCGGTTGCTGATCGTTGAGTTCGTCACGTGTTGACCTCCAAAATCGTTGGTATACTCAACCTTATAGCACAACAACCGTTGTTTGCGCTACTCTTGTTCACATGAACGTAACCACCGAACCCGCCCTGACTCCCACGCATTCCCCGGACCGGCTCCCGAAGGAGCTCGTCGAGTCGACGATGTTCCTGCTCAAGCGCCTCGGCTTCGCGGCAAAGGGCAAGTCGATGGCGGCCTTCGAGGCGACGGGCCTGCACCCGTACCAGTTCGGCGTGCTGATCGCGCTGGCCGAGGGCTCGCACGAGACGCAGGGCGCGATCGCCGACTCACTCGGCTACGACCGCGGCCAGCTCGTGGGGCTGCTCGACGAGCTCGAGGAGCGCGGCCTGGTCGAGCGCAAGCGCGACCCGGGCGACCGGCGCCGCCAACTCGTGCGGCTCACCCCTGACGGCAAGCGCACGCTCAAGGAGCTGCGGGCGCTCTCGAAGCAGCTGGAGGACGACTTCCTCGAGCCGCTCGACGCGAAGGACCGTGCCGCGCTCCACGCGCTGCTGCTGCGACTCGCCGAGAAGCACGAGCCCCGCTGCGCGCCGCTCACCTGAGGCGGCCGGGCACAGACGCCGTCCTTCGGGACGTTTGGTTCGGCCGCACCTGGCGCGCAAACGCGGCACGCGTCGTCGCGGACGACGACGATCAGGCGGTGTTATGGATGCCGCAAGGAGCTCCGGCGCTCTATCCGGTCGACGAGGCAGGGAGCGAGGTGCGCATCCCGGTCTCCGAGCCCGTCCTCGCGCAGAGGCTCACCACCCGCGACGCGCTCGCGATCCTGCGGCCCGGCGCGCGCCACTCGATCTGGCTCTTCTGGAAGCCGCAAGGCGCATTCGAGCACTGGTACGTGAACTTCGAGCGGACGGTCGGCTGGAACGGCGTCTGCTTCGACACGGTCGATGAGAAGCTCGACCTGATCGTGACGCCCGACGGGGCGGTGCGCTGGAAAGACGAGGACGAGCTCGAGCACGCCGCGTCGCTCGGGCTCGTTGACGCCGCCGAGGTACGCGCCGAGGCCGAGCGCGTTCTCGAAGCGTCACCGTTCCCGACCGGCTGGGAGGACTTCCGACCCGAGCCGGACTGGCCGTCGCCGCGCTTTCCCCAGGGCTGGCAGCCGTCGCCTAAGCGGTGACCAGCTCGGCGTCGCGGGCGACCAGCGCTGTGTAGCGGCCGCCGGCCATGAGGAGGTCCTCATGCGTGCCCTTCTCCACGACGCGGCCGTGGTCGAGGACGACGATCTGCTCCGCGTCGCGGACGGTGGAGAGCCGGTGCGCGATCGCGATCGTCGTTCGCCCTTCCGAGAGCCGGTCCAAGGCGTCCTGCACCAGGCGCTCCGTCTCCGTGTCGAGCGACGAGGTCGCCTCGTCGAGGACGAGGATCGGCGGGTTGCGCAGGATCGTCCGCGCGATCGCCATCCGCTGCTTCTCGCCGCCCGAGAAGCGGTAGCCGCGCTCGCCGACGATCGTGTCGTAGCCGTCGGGGAGCGCCGAGATCACATGATGGATGCGCGCGGCCTCGGCGGCGGCTTCGATCTCGGCGTCGGTAGCGTCCGGCTTCGCGAAGCGCAGGTTCTCGCGGACCGACTCGTGGAAGAGGTACGTCTCCTGCGAGACGACCCCGACCAGGTCGGAGAGCGCCTGGAAGCTCAGGTCGCGGATGTCGACGCCGCCGATCGAGACGCTGCCGCGAGTGACGTCGTAGAGGCGCGCGACGAGGTAGCCGAGCGTGGTCTTGCCGGAGCCGGTCTCGCCGACGAGCGCGGTCGTCGTTCCCGCAGGCACGGTGAACGAGACGTCCTGCAGCGTCCAATCGGCGTCGTAGCGGAACCAGACGTCGTCGAAGACGACGTCGCCGGCCTCCCCCACCGCCAGCGCGTCCGGCTTCTCCTCGATGTCGACCGGCTGGTCGAGATACTCGAAGATCCGGTCGAAGAGCGCGAGCGAGGTCTGCACGTCGAGGCCGACGCCGAGCAGCGACCCGACCGGGAAGAAGAGTCGCGTCTGCAGCGTCGTGAACGCCACCAGGGTCGCGATCGAGATCGCGTTCGAGCCGCTCGCCAGCGCGAGCCCGCCGAACCAGTAGACGGCGGCGGGCATGATCGCGAAGCTCGTCTGGATCGAGGCCATGACCCAGCGGCCGGCCATGCGCTGCCGCACCTCGAGGTCGGCCAGGCGCCGCGAGTCGGTCTCGAACCGGTCGGCCAGCTCGTCGCCGCGGCCCATCGTCTTGCCGAGCAGGATCCCGGAGACCGAGAGCGACTCCTGCACCAGGCTCGAGATGTCGGCGAGCGTCTCCTGCGTCGTCGTCGCGATCCGCCGGCGCTCTTGGCCTACGCGGCGCGTGAGGAACGCGAAGAGCGGGATCAGCGCGAACGCGAACAGCGCCAGCTGCCAGCTCAGCAGCAGCATGCCGATCATCGTCGCGAGGACCGTCGTCACGTTCGAGGCGATCGAGGTCGCCGTGTTGGTGACGACGCTCTGCACGCCGCCGATGTCGTTCTGGATCCGCGACTGCACCTCGCCGGTGCGCGTGCGGGTGAAGAACGCGAGCGACAGCCGCTGCAGGTGCCGGAAGACGGCGGCGCGCAGGTCGTGCATCACGCGCTGGCCGACTTGGTTCGAGAACAGCGTCTGGAAGACGCCGAGCGCGCCGACGACGATCGCGATGGCGATCATCCCGCCCGCGTTCCAAGAGAGCGCGGTCGTGTCGTTCGCGGCGATCGCCTCCAGGACGCGCTTGAGCAGGAACGCCGGCACGACGCCGAGCGCAGCCGTGATGACGATCAGGACGAGGACGCCGCTCAGCCGCAGCCAGTACGGCGCGAAGAGGGGGCCGATGCGCCTGAGGTTCGCCTTGCGCACGGCGGGGTCGGCGGCGCGCTCGGGCGCTGTGTCGGACGAGTGGAAGAACATGCCCATCTAGTGCCTCTCCAGGTAATGCTGCCTAGCTTCTGGGTCGCGAGCACCAAGCCAGGGGCCGCACTCGTCCGCGGCCAAGGCTGGTTGCCTTGGCAAGGGCGAGGGTGGCTCCTGGCGCAGCGTGATCGCGGGCCAGAGGCGGGCGTGCATTGCGTGGAGGGGCACTAGCTCAGGGTAATCCGCGAACCGGGACTCAGGCCTTGCGCGGTCGCCAGACCGCGCCCGCGAGCAGCAGCGCGACGGCGACCGGCAGCATCCACCACGCGTTGACTCCTTTGTGCGTCAGCAGCGACGTGAGCCCGATCGCGAGCGCGATGCCCACCGCGACGCGCCAGTCGTCGCCGACGACGAAGTCCCACCAGAAGCGGCCGAACGCGCGGACGTACCTCATGCCCCGGCTCCCGACGGCAACGGCACCGGCCGACGGCGCAGCGCCTGAACGATCAGGAACGACACGAGCGCCAGGAAGGCGATCAGCACCGGCAGCGAGAGCTCGTCGCCCGGCCAGTCGACGCCTGCGCCCTCGGCGGCCCAGAAGCAGCCGAAGCTCGTCAGCAGCAGCCCCACCGCGTACTTGAGCGTGTTCTCGGGAACCCGCTCGAGCGGACCGCGGACGAGCACGCCGGCTAGCCCGACCAGC
>VAWL01000086.1 GCA_005883965.1 Actinomycetota bacterium
CATCTCCTCGACGCGACGGTCGCGCGCGTCCGCGAGACCTACGAGGTCCAACAGCTCGGCGCGCTCGGCCGCGCCGCCCTCCGAGCCGGCGAGCCGCTGGTGCAACTCGAGCACCTCGTCGCCGGAGGCCCAGCCGGGAAAGCGGAACAGCTCGGCCAGGTACCCGAGCGAGCGGCGCGCCTCGCGTGACCCAGCGCGGAGGCCGCAGATCTCCGCGCTCCCTGCCGAAGGGCGGACAAGCCCGCAGACGATCTTGACGAGCGTCGACTTGCCGGCTCCGTTCGGCCCGAGCAGGCCGACCAGCTCGCCCTCGGCGACCTCGAGATCGACGCCGCCCAGCGCCTCGACCGACCCGTAACGCTTCGCCAGCCCGCGAGCTGAAAGCGCCGGGCTCATACGTTCGGGTTGATCAGCTTCACGTAGTAGCCGAGCTCGTCGAAGCCGAGCCGCTTGTAGAGCTCCTTCGGCCAGTCCTCGTAGTCGGCGACCAGGCAGACGAACTCGGCGCCGCCGCGGCGGGCCTCGGCGATCGCGTGGAGGACGACGGCGGTCGCGTAGCCGCGGCCGCGGTGCTCGTGCAAGGTGCCCACGTCCTCGATCTGCGCCCCGGTCTCGTCGTAATAGACGTCGGTGTAGCTGACGGGCTCGCCGTCGACCACGACCGCGAAGAAGCGGACGGTCATGCGCTCGGCGATCCGGTGCTTGCCGGCGAAGAGCTGGTCCATCACCTTCTTCTTCGCCCAGGGCTGGCCGCTCACCACCTGCTGGCGCGCCGGCCGAAGCGCCTGCTCCTCGACCTCGACCACCTCGATCGGTGCCGGCTCGCGGTCCGGCTCGCGCCGCTGGGCCATCACGACCACGCGGTTGACCCGCCAGCCACGCTCCTGGAAGAACGGCACCAGTCGCTCGCCGAGCTCGGATTCGGGGATGAAGATCGCCCGCCGGCCCAGCCGCTCGGCCTCGGCACGTACGGTTTCGCCGTCAGCCTCGCGCTCGACGCGGAGGAAGTTCGAATCCAGCCGCCGTGGGAGCTTGTCGTCGAAGAATGCGGTGCCGACGGAGGAGGGCTCGGTCCGCTCGCCCACCATGTCTCCGCGCTCGAGGAAGGCGTAGGCGCGGGCGAGGTCGTCACTCATCGCCGAGCCCTCGCGGGTGGCCGAGCATCCCGAGCTCGACGATGTCGCGCTGGAAGAAGAGCGCCACGGTCCAGTCGACCACGACGCGCAGTTTCCGGGAGAAGAGCGGCAGCTGGAAGAGGTGGTACGTCCTGGTCACGAACCAGCCGAGGAAGCCGGTCAGGCGCAGACCGGGGACGGCGGCGATGCCCTTGTAGCGGCCAAGCGTCGCGACCTGGCCGAGAGTTCGGTAGCGATACGGCTGCGCGTCGCCAGTGAGGTTCTTGGCGAGGCGCCGCGCCTGGCGGAGCGCGTGCTGCGAGGTGGGTGGGTCGGGCAGGCCCGGGCTTGCGAGGTTCGGCACCGCCGCGCAGTCCCCCAGCGCCCAGACGTCCTCATGGCCCTCGACGCGGAGCATCTCGTCGACCCGCACGCGGTGGCGGTCGTCCAGCGGCAGGCCGAGCTGGGCCAGCAGCGGATTGGCGCGGACACCGGCGGTCCAGACGAGGGTTGCGGTCGGGATGCGCGTGCCGTTCGAAAGGAGCGCAGACTCGGAGTCGATCGACTCGAGCGTGGTCCCGACGTGGATCTCGATCCCGCGCTTCGTCAGCTGCTCGGCCGCGTAGTCGCCGAGGCGGCTCGGGATCTCGGGCAGGATCTTCGGCGCCGCGTCGACTAGCACCCAGCGGCGCGGCCGGCCGTTCAGCTCGGGGTAGTGGCGCATCGCGTCGGAAACCAGGTCGGAGAGCTCTGCGAGCGCCTCGACGCCCGCGTAGCCGGCTCCGACGAACACGAAGGTCAGGTGCCGCACGGCGGATTCGGCGACCGCTGCCGACGCGGCCTCGAGCTGACCGAGCACATGGTTGCGCAGCGCGATCGCGTCGGCGAGGTCCTTGAAGCCAAGCCCGTGCTCGGCGAGCCCCGGGATCGGGAGCGTCCGCGCGATCGAGCCGAGCGACAGCACCAGCCGCTCGTAGACGACTTGGAACGGCCCGTCGGCGGAATCGACCGTGACTTTGCGCTCCTCGGTATTCAGGCCGGTGATGCTGCCGAGCAGGAGCTCCGAGTGCGGGCACATCAGGCGCAGCGGCACGACGACGTGTCTGGGCTCGAGCGTTCCGGACGCGGCCTCGGGGAGCAGCGGCGTGAAGAGCATGAAGTTCTCCCGGCTGACGATCGTCGCGCCGCGCTCGCCGAGGTAGCGCGCGACGTAGGCGCCGGCGAAGCCGCCGCCCGCGATCAGGGTCCCGCCTCTCGCCGTTCGCTCGGTCACGGCTCTACTATCGCGCCGTGGCGGGGATGCAGGTCGCAGTCGTCGGCAGCGGGCGCGAGCACGAGGCGCGCGCGGAGGAGGTCGGACGGCTGCTGGCCGAGCGAGGCTGCACTGTCGTGACGGGCGGTCTCGGCGAGGTGATGGCTGCAGCTGCCCGCGGTGCCAAGTCGGCAGGCGGGACGACGATCGGGATCGTCCCGGGCGAGCGGCGGCACGAGGGGAACGAGTGGCTCGACCACGAGGTCGTCACGGGGATCGGTCATGCGCGGAACGTGGCTGTCGCCGCCTCCGGCGATGCGGTGATCGCGATCGGCGGCAGCTGGGGAACGCTGGCGGAGGTCGCCTTCGCCATGAGGCTCGGTCGGCCGGTGGTGATCCTCGAGCCCGGCTTACAGGTCGAAGGCGTTCCGCGTGCTGCAACCGCGGAAGAGGCAGTCGAGCTCGCGCTGAGCTCAGTCGGCTAGCGCCTCGATGATCTGGATGAGCTCCTCGCGCCTATAGCCCTGGCGACGGGCGAAGGCGACGAGCTCCCTTGCCTGGGCTACGACCGCCCCGCGCTCGCTCGTGCCGGCAACGGTGATCCCGCGGCCGCGCCGGAACTCGAGCAGCCCCTCGTCGCGCAGCAGGCGGAGCGCTCGGAGGACCGTGTTTCGGTTCACGCCGAGGACCGCCGCCAGGTCGCGCGCCGGCGGCAAGCGCTCGCCTGGGAGGGCCTCGCCCTCGGCGATTGCACGTCGCAACTCGGCTGCGGCCTGCTCGTGCAGCCCCACCCGCTCGTTCCGATCGATCTTGACCTCGAGCATGGTGCTATAAATACTAGCTTCAAATGACTGCCGCGACCCACGGCCTTCATGCGTTGATCGACGAAGCACGGCGCCGCGCCCGCCGCCGGCGCGTGCTGAGTGCGGGAGTCCTGTCTCTTCTGATCGGCGTCGGGATCTGGGGCGGTCTGGCGCTCACGAGCGGAGGCCGGGCGACTCCGACTCCGTTGGCCCCGCCGGGCTATCACCTCGTCCGGGCGCGCGGCACGGTTCAGCATGTGCTGGTGCGGGGGTTGTTCCGATCCCAAGAGGGCGTGGATCCGAGTCGAAACTTTTCGAAGGCGCATGTCCAGGTCTGGTTCGATCGCAAGACAAGCCTCATGCGTGCCGGAGGTTGCTGGGCCAACTTCTGCTCTGCCCCCAAGGCGGCCAGGTGCATCCCTGCGTGCCAGTCATCCGACTCGTTCGGAATGCTCTTCTACCCGTACTGGCCGGTCGACACGACGAAGTTCGTCCGGCGCCCCGGCCTCGGCACCTTTCACGGCCGCAAGGTCATCTGGATCGGGAAGATCCAACCTTTCGCGCCGAGCTACCGGGACGGCGAATGGATCGCCCTCGACCCCCGAACTCACGATGCCGTCGCCTGGCGCCTCTACGGCACCACGACCAAGCCTGCGGGGCCGATCCTCACCGAGTTCTGGGTTGCGAAACGTTTCCCCGACATCGCGTCGAACCGGTTCTGGTTTGCGCTGAGGAACGAGTCGCTCGTCACCCAGTTCCTCCGTCTCCAGCCTCTCGCGCTCGAAGCTCCCGGCAACAAAGTTCCACGCGACCTGGGCGCTGCCCCGCAGGTTGTCGGGCGAATCGGCGAAGCAAGCATCTTCGCGGCGCCGATGCGCAATGGCTCCTGGAGGATGTTCAGTGTCGACGCGCACGGCAGGGTCGGCGGCGGCCCATCGCGGGTGAGCGCGCCCCACGCGATCGGAATCGTGCAGGTCGGTCACGGAAGCCTCTTTTCCAGCCGTGCCTACCTGGTCGTCGCCGGAAACGCGCTCGAGCAGCGTGGGGCGAAGCTCTTCCTGATGTACCCCGGCGGCATCCGAGAGCGGCTCAAGCCGATCCTGCTCGGCAAGCGGGCGGGGGCCGGCTTCTACTACTACGTAATCCCGAAGGTCCATTCGGCCCGGAGCCGTCGGGCGACGGACCTCGAGCTGGTTCGCGGTTCGCGCCTGGTGGCGCGCCAGGAGTTGCCGCTGGCTTACCAGCGGCCTGAACAGCCAGGCGTGGCGCAGTTGCGCGTCGCACAGCGCGTGCTCCGTCAACTGGTTCCGCCGAACCGCGGGTGACGCGGCCGCCGGTACGGCGTGCCGGTCAGGCTTCCCAGACGACTTCGATCGGCCGGTCGCGGCTTGGAATCGGCAGGGCGCGGGCCTCGGCCTCGATCGCCTCGCGCCGTTCGCGCGAGAGGCGCGCCCACGCGTCGATCTGCATCTTGTGCTGCGCGCGTCTCCAGGTTCCGCGGATCTCGCCTTCGACGAGCACCGCGCCCGGCCATACGCGGGACGTCCAGAGCCGCTCCCGCTGGTCTCTGCGCGGGACCAGCATCTCGCGGTCGGCTCCCCAGAGCAGGAAGTAGGCGTCGCCGCTCGGCAGCAGGCGCACGGGGGCGGGCGTCTCCGCGGCCTCGCGGATCGCCGACTCGTCCTCCGCGAGCAGCCACGCGTCGTCGAGCGGCGAGCGAACCGGGAGCAGCGAGCCCTCCAACGACGCGAACGCGTCGGCCGCCGAGCGCCGCGAGATTCCTGCCCAGCGGGCGAAGCCGTCAGCGGTCGCGGGCCCGAAGACGTGGAGGTAACGGCGGGCGAGTTCGCGGCGCGCGTCGGCCGGGTCGATCTCTGCTGCCGGGACGGTCCAGAGCTCCGGCGCCCGCGCACCGCCCCAGCGGATGGCGATCGTGCCTGTGGTCGTCGCGTACCTGAGCTCGTTGCCGATCCCGAGCGCGCTACCGGTCTCGCGGTCGGTCAGCCGCCTGCCGCGGAGATGGGCGCGGAGCTTCTTCGCCATCTGCTCCGCTCTGAGGCGGCTCTTCCCGTCCTCGGGCAGCCGCGCGAGCGAGAACAGCGCGAAGTCGCGCTTCGGAACGACGTAGACCTGATAGCGCGGGCCCCAGAGCTGGGCGAGCGATGGGTGCTCCCACGTCGACGGCTCGACCCCCTCGACGCGCGCGTGCAACGAGAGCAGTGCGGCCCGCGGCATGCTGTCCTGCAGCCCGGCCCACGCCGCGTGCCGCAGGGACTTCGTGCTCTTCGGCAGCCGCGCGTCGAGCGCGCCGACCCGTCGTCGGAAGGCGAGAATCTGCTTCCGCGTGACCCTGAGTTGCGATCGCACCGACCCCGCCATCGAACCTGAGCAGCCTAGTGGCTCTTGGGGTTCTCGCCCGCCCGTAGCAGACGAGTTTCGGTGGCTTGGGAGTCTCTACCGCGTACGGATCCGCAAAGCTCCTGGGACAACCTTAGGGCTCTCCCCTCGCGAAAGTTCACCCCGCTAGTCGATCTGTTCGGCCAGCCCGATGAGGATCCCCTCAGGGCCTCGGAGGTAACAGAGCCGATACACGTCTTCGTACTGGACCACTTCGCCGACGAGCTGCGCGCCGCGCTTGCGGAGCCGGGCGAGCGTATCGTCGAGGTCGTCCACGGCGAACATGATGCGCAGGTAGCCCAGAGCATTCACCGGGGCGTTCCGGTGATCGGCGACCGGCGGCGGCGCGAGAAAGCGCGAGAGCTCGAGCCGGCTGTGGCCGTCCGGCGTGCGCATCATGGCGATCTCGACGCGCTGGTCGCCCAGTCCAGTGACGCGCCCTGCCCAGGCTCCTTCGATCGTTGCTCGCCCTTCGATCTCGAGGCCGAGCTCGGCGAAGAAAGAGATAGCGGTGTCGAGGGATTCGACCACGATGCCGACGTTGTCCATCCGTTGAAGCGTCACGCGGGCCACTCTAGTCCTGTTGTCGCCTCGACACCGCCCACCGGACGAGCGCACCGGGCCGAGCCTTGCGGCGGTTAGTCGGCGCGCAGCAGCGGCGCGGTGAGGCAGGTCGGGCCGCCGTCGCCCTTGCTCAGCTCGGCGCCTTCGTAGACCTCGATCTCGACGCCTGCGCGCTCCATGCGTCGGCGTGTCTCAGGGTTGCCGGCGACCGCGAGCGCGACCCGCGGTGCGAGGGCGAGGACGTTCGAGCCCATGGTCTCGAACTCGCCGTCGGGCACCGGGACGATCTCGATTCCCCGTTCGTCGAGGAGCTGCGCGAGGCGGGTTGGTAGGAGCGGCGGGTAGGCGACGACGAGGTCGGGCGCGAGCGGGCTGAGCAGCGAGAGCAGGTGCATCACCTCGTCGCGCCCGTGCCAGTGCGGGAGGTCGTAGACGAGCACCTCGACCTCGGGCAGGAGCTCGCTCAGGCGGGCAATCCCGGCCTCGTTTGTGCGGTAGCCGCGGCCCGCGAGCAGGGTGCGCTCGTCGATGCGGATCAGGTCGCCGCCCTCGGCCCACTCGTCTCCTTCGAGCCGGCCGAGCTCGGGGACTCCGGCCCGCTCGAGATCCTCGCCGAGGGCGGTCGGCTCGGCCCGGCGAAGCTCCTTGCCCGGGTTGAGGAGGATCGCGCCGCGCTCGGTGACGAGCGCCGGGTCAA
>VAWL01000087.1 GCA_005883965.1 Actinomycetota bacterium
GCGAGGTCCCGGCCGGCATCGCGTCGTTCACCGACCGCGTGCTGCCGAACATCTTCCCGACGAGCTCGCAGCCCGCCTTCGCCGCCACTGCCCTGCGCGCCCTGGCGATCAACCGCCCGCCGCCGGCCAGCCAGTTCGCGAGCATGTCGACCTCGCTCGACGGCTTGACGGCGCTCGTCCACGACCATTTCTTCTCACCCGGGGCGCGCCGGCGGCTCGTCGTCGTGCTGACGGACGGCGAGACGCTCCCCTTCGACGTCCGCGCGACTGCCCGCGTCTTCCCGGCCAACCGCTACCGATTGCTCGTCATCCGGTTCTGGTCGGCGAACGAGCGCGTGTTTCGCGCCGACGGCACCCCGGAGCAGTACGTCCCGAACCGATCGGCCACCGTCGACACCGTGCGACTCGCCAAGGCCGCCGGCGGCGCTGTCTTCGCCGAGAGCCGGCTGGGCAAGGCGGCCGCGGCGGCTCGTCGATTCCTCGGGCAGGGGCCAAAGAGACGACTCGGAGACGAGCGGCAGCCGATGTCACTCGCACCCTGGCTGCTGGGCGCCGCACTCGCACCGCTTGGCATGCTGCTCTGGCGAAGGCCGCTCTGAGAAGCGATGTTCTGTCGGCTCGCCCTCGTGCGGGCGGAAGGCGTCGCGCTTTAGAACTCGTTTCGGAATGAACTACGCGCTGACCGGGTGCGATGGGCGAGTGCGAGCCAAGGACGCAGGGAGCGTTCGTAGCCGGAGGCTACGGGCGCGACCGAGGACGCCGGATCGCGCCGCCCAGCGCGGCCGGGCAGCCCGTGGCTCATTTCGAAACGAGTTCTTAGTCAGCCGGCCGCTTCTGCCTTGCGCAGGCCGCGCTGGGCCCAGAGGGAGAAGAGCAACGCCAGCCCGATCGCAGCGCCGAACGCCGCCCCGACTTCCGTCGGCGTCCCGGCGAGGAAGCTCCGACCCGCCTCCAGCACGCGCGTCAGCGGGTTGACGACCGCGACGGCGTGGATCCAGCCGCGGAGGAGTCCGAGCGGCACGTACACGGGTGCGAAGAAGAGCACGAGGAAGACGGGCATCTGCATGACCGGCCCGGCCTGCATCGTGCGCAGCCGCATCGCGACGCCGGTCGCCCAGAGGATCGCGGCGGCGTTCACGATCAGCGCGAGCACGTACAGGGCGGGGACGTCGACGCCGTCGCCGCCGACCTTCATACCGACCGCGAACGCGACCGCGGTGAGGAAGGCGGCGGTGACGAGCCAGCGGCACATCGCGGCGATCGCGAACCCGAGCACGATCCCCGTCCTGTGCGGCGAGGCCAGCAGCAAGCGTCGCGCGAACCCGAACTCGAAGTCGCGCGCGATCCCGAACCCCGTGAAGACGCCGCCGAAGGCGGCCGACTGCAGCATCACGAACACGAACTGAAAGGCCGTGTAGCCGAGCGGGTAGTGGAATCCGGGCACGTCGCGGATGCGCGACAGGCCGCCGGCGAAGGCAGTGAAGAAGAAGAGCGGGAAGAGGAGCTGCGGAATCAGGAGCGACGGATTGGTGAAGACGTTGTGCAGCGTGCGCCACGCGACTCCCTCGGCGACCGACAGCGTGCGCCTCATCGCGCGAGCCTCTTCGGCAAGCTGCGCGCGGCAAGCGTGAGCGCGGTCACACCGATCACGACGACGATGCCGAAGCCGAGTCCCAACGCCTCGCCGTCCCAGCCCGTGATGATGAGGCTGCGCACGCACTCGAGCAGATAGGAGACGGGATTCGCCGTCGCCGCGTCCCGGAACCACGTGGTCGCGATCAGGTTCCGCGGGATGTTCATCGACGAGATGAAGAGGAAGACGAAGAAGACCGGGAACAGGCTCTGCACAGCTTCGGCGGAGCCGGTCCGGAGTGCCGCCCACGCGCCGAGCGCGCCGAACGAGAGCGCGATCAACGCGGCGAACACGAGCAGCAGCACGACGCCGGCCGCGCCGGCCTTCGGCCGCACGCCGGCGGCAAAGCCGACGGCGAGGTAGAAGCATGCCTGGATCACGCCGAGCGCGATCACGCCGCCGAGCTGCCCGGCGAGCAGCGCAGCCCCGCGCAGCGGCGTCAGCGAAAGCCGGTTGAGGAAGCCGGTCTCAACGTCGCGCGCGAGATCGGTGCCCGCGTTCATCGTCGCGAACAACGCGCCCTGGATGAACGGGACGGCGAGCGCGAAGGCGACGAAGGAATGCGTCGGGAATCCCGGCAGGTGCGTCTCGGCGCGCAGCCCACCGGAATTGACCGCGAGCAAGAGGATGGGGAAGAGAAGCGGGAAGACCGTCGCCGCCGGCTGCCGCCACGTCCGGACGACCGAACGCCGCGCGAGCAAGAGCACTTGGTCGCGCGTCGTAGTCACTCGGCGCCGTGTCCCTCGAGGCTGCGCCCCGTCTTTGCGAGGAAGACATCGTCGAGGCTCGGGCGATGGAGCTCGAGATTGTCGACGGTGACGCCGTCCGCGTCGAGCGCGCGCACGATCTCCGCCAGACCGGCCTCGCTGCCGTCGAGACGGACGGCGACACCACGCGCCGACGGCACCAGCTGTCCGAAGCGCGAGAGGAGCTCGGCGACCCGGCCGTCGCCGTCGGCCGACGGGATCACCTCGACCGTCGGACGGCCGATATCCGCCTTCAACGCCCGGGGCGTCCCCTCGGCGACGATGTGGCCGCGGTCGATGATCCCGACGCGGTCGGCGAGAGCATCGGCCTCCTCGAGATACTGCGTGGTCAGGAAGACGGTGACGCCGTCCTCGCGCGCGAGCCTCGCGACCTCGTCCCAGAGCGCCGTCCGGCTCTGCACGTCGAGACCCGTCGTCGGCTCGTCGAGGAAGAGGATCGTCGGCCGGTGCACGAGCGCCATCGCGACGTCGAGCCGGCGCTTCATGCCGCCCGAATAGCCGCGCACCTTGCGGTCGGCCGCGGCGGAGAGCCCGACCCGATCGAGCAGCTCGTCCGCGCGCGTGCGGCGCTCGCTGCGTGGCAACGCCTGCAGCGTCGCCTGCAGGCGGAGGTGCTCCCGCCCGGTGAGAAGCGGGTCGAGCGCCGCCTCCTGGAGCGCGGCGCCGATACGGGCCCGTCGGCGCCGTTCGGCCCGAGGAAGCCATAGATCTCGCCGGCTTCCACATGGAGGTCGATCGCGTCGACCGCGCGCGGGCCCTTCTTGAACTCGCGCGTCAGGCCCCGCGCCTCGATCGTGTTCGCTCGGTCCACCAGGCCCAGCGTAACGAGCGAGGTCCGGGCCGCGACTGCCGGCCCGGATCTCGCCGGACGATCAGATCAGGCGGCCGTGCTCACCGCTGGGCACGGGCCGAGAGCGCGGTGCTCCGAGCTTTACGGCAAGCACTTGCAGCGGGAGCCATTGCCGTAGGTTGCAACCGGTTGCCGCTCGGAGCGCATGGTAAGGAGGGGGTCGACGGTTCGAGTCCGTTAGAGGGCTCTGCAAAAGCGCCGCACATGGCGCTTTTTCTTTCGGGCTAACTGGTAGTAG
The DNA here is from genome assembly GCA_005883965.1 of Actinomycetota bacterium. GTDB lineage: Bacteria > Actinomycetota > Thermoleophilia > Gaiellales > Gaiellaceae > AC-32. The sequence continues at coordinate 3,489 of VAWL01000087.1, forward strand.
AACGTTATGCAGTCCTGGAGCCGCCGAGGTCGCCCAACTGCTGAGCGAGCACGGGAGCAACTCGACACCCTCACCCACGCACGCGGACCCCAAGGCCGTGTGGCAGGCAAGCGGAGCAACGGCGCTCTTCATCGCCGCCTTCGGCGCCGCCGGCTATGCGACGCGTCGCGACCTCGCGCCGCTCGCGCGCTACCTCTTCTGAGCGCTGGCGCGCGAGCTCGCTCGGCCGCAGCGAGCTATCCGCGGCGGACGGAGCGGATCCGTGCGCTCCAGGCGCCGCCCGGCGCCTCCACGGCGACCTCGTCGCCCGCCTCGTGTCCGGCGAGCGCACGGCCGAGCGGCGACTCCGGTGAGACCGTTCCCGGGCCGCCGACGCTCGAGATCTCGACCTCCATCCGCTCCCCCGCGTCGAGCTCGAGCTCGACGATCGAGCCCGCCGCGATCGCGCCCTGCACCACCTCCGACTCGTCGATCGTGACCGCATTGAGCAGACGCGCGCGCAGCGTCCGAATCCGCGCTTCGAGCAACCCCTGCTCGTTCTTCGCCGCGTGGTACTCGAAGTTCTCCGACAGGTCGCCGTGCTCGCGGGCGGTCCTGATCGCCTGCACGACCTGGGCGCGCCGCGGCCCCTCGAGCTCGGCAAGCTCCGCCTCCAGCGTGGCGCGCTGCGACTCCGTCAGATACTCGCTCTGCTCGGTCACCGGCCGCCGTTATCCCCGGGGGCACTCCTGCGCCTGCGGACGGCCTGAAGCTGGGCCTTGAGCACTTAACGAAGAGCCTCCTCGAACCGCGGGTCGTGCCGTACGGCGGCGAAGTCGTCGTCCCTGCGCGCCTGCTCGCGGAACGGCGGGAACAGCTCGACGGATCGCCGGAGGTGGTTGAACGTCCGGTCGTCGATCTCGCCGGCGAGCGACGAGAAGCACGCGTAGTTGAAATTGAGGCCCGGCTGGTCCGGCGAGTGCTCGAGCCCACGGCGGACCGCATCGACGGCGTCGGCGTAGCGCTGCTCGCGGTAGGCCGTCAGCGACTCTTCGTGGAACGGCCACGCCTCACCCCAGTCGAGCGCCTGGTACGCCTCGCCGGGCTTGCCGCCGAGGGCGAGGACCGTTCCGGTCCCGGTCGCCTTCCGCCGTGACTCGGGGCGGACGGCCACGAACGTTCCGGCGAGCGCCTCGAACGTCTCGCCGTCGACCTCGAAGGTGGCGCTCCCGTCGAGCACGACGTACAGCTCTTCCTGCCCCGAGCCGGCCTCGTCGTGGTCGTTGATCAGCGTGCCCTCCTCGTTGGGCGTGAAGGCGTTGACTCCGAATGCACTGATCCCGAAGTGTTCGCGCACCGGGATGCTTCTGCCGCGCCGCTCGATGTCGTCGAGGTGCGCGTGGGTCTTCGGGTTGTCGTTCATCCGATCACCTCCGAGTAGCTCGGTCGTTGCGAATCGTCGATCGTAGCCGCGACGGTTTGGCGGCTCCGCCTCGAGGCTCGATCAAGCTCTCGCTCTAGGGCCCGGGTAGCGCGCCCACCTGCTGCAGCACGCGGGCGACGTCGGTCACGCCCCAGTACTCGGCGATCTTGCCGTCCCTGATGCGGTGGATCGCGATCCCTTCCGTCTCGACTTCGTTCCCGGTCGCAGGGATCCCGAGCAGCTCGCCTTCGTGCCGACCCTGGCCGACGATCAGGCTGACGACGAGGTCGCCTTCCGCGACCTGCAGCCGCACCTCGTGCCGCCCCGGCGTCGCTTGGCGGAACATCTCGGCCGCCTGCTTGATCCCGTCGCGGTCGGGCGTGCAGCCGGGCAGCTGCGGGTTGTGAACGACGGCGTCCTCCGCGACGAACTCGTCGAGGACGCTCCAGTCGCTCGAATCGTTGTTGTCGATCGCCTCGATGTATCGGCGGACGACGGTCTTGTTCTCCTCGGTGGACATGCCCCCCTTTCGACGACGACGCGGAAGGCTAACGGCATTTGCTCGCACTGCGATGCGGTTCGACGGCGACCGCATGGTCCTCGACCGAATCATCCCGCTGGGAGGAGACGCCTGGGCTCCGAACGCGCGAGGCTGAGGGTGTTCCCGAACGAGGAGGCAAAGGGTGCTCGCAGCGAATTACCCGTTTCTCGACGTGATGTGGACGATGCTCGTCTTCTTCGCCTGGGTGATCTGGTTCTGGCTTCTGATCACCGTGTTCTCGGACATCTTCCGCCGGCACGACATCTCGGGCTGGGGGAAGGCGGGCTGGACGGTCTTCGTGATCATCCTGCCGTTCCTCGGCGTGTTCATCTACATGATCGCCGAGAGCAAGGGCATGGCCGAGCGCAGCGCGAAGCAGGTGCAGGCCGCGCAGACGCAGACCGACGACTACATCCGCCAGGTCGCCGCGCAAGGCGATCCGGCCTCGCAGATCGCGCAGGCGAAGACGCTGCTCGACAGCGGCGCGATCAACCAGCAGGAGTTCGACGCGCTGAAGCAGAAGGCCCTCGCCGCGCCTGCCTGAGCGGCCGAGGAAGCACCACCGTCACCGGCGGCTGGCCACGCGGCTAGCCGCCGGCGAGACTTAGCAGCGCCTCGACCGTCGTCCAGTTCCGAGACGTGGCGGTGACGCCGAGGCTCTTGCCGGCGAGCTTCGACCACAGCTTCGAGCGGGCCACGCCTGACGGGTGCCACGCGTAGACCTCGCGGCCGGCGACCACGACTCGCTCGGCCGGCACGGCGGCTTCCTCCAGCTCGCGCACGACCTTCGCCGCGAGCTTCTTCGACAGGAACGTCACCTGGTAGCGCTTCGGGTCGGTCGCATCGCGGCGGTGCGGGTTCCGCCGGACGACCGCCGCGAGCTCGGCTTTCGTGCGCAGGACGACCGCGATCTCCAGGCCGAAGCGCTCGGCGATCACGCACTCGACCTGGCGGCGAACACTCTCCGGCTTGGCGCGGCTCTCGAGGACGACGTTGCCGCTCTGCAGGTACGTCTCCACCTCGCCGAAGCCGGCCTCCTCGAGCGCCGCGCGCAGCTCCGCCATCGAGATCCGGTTGCGCGGGCCGATGTTGATCCCGCGGAGCAGAGCCACGTAGCGGGGCATCAGGGCATTATTGGTCGCGATGGGCGTGGTCACCCTCACGGTCGTGGAGAACGAACAGGAGGCGGACGTGATCGTCGGGCTCCTCCAGGCGAGCGGGATCAAGTCCTTCCACCGCAGCACGAACCTGAGCTCGAGCGCCTACGGCGCCGTGTCGCCGACCGAGGTCGTCGTCGACGAGTCCGACCTGGCCAGGGCCCAGAAGGTTCTCGAAGCTCGCTGAGCTGATGTCCGGCCCGCGGTAGAGAATCGCACCGCAATCTAATCGACCAGGAGGGTTCATGAGCTCGCTGGCAACTCCCCGGCCTAGCGCCGGGATCGCACGCTGGGCGGCGCTGGGCGGGGTCCCCTACGTCGTCCTCTTCGTCATCGGCACCATCCTGATCTTCGGCAACTCGCCGGACTCGAGCGGGGCGCCCGCGAAGATCATCGACTGGTACTCGAAGTCGAGCCACCGCACCACGATGAACATCGGCTGGGCTCTCGGGGCGCTCGGGGTGTTCTTCTTCTTCTGGTTCCTGAGCGCGCTGCGGCAGACGGTCCGCCGGCTCGAGGGCGACGACGGGTTCCTGACCGCGCTGGTCGCCATCGGCGGCACCGTCTACGGGACGCTGACCCTGGCCTCGCTCGCCCTCGAGGTCGGCATCCGGACGATGAGCGACGACACCTATCACCACCAGGTCTACCCGGGGATCATCCACGCGGCCGACGACGCGGGCTGGGTGATCCACGCATCCGGCGGAGCGGGATTGGGCGCGATGATCATCGCCGCGTCGCTCGCGGGGCTGCGCGCCGGAGCGATCCCGCGCTGGGCCGGCTGGCTCAGCGTCGTCGTCGGGATCATCAGCCTCTTCCTGATCGTCTTCTTCCCGTGGTTCGTGGTCGCGATCTGGATCCTGGTCGTGAGCATCGGGATGTTCATCCGCGCCGGCCGGGCATCGGCGGCGGCACCCGCTTAGAAGTGCGAAAGCCCGGGCTCGCCGCGCTCGCCGCGGCGGGCTCGGGCGCTGAGCTGACATGCCGCCGCAGAGACAGCTGCCGCTCAGGCTCGCCACGGCCCAGCGTAACCCCGCTTACCGGAGCAGGCGCCGCGCGGCGACCATCTCACCCCGCAGGGAGCGCAGGCTCACGTAGCTCACACGTGCGCCCGTGTGCGGTGCCTGGATCGCGGCTCGCCTCGAGACCACCAGCACGACGTGGCCGCCGCCGTTCGTGAAGACCAGGTCGCCGGGCCGTAGCCGCGGGAAGCGGACGCGCACGCCGAGGGCCATCTGACCCCAGGTCGAATGCGGGACCTTCCTGCCGATCGAGCGGTAGGCGGCGTAGACGAGGCCCGAGCAGTCGAAGCCGGTCCGGCGCGAGATGCCGCCCCAGCGGTACCGCACGCCGAGCTGGTGCTTCGCGAAGGCGACCACGCGATGGGCCAACCGCGCCGGGCGGCGCTTTGGGGCCGGCGGAGGGGCAACCCGCGCCTGGGCGGCAGGCGAGAACAGGCAGGCGAGCACGACGGCGATCAGCGGGCGGCGCATCCGGGCCTACCTCGGCAGGCCGGCATCCCGCCAACAGGGCGATGGGGGTACCTCGAACGAGGGAGAACGCGAGGTTTGGCTTTATTCGGCTACGCTTTGATCTCCACAGAGCGAGTACCTGGTCGGCACAACGCCTCCCATCTACCGTTCGTGAGTTGGTAGAAGGAGGTGTTTTTTCTATGGCGACAGGAACAGTCAAGTGGTTCAACGATGCGAAGGGGTACGGATTCATCACCCCTGAGGATCAGGGCAAGGACCTCTTCGTGCACCACTCCTCGATCACGGGTGACGGCTTCAAGTCACTCGCCGAGGGCGCGAAGGTCGAGTACGAAGCCGTCGAGGGTGCAAAGGGCCCCGAGGCGAAGAACGTCACGCCGATTTAGCGGCTAGGCAAGGGCAGGCGCGCGTCGCTTCGGCGGCGCGCGCCGCTCCTATCGAAAGGGGCACGATGCGCGGCGAGATGCTCTGGTTCAACGAAACCAAGAATCACGGTTTCATCCTCACCGACGACGACGAGCGGTTGCCGGTACTCGGCGAGGGCTTTGCTAACGGGGAGCGGCCTGTCGGAAGGTGCGCCCAGCGCGCGGTGACCTTCGACGTTGACAACAGCGACGGTACCCGCCGGGCGAAGAACGTCGCGTTCACGAGCGACCCCGCGGGCCGGCGCGCGCGGAGCCGCGGTGGAAGTAGGGTTCGCAGCTAGCGATGCCCAGCAAGAACAGACAGCAGACGATCGGCAAGCGGAACCGCGAGCGGGCTGTCGAGGAGAAGCGCCGGCTCAAGCGGGAGCGCAAGGAAGCCGAGCGAGCCGAGCGCCAGGCCGCGCTCGAGGCCGGGCTGCCGCCGCCCGACCCGGCCGCGGAGCGAGCCGCCGCCCGCGAGGCCGAGGCCGGGATCGAGCCCGAGCCCGCGGCCGAGGCTCCGGGGCCCGCCGAGGCGAGCCCCGAAGCAGCTCAGGGTTAGCCTGCGGCGATGCCCTCGATGCCGGAGGGCAGGCCGGTGACGCTGCCGAGCGGGATCAGCGAGCCGTTGCCGGCGACGCTGAACTCGTCGACAGTGCCGGCTAGCCCGGTCTCGGCGTAGAGGAAGCCACCCGAAGCCGCCAGGTCGATCGGCCCGGCGTTCGTCGTCGCCGCAACCGCGTTCAGGAGCGACGGCTGGCCGGAGGGGTTGACCGTGAACGAGCTCAGGTCGTTGCTCGCGGTGTTGGAGACGAAGTAGAAGCCGTGCACGCGCTGGATCCAGCACAGCGCTGCCTGGCCGTCGGTGGCCGACTTCGGGTCAGCGAGGGTGCCTCCCGGCTCGATCCGGTACGTCGTCACGGAGCTGGTCGCGGCCTCGCCGGAGACGAGCTGGCCGCCGGGCCCGAACGTGAAGGCGAAGGGCACGGGCGTCGCGGACGGGTTCACGACCGGTGTCGCCGAGAGCCGTCCGTCGTTGCCGACCTGGAAGACGTCGATCGAGCTCGTGCTCGCTTTCGTCGTGACGAGCAGCTGCCGCCCGTCCGGCGTGAAGCCGACCTGGCCGGGCGACATCAGGAAGTTCGGCGGCACGGTGTTCGCGAGGCCGAGCGAGCGGGCCGAGCCGGCGATCGGCGTCAGCCCGTCCGGCCCGACGCGGAAGCCCTGCACGATCCCGGTGCCGCCTGAGTTCAGGACGTAGGCGATGTCGCCGTGCACCCCGACGCTCGCTGGGAATTGCCCGCCCGAGGAGACGACGCTCTCGAGCTCGAGCCGGTCGCCCTGGACGCGGAACGTCGAGACAGTGTCGCTGCCGGCATTGACCGCGATCAGCAGCCGGTGCCGGCGGGAGAACACGAGCGAGCCCTGCGAGGCCAGGTGGTCGGATTGCGTTCCCGGAAGCGCGGCCCCGCCGAGACCGCCGGTCGCGTACGTGCCGGCCGGCGCGAGCTGCCCGTCGCCGGCGCGGTGGAAGACCAGGATCTGGTTGCCGCCGGGCTGGTTCGACTGGACGAAGACGACGTTGCCCTCCTCTGGTGGTTGACTGCCGCCACGCTAGGAGCCGGCAGCGCTCGCCGCGCTTACGATTTGGCGAACTCGCGCCGGACGATTTAAGAAATGCGTAACGCCCGGGCGTTCTGTGCAACTAGAGACTGTGGCTATGAGCACGGTCCTCGTAGTCGACGACGAGCCGCTCGTCCTGGACGTGGTTGCCCGCTACCTCGAGCGCGACGGCCACCGCGTCATCACGGCGGCTGACGGCGACGGCGCGCTGAGGATGATCGAGCACGAGGAGCCAAGCCTCGTCCTGCTCGATGTGATGCTTCCGGGCAAGACTGACGGGCTCGACATCTGCCGCTGGATCCGGTCGAGCTCGGAGCTGCCGGTAATCCTGCTGACGGCGCGCGGCGACGAGGCCGACCGGATCGTCGGCCTCGAGCTCGGCGCCGACGACTACGTCACGAAGCCGTTCTCGCCACGGGAGCTGGCCTCGCGCGTGAAGACCGTCCTCCGCCGGGCCAACGGCGGGCCTTCGCCGCAGGAGCGCGTCTCGGCCGGCCCGCTCGAGCTGGACGCGGCGCGGCGCGAGGTGCTGCGCGACGGCGAGCCGCTCGCCTTGACCGCTAAGGAGTTCGACCTGCTCTGGTTCCTCGCCGCCAACGCGAACCGTGTCTTCTCGCGCGACCAGCTGATGGACCGCGTGTGGGGCTACTCGGCGGCGCTGGACACGGGGACGGTGACCGTCCACATCCGGCGGCTGCGCGAGAAGCTCGAGGCCGACCCGTCCCGACCGGAGCTGCTCGAGACGGTCTGGGGCGTCGGCTACCGGTTGCGGGCATGAGCATCCGGGCTCAGCTCGCCGTACTGGCGGTGGCCGCGGTCTGCCTGCCGCTGGTCGTCGTGGTCGGCTCGGGCCTCGTCATGTTCGGCATGCACGACGAGACGAAGTTCTGGCTGGTGACGGTCATCTCGGCGCTCTGCGCACTCGGCGGTGCGTTGCTGCTGGGCCGCCATCTCCTGCGGCCGCTCGACCAGCTCAGGGCCGCGTCGAAGCGCCTCGCCGGCGGCGACCTGAGCGCACGCGCCTCCGAGTCCGGGCCGCGCGAGCTGCTCGAGCTCGGCGCGGCGTTCAACGAGATGGCGGCGAACTTGGAGCAGCTCTTCGACGCACGGCGCGAGCTCGTCGCCTGGGCCAGTCACGACCTGCGCACGCCGCTCGCCTCGCTGCGCGCGATGGTCGAGGCACTCGAGGACAACGTGGCTGAGCCGGCCGAGTACCTGCCCGCCATTCGCGCGCAGACCGATCTCCTCTCCCAGCTCGTCGAAGATCTGTTCGAGCTGGCCCGGATCGACTCGGGCGCGCTCGCGCTGGAGCTGCGCGTGGCCTCGCTCGGCGACCTCGTCGACTCGTGCCTGGAGTCCTTCGAGGCCGACGCGCGCGCCCGCGGTGTGCGGCTGGAGTCGCGGCTCGCCGCGGACCAGCTCGTGACCGTTGCGCCCGACAAGGTGCAGCGCGTCCTGCTCAACCTGCTGGCCAACGCGGTCAGGCACGCGGCCCCGGACGGCGCCGTGTCCGTGGTCGTCGAGCCCGACGCCGACCACGTCGTCGTCGCGGTCGAGGACGACGGCGAGGGTCTCGCTCCTGGGGCACCCCAGCGGATGTTCGAGCGGTTCTGGCGCGACGACGAGTCCCGCACCCGCGCAAGCGGCGGCGCCGGTCTGGGCCTCGCGATTGCGCAGGGCCTCGTGCACGCGCACGGCGGGACGATCTGGGCCGAGAATCGCCAGGGCGGCGGAGCGCGCGTCGCGTTTACGCCGGAGGCGGGGTCGAGTCCGCCGATCTCGTGGGCGCGGCGGCGGCCGCCTCTGCGGTGGGCCTGACGGTCGCACTGGTCGAGCAGCCCTACCGCGTCGCGGGCCGGCGCAGTCCGGCGCCCGCTGGGCAACTCGACGCCGCCTGGATCTCCGTCGTCAGGCAACTCGACTTCGACGTGCCGCTCATCGCCGGCGGCCGCTCCTCGGGCGCCCGCGTCGCGTGCCGAACCTCGGTCGAGGTCGGCGCCTCCGCCGTGCTCTGCCTCGCGTTTCCACTCCACCCGCCCGGGCGGCCCGAGAAGAGCCGGCTCGCGGAGCTCGACGCGGTTGAGGTTCCGACGCTCGTCGTCCAGGGCGAGCGCAACCCGTTCGGTCTCCCGCCGGCCGGCCCGAAGCGCGAGGTCGTCACAATCCCGGGCAGCCATTCGCTCAGGAGCAGCAGCGCGGTCGAGGCCGCGGTCAGTGCCTGGCTGGCGGCTCTCACGTAGGATGTGAGCACTGAGGGGGGCCGAGGTCTGGAGGGACAATGCAACGGCCCGGAGTCATGGCGCCCCCTACGCTCTACGACAAGCCTCCGCCACCCGGCTTGATGCGCGCCGGCGCCGCGGGCGAGCGCTCGCCGATCAGTCTGCGCGCGGCGCTCTGGTCGGTCGCGTTCGTGCTCGGCGCCGTCTTGCTCAGCCTCGAGCTCACGCTGCCCTAACGCCTCGAGCGTCGGTACTCGGCTTCCGCACGGCGGTTGCGGATGAACACGATCGTTATCGCCGTCAGCGGCCCAAGCACGATCAGTGCCAGCACGCCGATCGGGACGGCCCACCAGATGCCGCCAAGATGGACGACGCGGCCACCGGACGCAGGCGCCGCCGCCGTCCTGGTCCGGTGCCTCTTGTGAGTGGTCGTTTTCCCGGGCAGCTTGTGCACGTTGGGCGGTCCCTCGCTCAGGGCCGAGGCCGAATCGGCCGGCGCCGCCGTGCCGGGCCCATGGAACTTCGTGAACATCCAGTAGTCGACCCGCCAGCGCTGGTCGCGGCCCTTGACCAGGTCGACGTGGGCGCTGGCAATCCCGTAGCCCGAGCCGCGCTGCGGGAACACGAGCACGTTCAGCCCGACCTTCCGCCGGTACGAGTACTCGACCGCAGTCCAGCTCCCGCCCCCGCGCGCCGACGCCGGGTAGGGCTGGACCGGGATGCTGCCGCTCTCCCACTCGTTACGCGTCACCCCTTCCCGCATGGTCGCGCTCGCCAGGTCCCACGAGCGTTCGACATGACGACGCGAGACGGCCGTCGCGATGAACTTGGCGAGGACCTTCCGCACGGCCCGCCGGTCCTGCCGCGTGAAGGGAACGGTCTTCGGCGTCTTGTAATCCGGGAGCTCGGGGCCGGTGGCGTTCTCCGGAGAGCCTGGGCTGGAGAAGTGGACGCCGAGATAGACGATCACGCCGAGAGTGACAAGCGCGGCTGCAAGCCCGAGCCTGCGCCGCCTCCGAGGCGATGCGAAGACACGCAGCACGACGCCTGCTAAGACGCAACGGGACGGCTGTTGTTGGGCCCTTAGTCGCGGCGCGTGCCCCGCCAAGGGCCTGGCACGAAGTCGAGGACGACGTTCACCGCCCAAACGATGATCGTCGCCCAGACCAGCGCGCGGAAGCCATGGATCGCGAAGCCGGAGATGAGCACCCCGGTCAGCCAGAGCATCAGCATCGAGACGCCGAACCAGATCAGGCCGAGCGTGATGAACGCGAGCGGCAGGGTCAGTAGCCGTAGCACGGGCTTCAGGATCGTGTTGAGGACCCCGAACAAGAGGGCGGCCCTGATCAGGTCGCCGGCCGTGTCGACAGTCACGCCACTCAGGATCGCCGTGACGATCGCCAGCACCCCCGCGTTCGCCAGGAAGGAGAGGGTGAGCTGCTTCGCCAGCCGGATCATCGCTGCGAGGCTACGCCAGAAGCAGGAATCGAGGCAAGTCCGGGTGAACGTTCCCTTTGCAACACCTATCCGGACGCGAGAGGATAGGGCGCAGCAACGACCGGACTGGAGGGTAGGCAATGGCAACTAGAAGCGGCTGGACCGGCTGGATCGGTTTCGCCGGTTGTCTGATGGTCGTCATCGGAGGGATCGACTTCTTCGAAGGACTGATCGCGGCCATCAGAGGCTCCTACTACGCGGTGACGCCGAACCAGATCATCGTCTTCAACCTCACCACGTGGGGCTGGATCATGATCATCTGGGGAATCATCCTGGTAATGGCAGGCTTCGGGCTTCTTGCCGGGGCAGGCTGGGCCCGATGGTTCGCGATCGTCGCCGGTCTCATCAACTTCTTCATCCAGCTCGGCTTCGTCGGCGACACGGCGTACCCGCTGTGGGCGCTGTGTGGGCTGGCACTGAACATCATCGTGCTCTGGGCCTTGATGGTTCACTGGGGCGATGCCAGGCGCGACATGGCCGTCTGACGGACGTTTGAGCAAGGAGCGGGCGCGGCCCTCGGGCGGCGCCCGCTCCGGTTGATGGGAACGTTCACGACCAGGCCGGAGCTGCGCGGTACCTTCGGAATGGTCGCCTCGACGCACTGGCTCGCATCGGCGGCCGGGATGGCGGCGCTCGAGCACGGCGGCAACGCCTTCGACGCGGCGGTCACGGCCGGGTTCGTGCTCCAGGTCGTCGAGCCGCACATGAACGGCCCCGGCGGGGAAGCGCCGATCCTGCTCTACAGCGCCGACCGGGACGAGGTGCGCGTCGTCTGCGGCCAGGGAGTCGCGCCGGCGGCGGCCACGATCGAGCGCTTTCACGAGCTCGGGCTCGAGCTCGTGCCGGGGACCGGCCTCTTGCCGGCCTCCGTTCCGGGCGCGTTCGACGCTTGGTTGCTGCTCCTGCGCGATTTCGGGACGCTCTCGCTGGCCGAGGTGCTCGAGCCGGCGATCGGCTACGCGGAGGGCGGCTACCCGCTCGTCCCGGGGATCCGCGACGCGATCGCCTCGATGGAGTCGGTATTCCGCGACGAGTGGCCGGGATCAGCCGAGCTTTATCTCCCTGTGCCGGCGGCGGGAAGCCTCTTCCGTAACCGCGACCTGGCGGCGAGCTGGCGCCGTGTGCTCGAGGAGGCGGGCGGGGGCGGCCGCGAACGGCAGATCGACGCCGCACGCGACGCGTTCTACCGCGGCTTCGTCGCGGACGCGATCGCGTCGTTCGTCGCGGAGACGGAGGCGATGGACAGCTCCGGCGAGCGGCACCGCGGGCTGCTGACCGGCGACGACCTCGCGTCGTGGCAGGCGTCTGTCGAACCGCCCGTCTCGCTGGACTACCACGGCTGGCGGGTGTTCAAGACCGGGCCGTGGGGCCAGGGGCCGGTCTTCCTGCAGCAGCTCCGGCTGCTCTCCCAGTTCGAGCTCGGTTCGCTCGGGCGGGAGAGCGCCGACTTCGTCCACGTCGTGGTCGAGTGCGCGAAGCTCGCGTTCGCTGACCGCGAGGCGTGGTACGGCGACCCCGCCTCCTTCGAGGTGCCGCTGGACGATTTGCTGAGCCCGGGCTACGCGGAGGAGCGGGCCCGGCTCGTCGGCGAGGAGGCGTCGGCCGAGCTGCGCCCTGGGAGCCCGGGCGGCCGCGAGCCGCGGTTGCCGCGGATCCCAGCCGCGCCTCCCGTAGCGCCCGGAACCGGAGAGCCGACAAGGAGCGACACGTGCCACATCGACGTCGTCGACCGTCACGGCAACGTCGTATCCGCAACGCCCAGCGGCGGCTGGCTGGACGGCTCGCCGGTGATTCCCGGCCTCGGCTTCTGCCTCGGCACCCGCTGCCAGATGTTTTGGCTCGAGGAAGGGCTGCCGAGCTCGCTCGAGCCGGGCAAGCGCCCGCGCACGACGCTCTCCCCCTCGCTGGCCAGACGCGACGGCGAGACGCTCGCGTTCGGGACCCCGGGCGGAGACATGCAGGACCAGTGGTCACTCGTCTTCTTCCTCTCGCTCGTGCACTTCGGCCTCGGCCTGCAACAGGCGATCGACGCGCCGATGTTCCACACCGAGCACTTCCCGGAGTCGTTCGATCCGCGGCAGCCGCGACCACGGGCGGTTCCGCTCGAGAGCCGCTTCGGGGACGAGGTCATCGCCGACCTGCGCCGCCGCGGCCACCTTGTCGAGCCACGGGGCCCGTGGTCGCTCGGCCGGCTCAGCGCAGCCGCCACCGACGGAAAGCTCCTACGCGCGGCCGCCAACCCACGCGGCATGCAGGGCTACGCGGTCGGCCGCTAGCGCCGGCTGAGCGCGAGCCCCACTTCGGCCAAAACGACCTCGATCACGCAGGCATGTCCTCGACGACGCCCACAACGTGGCCCTCGGGATCCTTGAACTGCCCGAGCGTGACCATGTCCATGATCTTCTCCGGGCCCATCACGCGCTGGCCCCCGAGCTCCTCGGCCTTCTGCAGCGCGGCCTCGACGTCGGGCACCGCGACGTAGAAGGTCACATGGCCCTCATAGCCGTCCGGCCCCTGGCCGACGCCGCCGCCGATGCCGAGGTCGCCCGACTGCGTCTTGTTGCTCTCGCGCGTGACCATCCCGTACTTCATCGGGTTGTTCGAGTCGATCTCCCAGTCGAACAGCTCCGCGTAATACGCGTTGAGCTTGTCTCCGTCCTTCCCGATGATCTCGAAGTGGACTACCGGCCGGCCCATGCTGGCTCCTTTCGTGGTTGACGAAGATGAGACGGTACGCGGAGGGAGAACTCATCGCCGTGCCGAGCATCCACACAGACGAGCTGCGGGAAGAGGACGGCTACCGGCGCTCCCGGCTGGCCGAGCTCGCCGGCGCCGAGCACCTTGGCCTGACGGTGTACGAGCTGCCGGCGGGAAGCGGAATGCCCTACCACTACCACCTGCAGCGGGAAGAGCTGATGGTGGTGCTCTCCGGCGTCATCGCCTTACGGACGCCGGGCGGCTGGGAGCACGTTCCCGAGGGCGAGGTGCGGGCGTTCCCGCGCGGCGAGCGCGGCGCGCACGGGTTCGAGAACCGTGGCGACGGGCTCGTGCGGCTGCTGATGTTCAGCGAGCAGAACGCGCCGAACGTCAGCGTCTACCCGGACGCGAACCAGGTCGGGATCTACGACGTCGCCGCGCCGGGCGAGCGCCGCTTCGGCGGGCTCTTCAACCTCGGAGACGCGGTCTCGGACTACGGCGGAGCGAAACCCGAGGCTTAGCCGCCGGGCAGCAGTCCTCCGGGGTACCGGATCTTGCGCGAGGGCTCGAAGCGCGCGTGGGCGGGCTCGAACTCCTGGGTGTCCTCGGGCGAGCTCGCGTTGTAGCGCGCGGCCGTCTCGTCGGCGCAGTAGAAGCCCCAGGGGCCGTCCTTCTGGAACTGCCGCGAGCTCGCGCAGAGGATGACGCACGGGCCCTCGCCGGCGCCTGCGAACGCGTGCTTCGTACCCGGCGGGCAGTGCACGAAGTCCCACTGCTTCAGCGGCCGCTCTTCGCCCTCGACGATCAGCACACCCTCGCCCGCGAGGACGAGAAAGTCCTCCTGCTCGGTCTCCCAGTGGTACGTCCCGGTCGGCTCGCCCGGGCTGACGACCCGGATCGACATCCCCAGCATCGGGAAGAACGTCTCGGCCTCGTACTCGTCGTAGCCGGTCAGCGAGATGGCGTGGCCCTGGCCGGGCTTGTCGAACCAGCGGCCGTCGCGGACGTTCATCACGAACCAGCCCTGGCTCGCCGGTACGAGCCCGGGCCCGGTGTCTTCGAGCTTCGCCTCCTGAACCATGGCTCGATGATAGGGAGAATGGCGCCATGACCCACGAGGTTCGCGACCTGGACGACGGGCTCTGGATCTGGCGGCTGTCCTACCCGGACTGGCACGAGGGGGCGGGCTGGCCCGAGGTCGTCACCTCGACCTGCGTCGAGAGCGGCGGCGAGGTCGCGGTGCTCGACGCGCTCGCCGCGCCGGAGGACTCGGAGGTCTGGAGCCGGCTCGACGAGAAGCCGCCGACGATGGCCGTCGTGCTCAAGCCCGACCACGTGCGCGACGTCGACCTGATCGTCGGCCGCTACGGCTCGCGGGCCTTCGGGCCGTGGCTCTTCGAGCGGACGAACATCCCGAAGACCGAGCTCGAGGAGATCGAGCCCGGCTCCGAGCTGCCGGGTGGCCTGCGTGCGCTGTACGACGGCCGCGGCCGCAACGAGACGCCGCTCTGGCTGCCGGAGCAGCGAACGCTCGTCTTCGCGGACGCGCTGATCGGGGCCGACGGGCTGCGGATCTGGGACACGCCGCACATCGAGCGCGCGCGGCCGGCTCTGCGCGAGCTCCTCGAGCTGCCGTTCGAGCGGGTGATCGTCGCGCACGGCGAGCCGGTGCACGACCGCGCCGCCTACGAGCGCGCGCTCGAGCTGCCGCCCTACGACGAGTAGCTGTCACAGCCTCGACACCGGATCCGCACCCCGGCGTAACCCATCTTCGGGCAGGGCTTTCGTAGAGTCGCGGCGAGGACGACCTGGACGAATTCCGCGCGTACCACCGCCTGGGCCGCGGGAGAGCGGATGAGGAAACGAGGGCCTCCAATGCCCCGGGGCCCTCGTTTCTTATTGGAAGAAGGGAAGGTCGCGCGGGCGGCCCGGCTGCCACTTCGGGAAAGGCGCGTACGCGACGTTGCGGTCGGGCGTGTCTTCCTCGACGCCCGCGCCGTGGCGCAGCGCGACCTCCGAGCGCGGGTAGAGAACCTCCTTCTCGACCAGCCGCGCGCCGGTCATGAAGACGAGGCAGGGGCCGTCGCCGGCGCCGACGATGATGTGGTCGGTCCCGGGCGGGCAGTGGAGGAAGTCCCAGGGCTTGAGCGGCCGCTCTTCGCCCTCGACGATTGCAAGCGCCTCACCGGCGAGGACAAGGAAGTCCTCCTGGTTCGACTCGCGGT
>VAWL01000088.1 GCA_005883965.1 Actinomycetota bacterium
TTCCTTCGTACGGGTGCTGCCGCTGCGGCTCCCGGTCGACGAGCTCTTGTTGCGGCTGCTCGACGAAGACGGGCGCTTGGCGCCGGTCGACCGCGAGCGGGAGGGCCTGGAACGCGCCCGCTTGGCGCTCGAACGTGCTCGCTGAGAGGAGCGCCGGCTGCCGGACCTGCTCCCGGTCTGCTCGCCGCCGCCTCCTCCATCCTCGTCGCCGCCGAGCAGCTTCTTGCCGACAGCGACCGCCGCCGGCACCGCGACTCCGAGAGCCGCACCTGCGGCGACCTTCTTGCCCGTCGACAACCCCTCGTTTTCCTCCATTTCAGCCACTGCTACCTCCTCGTTGTCGGCGCTCAGTTGCCGCCGCTCGCCTCGTTGAAGGATTCGATGAAGCGGGGAACGATCCGTTCGCGCACGAAGTCCGGCGCGTTCTCCGCCAGCCATTCGCCCGCCGCGCCCGCCGCGTCCTCGGCGGCAGGAACCAGCGCATCGCGCGCCGCGTCCCACCCACCGGAGAGCGCCGTGTTGAGCATCGATCCCATGTCGCCCTTCTGCGAACCGCCGTTGCTGGAGTGCCCGTTGGAACTGCCGCGACGCGAGAGCGCCTTCTTGGCCGCAATCGCCGCGACGCTCGTAGCGGCCGCGGCGGCCGCAGCCTTCACGGCAGTGCTCCCGCTGCCGCCGCCTTGGTTGCCCCGCTCCGTTTGACCCTCCTGCTGTTGCTGGTTGTCCTCAGCCATTTCTCTCCCCTCGGTTAGCTGCGAGCTTTGGAGCGTGCCGCGCCGGCGCTCGACTTGGCGCCGTCCTTGAGCTCCTTCAGGCGGCTGGTCAGCGCCTCGTTGACGGTGCTGAACGTCCCGGCCGCCTCGTCCGCGTGCTCGCTGATCTGGTCGGCGAGCGTGACGAGCTTGTCGAAGCTCGCGTTGTCACGGATCTCCTTGCGAAGGTTGTCGACGAGACCTGCGAGGTCGTCGGCGACCTGCTCGACGTCTTTCAGTGATGCCATCGGTGGTCTCCTTTCAGTCGAGGACTCTCTCTCGTATCTCCGCCCACGCCGTTTTCATGCGCGGCTACAACAGATCGCCCAGGGGTCCCAGATTCAGGTTGAGATCGCGGTCTTCGAGTCCGAATTCGGCTTTCAGCTCGGTCATCCGCTGCTCGAGCTTCATGAAGGTTTCGCCCAGCCGGTCGAGTTGCTCGTCGCTGAGTGTGCCGGTCTCCATGCGGCGGAGCGCCTGACGCTCCATCAGCTGCCGCAGGAGCTCTACGAGCGTGAGGACGAGATGCACGAGCCCGCGCTCGACCTTCTCCGGGTCGGCGTTCACGCGGCGCGGGAAGGCTTCCTGGACGTGCTCCAGCTCGCCGGCAATCCGGTGCAGGTCGCCGCTCGCAGCGAGGATCTTGTCGACCGGTGTCCTCGACGTGCTCACTCGACCCCCGTCCCGAATGAGTACGGCGGCCAAGGCCCGGTGCAGACGATTGTCAGCTCGGGGTGTGCCTCCTCGAGCGCGTCGACCGCCTTGCGGAAGGCGGGCACGTTCCGGGTCGCGACGAGGTAGGAAGCCACGAACGCGTCACCACCGGAGCTGCCGGCAGGGGCAGTCGCCTCGGAGAGACGGGCGAGCGGCGCGTCGAGCTCGTCCAGCAGCCGCCGGCGTCGCCGTTCCTCGGCCAGGCGGGCGTGCATGTAATCGGCCCCGGAGCCGCCCTTCGGCACCGCTTCAGCCGATGGGGCGATCACGCGCAACCCGAGCTCGACACAGCCGCGGACACGCCTGAGGCCGCGCTCCAGCTCCCGAGCGGCTGCACTAACGGCGGTATTCAGCTCCTCTTCGTCGGCGAGCGGCCGGTCGAACCGGGCCGGCAGCACCGCGCGGCTCCGGCCGAGGAGCTGCTCGACCACCTCGGCGTGCTTGAGCACGGCGTCCTGCGTGACCTCGTCGTCCGCGACGTTGCTCACCACCACGTCGAGCCCACCCACGCGCCGGCGCTCGAGTTGAGAGCCGCCGACGCCGCTTGTGGCAGGCAGCGATTCGAGCTCCTCGACGATTCCATAGACGTGAATCAGCGGAACGCTCCTTCGAGTGCGGTCTGCTCGCCTTGCTCCTCGAGCGTCGCCACGGAGGAGAGCAGAACGCGCAGGCCGACGTAGACGAGGTCGACGTCCGCGACCGAGAGCGTGATGTCGCCGGAGAGGACGACACCCTTGTTCAGAACGCGGTCGACGAGCTCGAGCAGCGTGACCTGGTGCGCGAGGGCTGAACGGTCGGCTGCGGTCACGACCCGAGCTCCTCGGGCACGAAGTTGTACGGCGGCCAGGGGCCGGTCAGCTCGAGCTCGATTCCCTCCCCGCGCCGCTCGCGAGCCAGGTCGGCCAGCGCGTGCTCGAACCGCGTCCGGTCGGGAACGAGGTAGGCGCCGTTTAGGAGCATCTCCTCTTCGCGGCCGCTGACCTCCGGCCGCTGGGGCGCGAGCAGGACGCCCTCGTCGGCGGCGTTGAGCAGGCGCTCGTGCAGCTGCGGCGCGGCTTCCTGCCGGAAGCGCGCGAGCTCATCGGCCACAAGGCGCTCGATTTGGCGCGTCTCGAGGTAGGCGCGGCCACCTTCGGCCTGCGAGACGCGCTCGGAGAGCTCGCGAATCTTTTCGCTGCGTGTTCCCGCGGACGACGCGAACCGCTCGCTGTCCACAAAGGCTTTGACGCCGAGCTCGACGCGGTCAGAGATGCGGTCGAGCGCCGCGACGAGAGCGCTCTCACGCTCAGCCAGGAAGCGCCGTAGGTCGGCCTGGTCGTGGTAGACGGTGCAGAAGCGGCATGGCAGGACCGTTGCGCTCGAGAGCACGTTCTCCAGCACCTGCTCGTGGGCCCGGATCTTCTGCTCGAGCCAGGCTGCGTCGCCGAGGCGCCCGGGCAGCGCCGCCTCATCGAACTCGGCCGTCGAGACACGGCTTGTCACTCCGCTGAGCGACCCTTCCACCACGAGCTCCACCGGGTACTCCCGATCGACGGCCGGCACAGCCGCGAGATCATCCAGCGCCGCCCCGGCCGCGACTACGCCGTAGAGGTACCAGCCGAACTCGTCGCTGCCGGCCGCAGGGGCCGCGCTCACGACTCGTCCTTCGACGTGGGCAGACCGGCCTTCTCTTCGAGAGCCTGTAGCCGCTTCTCCAGGCGGTCATGCCCGTTGCGGCCCGAGAGGAACGGGTCGTTCTGCCACCAGTCGATTCCCATCTCGCGGGCCTTGTCGGCCGAAGCGATCAGCAGTCGGATCTTGACCGTCAACAGCTCGATGTCGAGCAGGTTGATCTTGATGTCGCCCGCAATCACGATTCCCTTGTCGAGGACGCGCTCGAGCACGTCCGCGAGCTGCGCCGGCTGGCCGGACCGGTAGCCCTGAAGGTCCTGGCTGCTCACTGTTCACCTCGGTCGGCCTGGGAGCGGGTGTAGCGGCGCACCTGCTGGTAGCGGCGGAAGCCGAGGCTCTCGTCGAGCTCCAGCTCGTAGGCGGCGAGGACGTCGGTGGACTCCGGGATGCGTTTCAGCTCGACGACCTCGAGTGTCACTACCCAGCCGTCGTGGGTGCGCTCGAGCGACGAGGCGGACTCGACCGGCTTGCCGAGCAGCTCCTCGAGTTGTTCCCGGGCGCGCCGCATGGTCTCCCGCGCATCGCCGAGCTCAGCGCCTTCGACGGGCTCCTGTTCTTCCTGCTCCTGTTCTTGGGCCTGCGGCTCCGGCTCCGGTTTGGCCTGGGGCTCCTGCTCCTGTTCGGCCTGCGGTTCGTGCTGTGGCTCAGGCTGCGCCTCGGGTTCCTGGTCGCGCGGCCCCTTCTGGCGCTCCTGCTGCTCGGGCTGCGCGCTCTCGTCGCCGTCCTCCGCGCCCTGGTCGTCGCGGTGCGTGAGCGCCCGGGCGGCAGCTGCGGCTGCGCCGACGGCTGCGCCGGCAGCCGCGACCTTCGCCGCTTGCTTCACCGACTCGAGCGGCTGCTCTCCGCTCTCGAGAGTCGAGGCGTCTTCTTGGGGGCTCTCTTCGGATTGCCCCCGCCGCCGCCGGCGTGCCTCCTGGCGCTTTCGCTGGGCTTCGCTCAGGTCTGCCACGCCTGCTCCTCGGCCTCGATCTGGTCGAGCGCCTCCTCTTCGATCGCCTCGTACTCCTCCAGCGAGATCACGCCGAGCTCGAGCTGCCGCTCGGCTACGAGGAGACGCCGGCGAGGCGAGCGCTGCCGCTGCAGCTCTCGCTCGGCTTCCGCCGCCAATTGCTCAGCGACCCAGACGGTGCCGCGGACCGGCGCGAGCGGCAGCGTCAGCAGGCCTGTGAACAGGCCCATCAGCGACGGCCCTCCAGGCTGACGAAGCTATGCGGCGGCAGCGGGCCTACGACCTTGAAGTCGATCCGCGCCGCCTGCTCGGCGGCGAGCTCCTCCATCGCCTTGTCGAAGGCCGGGACGCGCTTGCGGTCGACGAGGAACGACGCACGCAAGACCTGGTGCTCGATCGGTTCGGCGTCCAGGTCGTACTCGAGCGCGAGCGGTTGCAGCCGCTCGAGGGTGGCGCGGACGTCGCGTGCGGTCCGGGCCTGGAGCTCTGCCGAGACGAGCTCGCCGAGCTCGACCAGGAGCTGATGCGAGCCGCCTGTCCTCGTAGCCTCGCGCAAAGCGCCGACTCTTCGGTTCGTGCGGACGATCTCGGCCAGGATCGCCTCCTCGCGGTAGTGGGCGGTCACACGCAGCTCGACCCGGTCGCGGAGCTTGCGCAGAAGCCCCAGCAGCTCGTCGCGCCGGGGCTCGAGGAAGTCGCGGGCGAGCGCCGCCTCGTCGTCGAAGACGATTCCGAAGCGGAGCGGGACGACCGTGCCGTGCTCGAACGCGGTGCCGAGAACGTCGAAGTGGCGCAGCAGGTCGGCCCGCTTGGCGCGGACTTGGCCCGGGGGGACGGGACTCGTCAGCGCGGCGAGCTCGCGGAAGCGGACCGGCTCAACCGAAGCGCCTCCGAGGCCGGTGCCGGCCTGCGAGGCTGCCGCGTCGGCCGAGACGACGCCGTAGCAGTAGAGCGCGGTGGTGGAAAGCTCGGGGGTGCCCGGAGTCGGGGGGGTCTGGAGCACCATGGCCTAGTCGCGCCCCACGCGCTCCTTCAGGCTCTTCTTGGCGTCCGAAGCCTTGTCCTTCGCGCCTTCCATCGCCCCTTTTGCCTTGCCGCCGCCGTTGCCGCCGCTGTCGTTATCCCCGCGGAGCTCCGCGAGGCCGGCCGCCTCGGTTTGGGTCAGGTCGAGCCGGTTGACGGCCTCCGCAAAGCGCAGGTAGGTGTCGACGCTTGCGATCACGATCCGCGCGTCGATCGTGATCAGCTCGATCCCGATCACGGCGATCCGCACGTAGGCGTCGATCACCAGCCCCTTGTCGAGGATCAGGTCGACGACGTCGGCGAGCCCGCTCGGGCTCGGCGCGCGCTGCAGGTAGTTGCTCGCGGTTCCTTGGGTGGCGATCGCCATCAGTCCTCCTTAGCTCGATCCCGACTGTTCGAGAGCCTGGCGGCGCTGATTGCGGCGCCGTTCCCGGTCCCGGCGCTGCGCGTCCCGGCTCGACTCGTCGTCCCCGCCGACCTTCTCGGCGACGGCCGAGACGGCATCCTGTGCGACGGCTCGAGCTCCGCCCTTCTCGCGCAGCTTCGGTGCCAGCTTCTCCTGCGCGAGCACGGCCGCCTTGCGGGCCAGATAGCCACTCAGGGCGCTGGCGAGGCTGGCGAGAAGCGGCGCGAAAGCCCTTTTCGCCATCGTTCTGACGAGGCCGTTCGTCTGACGGGGCTCTGTGGCGCCGTCGGCCATCAGTCGCCCCCCTCCGAGCCGCCGTCGTTCATCCGGGAGGCGATCTGCTTGGCCGCGGCTGCGGCGGCCCCGACGGCGGCAGCGGCGGCAGCGCCCTTCATCGCCTTCCGCAGCGCGGGGCTGTCCGGCGTCACTTCGTCCTCGACGCCCTCGATCGCGCCCTTGGTCATCTCCTCGGATCCCTTCT
Organism: Actinomycetota bacterium; assembly: GCA_005883965.1. Taxonomy (GTDB): domain Bacteria; phylum Actinomycetota; class Thermoleophilia; order Gaiellales; family Gaiellaceae; genus AC-32. The sequence goes on from VAWL01000088.1 coordinate 5,997, forward strand.
CCTGGAGCTCCGGCAGGCCGGCCAGCTCCGTCTGGGTGAGGTCGAGCCGGTTGACGGCCTCGGCAAAGCGCAGGTAGGTGTCGACGCTCGCGATCACGATCCGGGCGTCGATGGTGATCAGCTCGATCCCGATGACGGCGATCCGCACGTAGGCGTCGATCACCAGCCCCTTGTCGAGGATCAGGTCGACGACGTCGGCGAGCCCGCTCGGGCTCGGCGCGCGCTGCAGGTAGTTGCTCGCGGTGCCCTGTGTGGCAATGGCCATTCGGCTCAATCCTTGCCCGGATCTCCCGCTTTCAACCGCTACGACGAGGCGAGCGACTTGCGGCGCTCCTCGCGCCGGCTCGCCCGTTCCTCGCGGTCGGAATCGCGAGCGCCGTCATCCCGGCTGTCGTCTTCGCCGCTGCGGCTCTGCGCCTCTTGATCGTCCCCGCCGCCGTCGTCGTCACGGCGCTGCTCCATCTCGTCCGGGGTCGACTTGTACTCGAGGCCCTTGGCGTCGCCCATCTCGACGTAGGCCTTGAAGCGGGCCAGGTCGGCTTGTACGGCGCGCTTCGCGAACCGCATGCCCGAGGCCATCTTCTCGATCATCCCCGTCGGGACGAAGTCGACTGTGACGAGCACTCGCGTCAGGTTGGCGTCGAGCTTGTGGAAGCTGATCACGCCTGAATGCTGCGTGCCGCTGACGGACTTCCACGCGATCCGGTCGTTCTTGCGCCGGTCGGTGATCTCTCCGTCCCACTCGCGGGTGCTGAACCAGATCTTCTCGCGCCAGTGGATCTTGTTCTGGTCTTCCTTCTTCACCTCGAGGACGCGGTGCATGAACTTCGGAAACTCCTCGAACTGCGTCCAGGCGCGGTAAGCCTTGTCGACGGGCACGGCCACGTCGGTCCAGCGCTGAATCGGAAGCCGGCGAGTCCTGCCGCCCTTCTGGCCGCCGTCGCCGCCTCCGCCGCCGATCGCCTTCGAGGCGAGCTTGCCGACCATGCCGCTCGACTCGAGGCCCTTCTTGAGCCCCTGGAGCCCCTTCTTGCCGAGCTCCTCGCCTTCCTCGTCGGCTTCGCCCTGGAGCTTCTTCATCAGGTCGGGCCCCTTCTTGCTGGCGAGCCCTGCCGCGGCGGCGCTGGCGGCTGCCGCTGCCACCGGGAAGAGCACGCTCTTGTTCGTGAGCCCGGAGAGGCGGGAACCGGACCCGTTGGACGAAACATCGTCTTTCAGCTGCTGAACCTCGTCGGCCATGGCGGTGGCCTCCTTCCCCATTGCAAGTCGTGTGCAGCGGGAGTTGCCGAGTCAGTCCTTCGCTAAACGCGGCTCGCGTTGGCTAGATGAGAAACAAGAGACCATCGAAAGCCGTCATGCCGCCGATCGGCGGACTTTCGACGGCGAATGGGCGATCGTGGATTCGAACCACGGACCTCCGCCTTATCAGAGCGGCGCTCTAACCAACTGAGCTAATCGCCCGGGGCGGCCAGTGTAGCGCCACGATCAAGGGATGTGGGACCCGCCAAAAGGCGCCGATGAGCGTCATAGGAACTGCGGCTATGAACATCGGCGACCTCGTTCTCTATCAGGGTCGGCTCCACTATCTCCGTGGCCTCGACCCCATGAGCGTGCCTGACCGGCGCGCCGTTCTCGAGGACGCCGAAACGGGTGAGGAAATCACCGCACCGATCGCCGAGCTGGAGTCGCCTCCGCCCAACGGCAATCAGCGCGTCTAGCCGGAGTTTGAGCCGCTACCCTCTGGTCATGAAGAGGGCCGAGGCCGCCTGATGCACGAGATGGTCATCTACGGCGTGAGCTTCGACCTCGTCGGCAAGCAGCCGATCGTCCTTCTCAAGACCGCCGACGGCAACAAGTTCCTCCCGATCTGGATCGGCCATCCCGAGGCGGCGGCGATCCTGATGAAGCTCCAGGGCGCCTCGACGCCGCGGCCGATGACCCATGACCTCGTCACCGAGATGCTCGGCGAGCTCGGAGCGCAGGTCGTCCGCATCACGGTCACCGAGCTGAAGGAGAACACCTTCTACGCGAGCATCACCGTGCAGCAGAACGGCTCGGAGATCGAGATCGACTCGCGCCCGTCCGACGCGATCGCCCTGGCCGTCCGCGCGGACGCGCCGATCTTCGCGGCCGAAGAGGTGATCGAGGAGTCGGCGATCGAGTTCGAGGGCGAGGATGTGAACGAGGAGGAGATCGTCACCGAGTTCAAGCAGTTCCTCGATAACGTCACCCCGGACGAGTTCGCCGAGGCGAACGGCGAGGAGGACTAGGAGCCGCGCTCGACCTCGCGCTTCGTCAGCGTGAGGATCTCCTCGAACAGCTCCTTGAGGCCGTCGGCCGACAGCGGCCCGCGGTTGGCCCGGGATAGGTACTGCAGCATCCACTCCTCGCGCTCGGGGTCGACGAACGAGAGGCCGCGCGACTCCTTGTAGCCCTTGAGACGCGCGACGAGCTTCAGGCGCGCGTTGATCGCCTCGACGATCGCGCGGTCGTTGTCGGAGATCTGTTCGCGCAGCTGCCGGATCAGCGGGTCGGGCTCGATCATCGCCCGTGCAGCTTGACGTAGACGGGCTTGTGGCTGTGGCGGATGGCGATCACGCGGTACGGATACGTGACCTCGGCCGTGACCGGATCGCCCAGCGACGGGGTTCGCTCACGTGCGTAGACGTCGATGCTGCGGCGGTGCTCGACCACGCGCTGGACGTCGACCGAGTAGCCGGTTCCCGAGCGGGGGCCGACGGCGATCATCACCACCTCCTGCTGCTTCCAGTCGAGCGCCGGCGGCCCTGGTGCGCGGCCGGGCATCGCTGCGCGGACGACCTTGACGAAGGTGCCGCGCGAGTGGATCACGACCACCTCGCGGTGGACGAGCTGCAGCCCGCGCACCTTCGGAGTGAGGTCGCGCCACGCGAGCGGGTGCGTGCCGCCCTCGCCCCAGGCCTGCGTGTAGACCAGCCAGCCCGCGACCGCCAGCACGAGGACGGCGACCGCGATCGCTTTAGTAGATGTAGACCGCAGTCCCGTAGTCGATCAGCGAGTAGATGCGGATGGCGACCCAGATCGGGATCCGTACGCAGCCATGGCTCGCCGGGTAGGCCGGCACGTCGTGGTAGCCGTGGATCGCGAAGCCGCCGACGAAAAAGGACGAGTAGTACATCTCTTTCGCGTTGTAGCCCGGCACCTTGCTGTAGACGTGCCAGACCCCGAGTGGCGTGTTCCCGGTCGCGCCGGTCGAGACGGGGAGGATCAGCGTGACCTGCCCGTTATGCACCATCAACAGCACCTGCAGCTCCTTGCTCACCTCGACGTGGGTTCCGGGGTAGCGTGGGTGCGGGATGTGAGCGACCTCGAGCTCCCGCCAGAAGCGGGTGTCCGTCGCCCCGGTGCGCGGTAGGCCGTGCAGCTTCTGGAAGGCGATGACCGCATCGAAGGTGTCGGCGCCGTAGAAGCCGTCGACCGAGGCGAGCGCATAGTGGAGCTCGTGGAGGCGCCGCTCGAGCGCGCGGACGCTCGGGCCACGCGAGCCGACACGTAGCGCCGGGAGATAGACGGCCTGCTCGACGTTGCGGCCGTTGGCGACGTAGCCCGTGGCAGGCGCGATCTGGATACGCACGCGGTAGGTGCCCGGCCGCCGGGTCCGGAGCTTCACCCGCACGCCTCCCTGGCCCGAGTGCTGTCCGAGCAGATGGCCGTTGTAGTAGACGATCACCTTCAGCTTCCCCGCTCCGGCGGGGTGCTCATGTGCCGTGAAGGAGAGCGCGCGGCCGACCTGGCCGGTGCCGTGGAAGGCGGTGTCGAGCCCGGGGCGCACCCTGAGCACGACCGCGTTCGAGGTCGCACCCGCGTAGCGCAGTGTGTACTGCAAGCCCGGCGTGCCGACTCGCCCGCGCAGCGAGAGCCGGCCCTTACGGTCGGTTCTGGCCGAGGCGATCCGTCGCTCGCCGCGGTAGAGGCCGACGTGGACGTTCTTCAGCGCCGGGACCGTGCGGCCATGGAACCGGGCCCGCTGCCCATAGGTGCCGACCTTCGGAGCGCCGAGTGTCAGCCCGAGCGAGGTGATCGTCACCTGGGCCTGCGACGTTCCGCCGGCGCCGGTCGCCGTGACCTGCGCGACGAAGCGGCCGGCCGGGTAGACGTGTGTAACGACGGGGCCGTCGGCGGTGGTGCCGTCGCCGAGGTCCCAGTGGTAGAGGGCCGGATCGCCACTCGCGGTCAGCGTGACGCTGAGCGGAGCCGGGCCGCTCGTCGCGGACGCCTGAATCGAGACCGCGGGGCCGGAGGCGTGCGCGGCCGGCACGAAGGCGAGAGCCAGAAGGACGACCGCGATTCGCCGCACGGAGCGCAGAATAGTCACGTCACCGGAGGAAGGAAACGCCGAGCGCAAACGCGTTGAACGTTGCGTGGAAGAGCATCCCTGGGTAGACGCTCTTGGTCCGCAGGCGCAGGTAGGCGATCGCGATCCCAAAGACGAGGAGTGCGGGGAAGCCCTCGACCAGCCCGTGCGCGGCCGCGAAGGCGATCGCGCTGCCGACGACTGCGAGGACCGGGCCGTAGATCGACAGCACGGCCATGCCGAGCCCGCGGAAGGTCAGCTCCTCGACGAACGGGGCAACGCAGACCACGACGACGGCGTTCACCGCGAATGCCGTTGCGTGCGACGGCTCCCAGCGCGTGGGCTCGAGGCCCTGCTCGCGCGCGGCGTGGAGCACGGCCTCGAGGAGCTGCTCGAAGATCAGGAGCGCGACGAGGAGCCCGGCTGCGAGCCGCGCCGCGTACCACCACGATTCCGGCCGCCTCAACCCGAGCGCCTCGCGGCTGACGCCCCGGGCGATCAGCAGGACCGCGACGAGCACGAGGAGCTCGAGCAGGAGCGTCCCGGCGGCGAGGTCGTAGCGATAGAGGGCGTTCTTGGGCGGCGGGCCCGACGAGAGCCTGCCGCCGTAGCCGAGCGTGGTCAGGATTCCGACAAGGACGAGCCACCCGGCGAGCTTGCCGCGCGTGACGCCGGTTTCAGTGGAAGGCATCCGGATGCAGGATGCGGGCTATCCGGACCAGCGCCTCGCCGAGGTGCGGCCCGGGGACGACCAGGCGGCTCTCGACGACGCCGAAGCGGCCGTCGCGGACGGCGCGGATCCGCTTCGTCTTCGCGCCCGCGCGCAGGCGAGCAAGCGTGGTCGTGCCGGTGCCGATCGCGACATATGCCTCGGGGTCGAGCTGCAGGAGGCGCCTGAGCGGGAACGGCCCCTGCTCCGGCGCCGGCCCGGCGACGTTCTGGCCGTCGGCCCTGCCGATCAGGTCGCCGATGAGGCTTCGAGACGAGACGGTCGTGAAGCCGCCGAGGTCGGCGAAGGTCGAGACCGAGGGGGAGCCGTTGAGGCGCGCGGCGACCCGGCGGCGTGTCTGCTCGAGCGAGCCGCTCAGGCGCCGCGCGGCGACCGGCTTTCCGGTGAGCAGGCCGATGTCGTCGATCGCGCCCGCGACGTCGTCGAGCGATTCGTCGGCCTCGACGTAGACCGCAGCGTGGGTCGCCGCGCGCGCCCGCGCCAGGTCGAGCGGGTCGGCTTCGCCGGAAGCGACGATCAGGTCCGGGTGCGCGTGGCGGATGCGGTCGACCAGCGGCAGGCCGACGAGGCTGTCGTCGACGGGGACCACGCGCTTGCCGAGCCCGAGCCCGGACAGGATGCTGCGCGGCCCCGCGCCGACCGGGACGATCCGCTGCGGCGACGCCCGGACGACGGCCGGCCGCTCCCCCGCGCCCTGCACCGTGACCGGGTAGATCCGGAGGTGCGCGCCGGTCGGCTC
>VAWL01000073.1 GCA_005883965.1 Actinomycetota bacterium
TCTCCTCGATCCGCGCCGGATGAATGCGGCCGTCCTCGATCAGCTTGGTGAGCGTCAGCTTGGCCACCTCGCGGCGGATGCCGTCGAACGACGAGAGGACGACGGCCTGCGGGGTGTCGTCGATGATCACGTTCACGCCGGTCAGATGCTCGAGCGCGCGGATGTTCCGGCCCTCACGGCCGATGATCCGGCCCTTCATGTCGTCGGACGGAAGCTCGATCAGCGAGACGGTCGTCTCGGCCGCGTGGTTGGCGGCAACGCGCTGCAGCGCGTCCGCGACGAGATTGCGTGCGCGGCGCTTCGCCTCGCCGCGGGCCTCCTCCTCGGCCTGTCGCACCCGGCGAGCGAGCTCGTGCCGGATCAGCTCCTCGGAGCGTTCGAGCAGGTGCGCCTTGGCCTCGTTGACGGTCATCCCGGAGATGCGCTCGAGCTCGGTCATCTCCGACTCGCGCGCCTGCTTCAGCTCCTCTTGCAGCTGCTTCGTGTGCAGCTCCCGGTCCGCCACTCCTTGCTCCCGCCGGCCGAGCTCGGTCAGCTTGTCGTCGATCTCCTCTTCCTTGGCGAGGATGCGCTCCTCGATCTTGATCGTCTCGGAGCGACGGGCCGCGACCTCCTCCTCGATCTCGGCCCGGATGCGGACCGACTCCTCGCGCGCAGCGATCTGCGCCTCGCGCTTCAGCGCTTCCGCGTCGCGGCGCGCCTCGGTGACCAGCAGCTGGCGCGTTCGCCGCGCGGCGGCGAGCCGAGAGCCCGTAAAGGCGTAGAGCGACAGGAAGGCAACGCCGACTCCGACGACCAGGCCGATCGCTATCCCGATGACGACGAGCATGGAGGCTCCCTATCTCGTGCCGGGCAAGCCCGGCTGGGACCGTTCTCCGCGCCGGAACGCGGTGCTCATCCGGCACCGCTGCAGCGGCCATGCTCGAATCGGGGCATGCGAGGCGCGCGCGGGCCTCGCCCAGCGGTCACCTCACCGCCGCTTGGTGCTCGCCTCCCTTGCGCTCATGTGGTTTGGTCTCAAGATGCTTTTGTCCGATTCGGGAAACAGGCTAGATGCAGGAAAAATGTCGAATAGAGCAATTCGTATCCTAACGCTGCTCAGGGTCCGTGCGCAATATCGGTTTCCGTTACGAGCGTGACGACCTCCTCAGGAAAGCCGCGGCTCGCGAGCAGGCGGGCCGTCTTCGGGCCGGCCCCGCGCCTGGCGACGACCTTTTCGGCGCGGTCCCGCTCGGGCTCGAGCGCGATGACCGTCCTCTCGATCAACCCCAGCGCGACCCCGTGGCGCTCCAGGTCGAAGCGGATCGCCGCGTCGCCCTTGCCCCGCTCCGCCAGCACGCGGGCCCGCTCCTCGGCGAAGCGCGCGTCGTCGACCAGCCCGCCGCGGCGAAGCTGCTCCATCACTTCCTCGGCCGCCGCCGGGTCCAGGCCGGCGCGTTGGAGCCGGTCGCGCAGCTCGCGCTCAGACAGGTCGCGCCGCGCCAGCGCGCGCTGCGCGGCCGCGAGGGCCTCGGCCCGCGCCGGCTCCTCCGGGGCCACCTACGCCTTCGAGGCGACCTTGGCGGGCTTTTCCACCTCGGCCGCGGCCTCGGGCTCGGCACCGTTCGAACCGGCCTGCTTTGCGTCGGATTCCCTCTTTGGCGGCTCGTGTTCGGGCAGGAGCCTCGCCGAGACGACCTGCTCCGCCCCGATCGCCGCCTGGATCCGCGCGAGAATCTGCTGCCCGACGTCCGGGTGCTCGCGCAGGAACGCGGTCGCATTCTGCCGGCCTTGGCCGAGCCGCTCGTCCTCGAAGCTGAAGTGCGAGCCCGACTTCTGGACGATCTTCCGCTCGAGCGCCGTGTCGAGCACCGTCCCCTCCCAGGAGATGCCGGTGCCGTAGATGATGTCGAACTCGGCCTGCTTGAACGGCGGCGCGACCTTGTTCTTGACCACCTTGACGCGAACGCGGTTTCCGAAGGCCTCGACGCCGTCCTTCAGTGTCTCGATCCGCCGGATGTCGAGGCGGACCGACGAGTAGAACTTCAGCGCGCGACCGCCGGGGGTCGTCTCCGGGTTGCCGAACATGACGCCGATCTTCTCGCGAAGCTGGTTGACGAAGATGCAGATCGTGTCGGTGCGGTTGAGCGTGCCGGCCAGCTTGCGCAGGGCCTGGCTCATCAGCCGCGCCTGCAGGCCGACGTGCGTGTCGCCCATCTCGCCCTCGATCTCGGCCTTCGGCGTCAGCGCCGCGACCGAGTCGATCGCGACAACGTCGAGCGCGCCCGAGCGCACGAGCAGCTCGGCGATCTCGAGCGCCTGCTCGCCCGTGTCGGGCTGCGAGACGAGGAGGTCGTCGATGTTCACGCCAATCCTTTTGGCATACGCGGGGTCCATCGCGTGCTCGGCGTCGACGAAGGCGCAGATGCCGCCGCGGCGCTGGGCCTCGGCGATCACGTGGTAGACGAGCGTCGTCTTGCCGGAGGACTCGGGGCCGAAGATCTCGACGACTCGCCCGCGTGGCAGCCCGCCGACCCCGAGTGCGAGATCGAGCGACAGCGAGCCCGTCGAGACGGCGCCGATCGCGACCTGGGCCTGGTCGCTCATGCGCATCACCGACCCCTTGCCGAACTGGCGCTCGATCTGGCCGAGCGCAGTGTCGAGAGCTTGCTCGCGGTCCACCGTTATCTCCCTCCCACTCGCATGGATTCGAGGACTTCGTATTGCGCCCCGCCGGGGCGCAGACGTGACAGGTAAGCAGCAGCGTCGGACGGCACGAACGGCTTCAGCTCCGGTAGGGCCGGCTGCAGCCGCGGACGCTCGCGGAAGCGCGCCACGGTCACGTGCGGAAGCCACCTTCGGCGCTCGGGCTCGTAGACGCCGAGCGCCTCGAGCCGCCCGTGGAGATCGGCAGCCAGCGCGGCGGCGCGGCCGTCCTCGTCGTCGAAGGTGAGCATCCCGACACTGCGCGTCTCCCGGTAGCCGCGCAGGGTGAGACGGGCCGGCTCCGCAGCTTCGGCAGCCTCGCGCAAAGCGCCGGCGATCGGCTCGAGCTCGGCAGCAGGCCGGTGCCCGAGAAACGCCAAGGTGATGTGCAGGTTCTCGCGTGCGACGGCCCGGACGCCGGGCCCGTCCGCAAGCGCCTCGCCCTGCCAGGCGACGATCGCGTCCACCGTGGCCGGAGGCAGCTGGAGAGCCAGGAAGAGCCGTATCCGCTCATCGCCTTCGACGCTAGCAGGACCCCTCATGCGCCTTTGTCACGAATCTGTGCCAAGAGCGCCCGTGCCAGATGGAGCGCCGCCGCCGTCGCCCGGGCCCGCACGGCTGCGCGGTCGCCGCCCAGGTCGAGCTCCCGCGCCAGGCCGCTGCGCGGCCCCTCCGCGTGCAGGTAGACGCGCCCGACCGGCTTCTCCGGCGTCCCGCCGCCGGGCCCTGCGATCCCGCTCACGCCGATGCCGACGTCCGCGCCCAGCCGTTCCCGCGCCCCGGCGGCCAAAGCCTGCGCCACCTCCGGCGAGACCGCCCCGTGCCGCGCGAGCAGCTCCTCGGGGACGCCCACCTCGGCCGCCTTGACGTCGTTCGCGTAGGCGACGATCCCGCCGCGGAAGACGTCGCTCGAGCCGGGAACCGAGGTCAGCCGCGCGGCAACCAGCCCGCCCGTGCACGACTCAGCCGTTGCGACGGTCAGCCCGAGCTCCCGCGCCGAGTCGAGCACCAGCGCCTCGACCGGACGCTCGTCCTCGGCGAACAGGTACTCGCCCAGCCGCTCGCGCAGCGCCGATGCGAGCCGGTCGGCGCTCTCGCGCGCGTCCTTCTCGGCGACCAGGTCGACGTGGATCTCGAACTCGCGGGCACAGATCGTCGCGGTCAAGCCATCCGCCTCCCCCCCCGCCTCGGCCAGCGCCCGTGCCACCGTCGACTCGCTCGCGCCGTAGAAGCGGAGCGCCCGCCGGTCCGGCACTCGCGCACGCGAGAGCACTGCGCGCACCGGAGCGGACTCGAGCGCCGCCGGCCAGAGCCGCTGCAGCTCGGGCGGCGGGCCCGGGAGCACAACGACCGCCGACCCGTTCCGCCCGAGCACGAGGCCCGGCGCGGTTCCGGCGACGCCGATCACGAGCGCGCCGGCCGGCAGCGTCGCCTGCTTGCGCACGCCTTCGGCGAAGTCGCCGTAGGGCCGCTTCAGACGCTCGGCGATCCGCCGGGAGAACCCCTCGATCTCCGCCTCGAGCTCCGGGTCGACGGCCAGCTCGAGGCCGGCGGCCCGCGCGAGCATCTGCACCGTGCGGTCGTCGTGAGTCGGCCCGAGCCCGCCCGAGACGACGCAGAGGTCTGCCTCGAGCCCTTCCCGCAGCGCCGCCTCCAACTCCGCGGCGCCGTCGCCGACGATCGCGATGCGGGCCGGCTCGATCCCCAGGCGCAGCAGCTCCGCGGCCAGGAACGGTCCGTTCCGGTCCGTGCGCTCGCCCCGGACGAGCTCGCTGCCCGTCACGACGACGACCCCGCGCGGGCGCGTCAACCGGTCTTCGGCGCCAGGTTGACCCCTTGCCGCGTGACCTGCACAGCCACCGTGCGGCCTCCGCCTGGGATCGTCACCGCCTGCCCGTTCACCGACGCCCGCACGTTGCCCGGGCTGCCGAAGTCGATCCAGAGCCGGCGGGCGACGAAGCGCTGAAACTGGTGCAGCTGCAGGGTGCCGGCGTAGAGCGTGCGGCCGTTCACGGAGTAGTTCCGCACCTCCATCCAGCAGTTCCCGCCGGTGGAGACGACGAAGAAGCGCATCTTCGCCGCGCGTGCGGGCGCAACGACGGCCTTGTGCGTCTTCTGCTTCGACTTCGTGTGCGCCGTCGGCGTCGGGCCGAGGTTCGGGATCTGCGTGTTCGTGTTGTCGTGCCCGCCGAAGTTGAATGACGACCGGCTCGCGCGGCTCCTCGCCTCCGTCCGAGTAGCGCGAGTTGAACTCGTCGACGTAGAGCTGGCCGTCGAGGCCGAGGTAGTCGGCGTAGGTGCGCAGGAAGCCCTTGACGTACGTCTGGGCCGGCAGCGCGTCGAAGGACTCCTCCTCGAGCGCCTGCAGATAGCGCGCACGGATCTTCGTCGCCTGCTCGACCTCGGAGAGCTCGAGCTGCTGTCGGTAGCGCGCCTCGCGCAGGCTGTTGCCGATCTCGAACACGGGAGGGCGCCCAGTCTAGCCCAGGTAGTTCAAAAGCTCATAGAAACCGAGCGCCAGGGCCGCGATCAGCCCGAGGCACAGCGAGAGGAAGCCCAGCAGCCGGCCCGCACGGGCGGTCCCCACGCCGCCGAGCCGGCCGAGCGTCCGCTCGACGTTGCGCTGGCCGCGGCGCCCGAGCAGGATTGCCGCGACCCCGAGCACCACCGAAGCGCAGGTCGCGGCCGTCGCGTGGACGATCGTGACCTTGTCGAGCTGCCGCGCGGCCACGTAGCCGGCGACCGGGACCGCCACCCCGACGAGGCCAAGGAGCAGAGCCCCCCGCGCCGCGTCGTTGCGCCGGGCCCTATTGCTTCTTGTAAGGCCGTCCAACGGCTGCGGGCGGGATCGTGCGGCCGATGACGCCGGCGACGGCGATCAGCGTCAGCACGTATGGCAGCGCCTGAAAGAGCGTCGAGGCGAGGTCAGAGTAGACGTGCAGGCGGAGCGCCACCGCGGTCGAGAGGCCGAAGAGCAGCGCAGCGCCGAAAGCGCCGAAAGGCCGCCAGTTCCCGAAGATCAGCGCGGCGAGGGCGATGAAACCACGGCCGGCGGTCACGTTCTCGTTGAAGGTGTTCAGGTAGCCGACGGTCAGGTACGCGCCGCCCATCGCAGCGAGGACTCCCGAGAGGACGACCGACGCGTAGCGGACGACGTAGACGTTGATCCCGACTGTGTCGGCTGCCCGCGGATGCTCACCGCAGGCGCGGATGCGTAGCCCGAGCGGTGTCTTGAACATCACGACGTACGAAAGCGGGACCAGCAGAATCGCGGCCCAGATCATGTAGTTGAGGTTGCCGAAGGAGTCCCCGAAGAAGGTGCTGCTCGATGCACTCGTCAGGTGCAGGCTCGGAATCTGCGACACGCCGGTCGGAATGTTTCCGCCGTGGTAGAGCTGGACGAAGAAGTAGCCGGTGATGCCGAGCGCGAGAAAGTTCACCGCCGTTCCGCCGACGATCTGATCGGCGCGCAGGTGGATGGCGAAGAACGCATGGACGAGCGCGAGCAAGCCGCCCGCAAGCATCGCGATCAGGACGCCCAGGAACCAGTTCCCGGTCTTGTCCGCGCCCCAGATGCCCCAGAAGGCGCCCATCAGCATCATGCCCTCGAGCCCGATGTTCACGACCCCGGAGCGCTCGGAGAACATCCCGCCAACGGCCGCGAACGTGAGCGGGGTTGCGAAGACGAGCATCTGGGCGATCAGGCTCGCGTCGACCACCTGGTCGAGGTTCGAGACGCTCGACTGGATGGCGAGCAGGGCGAGGGCCGTGCCGGCGATCCCCGCCGCAATCGCCCCTCCCCCCACTCGCGTCGCGCCTCGCGAAATCGCGACGATGCCGAACACGAGCGCGACGAATCCGATCACGACCGGCCAGACGGCCGAGCGCAAGGTGACGGGTGGGATCGCGAGTACGAAGGCGAGCACGCCGAGGGCGATCCCGACCACACCGACGGTCTTCGGATCGGAGAGCCGCGAGCGGCTCAGCGTCCCTGCGTACGTGCTCACGAGGCGGTCTCCGGCTTCGGTTGCCCGGACTCGGCCACTCGACCTTGCCTGCGCAGCTTCCTGCGCGAGTTCCAGACGGCGAGGATGAGCACGTCGGCACCGACGAAGAGGACGACGAGTCCCTGGATTATCTCGGTCAGGTGCCCTGCGAGGCTCGGGTCGATCACGCCCGACTGCAGTCCGTGCGTCGTACCGTAGACGAGGCCGCCGAAGAGCAGGGCGGCGATCCCGGTGCCGAGGGCGGTGTTCCGGCCGAGCAGCGCGACGGCGATGCCCAGGAACCCGATCGAGGTCGCCTGGACGTCGATGGTCCCGAAGTGGTGGAGGTAGCCGAGCATGTCGATCCCGCCCGCGAGCCCGGCGAAGGCCCCGGAGATCGCCATCGCCCGAATGTAGTTCGTGCGCACCTTGATCCCGCCGTAGGCGGCGGCGTCCGGGTTGTAGCCGACCGCGCGCACCTCGTAGCCGAGCGTCGTCCGGTTCAGCACGATCCAGAAGACGACGAGTGCCCCGATCGCGATGAAGAAGCCGATGTGGAGGCCCTGGAGCGCCGGAATGCCCCAGAACACCGGCAGCTGCGCTCCGGGAACGACGTCGGCCGAGATCGGAACGTCGAGCGGGACGTTCTTCGGCGCCTGCAGCGGGCCGCCCTGGAGGAAGACGTAGTTCCCGATCCAGTAGGCGATCCAGTTGAGCATGATCGTCGTGCTCACCTCGTGGGCACCGACGGTCGCCTTGAGGAAGCCGGCGATCGCCGCCCAGGCGGCACCGGCCGCGGCGGCCACGGCGATCCCGAGCAGGATGTGCGCCGGCCGGGCCATGTTGACGAACGAGACCCCGATCCAGTTCGCGCAGATCAGCCCGACCAGGTACTGGCCGTTTCCACCGATGTTGAAGAGCCCGCAGCGGAATGCAAACGCGACCGCGAGCCCGCACAGGATCAGCGACGTCGTCTGTAGCAGGGTCTGGCTGAAGTTGTACGCCGCCGTGGTGGCGACGTCGGTGTTCCACGGGTGAGCGAGCCAGTTGAAGCCCGCGCCCTTGATGATGTCCCAATAGGCCTGAATCGGGTTGTGTCCGGTCGCGGCGATCACAACCCCGCCGATGAGGAAGGCGAAGATCCCGGTCGCCACCGGCACTAGAACGCCGCCCGCGTCCTGCCACCGCGCCAGGCGGGCGGCAGGCGTCGCCGGCGGTTCCTGCGCGATCTCGTCCGGCTGGGGTCCGTGTTGGGGTGCGAGCGGCTCGCTCAAGCGGGCGCCGGCTCCTTCCGCCGGCCCCCTAGCATCTCCAGCCCGATCTGCTCTTCGTTCGCGGTCGCACCGTGTTCGGCCACGATCCGGCCCTCGTACATGACCAGGATCCGGTCGGAGAGCGAGAGCGCCTCGTCGAGCTCGAGTGAGACCAGCAGGATCGCGCGGCCCTCGTCGCGCTCCTCGACGAGGCGTCGGTGCAGGTACTCGATCGCGCCGACGTCCAGGCCGCGCGTCGGCTGCGCGGCGATCAGGACTTTCGGGTCGCGGGCCACCTCGCGCGCTGCGACCAGCTTCTGCTGGTTGCCACCGGAGAGGGACGACGCAGAGGTCTGGGGCCCGCCGCCCCGGATGTCGAACTCCTTGATCAACTCCCGCGCGCGCTGCGCGAGACGGCGTGGAAAGAGCCAGCCCCAGCGCGAATTGGGCGGAAAGGGGTAGTCGTGCAGCGCGATGTTCTCCGCGATCGAGAACTCGAGCACGAGCCCGAGCCGCTGGCGGTCCTCGGGGATGTGGCCGACCCCGGCGTCCAGCATCCGGCGGGCAGTCGCGTGCGTGATCCTCCGGCCGCCGACCGAGATCTCCCCGGTGTCCGCGTGCCGGAGCCCGGTGATCGTCTCGATCAGCTCGCTCTGCCCGTTTCCCTCGACCCCGGCGATGCCTACGATCTCGCCCGCGCGCACGGAGAACGTGACGTCACGAACCACCGCCAGGCCGCGCTCGTCCTGGACATTGAGGCCCTTGACCTCCAGCACGACGTCGCCAGGATTTGCAGCTGGTTTGTCCACGCGCAAGAGAACATCCCGGCCGACCATCATCCGCGCGAGCCCGTCCTCGGTCGCTCCCTCGCGAGGGATCGTGTCGATCCTCTTGCCCCGGCGCAGGACCGTGATCCGGTCCGCGATCTCGAGCACCTCGTTGAGCTTGTGGCTGATGAAGATGATCGAGGTGCCGTCGGCCTGGAGGCTCTTGATGATCGAGAACAGCTCGCCCGCCTCCTGCGGGGTCAGCACCGCCGTCGGCTCGTCGAGGATCAGGATCTCCGCCCCGCGGTAGAGCGCCTTGAGGATCTCCACGCGCTGCTGCTGTCCGACGCTGATGTCCTCGACCTTGGCGTTCGGGTCGACGACGAGCCCGAAGCGGGTCGAGATGTCACGCACCTGCTCGACCGCGGCGTCGTAGTCGAGCAGGACGCCCGCCTTGGTCGGTTCCACCTCGAGCACGATGTTCTCGGCGACGCTCATCACCGGGATGAGCATGAAGTGCTGGTGCACCATGCCGATACCGCTGTCGATCGCGTCCTTCGCGGAGGCGAAGGAAACCCGGCTCCCTTTGAGCGCGATCTCGCCCTCGTCCGGCTTGTAGAGGCCGTAGAGGATGTTCATCAGCGTCGACTTGCCCGCCCCGTTCTCGCCGAGCAGCGCATGCACCTCCCCCGGGCGAAGTTCGAAGTCGACCCGGTCGTCGGCGACGACCCCGGGAAACCGCTTCGTGATGCCGCGCATCTCGAGGACGGTCGCCGCTTCCACGGCGTCGATGAACACCCTTGGCACCGCGGGATTGATCTCGCCCACGCTCATGCCGCCGTTCGCAAGGGTGAACTTCAGGTCGTGGTTGCCTTTGAACTTGCCGGCCTGGACCGCCTTGATCACGTTGAAGACCCCGAGGTCGACTCGCTTCACACCGCTCGTCAGGACCCGGGCGGCGTCGTTGTACTGATCCTTGTCGACGCCGATCCCCCAGGCGTGGTGCTCTGCCGCCGCCTTGAGCGTGCCGAGCCCACAACCGCCCGCGACCTGGAACAGGACCTGGGCGCCCTGGCCGCGCGAGAGTTCCGAGAGCGGCCTTCATAACCCGCCGGCGTTGTACCAAATGAGAGGGCGGGCCCGATAGGCCCGCCCTCTGAAGCTCGAAGCTGGAACTGCTAGGTCAGCTTCTTCGGAACGTGGAGCTTCCCGGCGATGATCTTCGCCTTGATCTTGTTCATCGCCGTGATGAACGCCTTCGGCACGCCGGCGTGGATCTTGCCGACGCCCATGCCGCCGTTGGCGAGCGTGAACTGCAGGTCCTTGTTGCCCTTGAACTTGCCTGCCTTGGTCGTCTTGATCACGTTGAAGACGCCGAGGTCGACGTGCTTGACGCCGCTGATCAGAACCCGCTTGGCGTCCTTCGACTGATCCTTGTCGACGCCGATGCCCCAGACGTGGTGAGCGTCCGCGGACTTCAGCGCGCCGAGGCCGCAACCACCCGCGACCTGGAACTCGACGAAGGAGCCCTGCGCGATCTGGTTGTCGGCGATCGTCTTGCAGAGGTCCGACTTGGAAAAGTCGCCGGAGTAGTCGATCAGCACCTTGATGTGCTTGTTGAACAGCTTGGCGCAGTACTTATAGCCCGCCATCCAGATGTCGACCGGCGGGATGTGGAGTCCGCCGACAGCGCCGATGACTTGCTTGCCACCGTGCTTCTTGGTCACCTCTGCGGCCAGGTAGCCGACGAGGCAGCCGGACTGGTTCGCCGCGTAGTCCAGACCCATCACGTTCGGGTGGTCCTTCGTCAGGACGTTGCCCGCGAGGCATTTCGAGGCCGAGCCCTTGGCGCAGTAGTCCGTGATCGCGAACTTCGAGTTCGGGAACTGGTCGGCGAACGTCTCGAGCGTGTCCGCGAGCAGGAACCCGGCGGCGATGGTGATGTTTGCGTGCGCGCGAACCGCCTGGTTGAAGTTCGGCGTGTAGTCCGAGGTCGTGTTGGACTGGAGCGGAAGGATGTTGATGTGCAGCTTCGTCTTGGCCCGCTTGAGGCCCTCGAGCTGGGACTGGTTGAACGAACGGTCGGTGAACTTGCCGATGTCGCTGACGAGCGACGCCAGGAACGTGGCCTTGCTCGCCCGCGGAGATGCCTGGCTCGAGCTGCTGCCGACGAGCGCGGCGAGCCCCGCCAGGACCAACACCGCAAGCAGCGCGGTGAAGATGGAAAACCGATGTGAAACCCTCACTTGCCCTCCCTGATTCGAAATCGGAAATCTGGTTTCTGTAACCAGATTGAAAGACGAGCGATAGTAACCCGAAGTTAGGCGGACTGCATAGGCCGGACGGCCTGTATAGGGGTATCGAGCCCTAGACGACGTCGCTCAGCTGAGGCAGCGACGATGCGTCCACCAGCACCCTGCGAGGCTTGGAGCCCTCGTAGCCGGAGATGATCCCCCGGCGCTCGAGCATGTCGATCAGGCGGCCGGCCCGCGTGTAGCCCACCCGCAGGCGCCGCTGGATCAGCGACACCGACGCCGTTTGCGTCTGGACGACGACCTCGATCGCCTTGTCGAGCAGCGGGTCCTCGTCCGGGTCGAAATCGCCCTCTGCGCCCTCCTCGGTCGCCTCGACCTGCGGCGCCTCGAGGAGCGACTCGTCGAGCTCCTGCTCGCGCTGGCCGCGGCACTGCTCGACCACCAGCGCGATCTCCTCCTCGGTCACGAACGCGCCCTGAACGCGCTGCAGGCGCGAGGTGCCGAGCGGCTTGAAGAGCATGTCGCCCTGGCCGAGCAGGCTCTCGGCGCCGGCCTGGTCTAGGATCACGCGCGAATCGGTCTGGCTCGAGACCGCGAAGGCAATCCGGCTCGGCACATTGGCCTTGATCATCCCGGTGATCACGTCGACCGACGGGCGCTGGGTGGCGAGGACGAGGTGGATCCCGACCGCGCGCGACTTCTGCGCCAGGCGGATCACGCAGTCCTCCACCTCCTGCGGCGAGATCATCATCAGGTCGGCGAGCTCGTCGATCACGACCAGCAGGTAGGGAAGCTGCGCCTCGCCGCGCGAACGGAGCGCGCGGTTGGCCTCGGGCAGGCTGCGGGCGCGCACCGCCGAGAGCCGCTCGTAGCGCTTCTCCATCTCGGCGACGACGTTGCGGAGCACGGAGGCCGCGTCTTTCGGGCTCGAGACGACCGGCGTCAGAAGGTGCGGGATCGACTCGTAGTAGCCGAGCTCGATCCGCTTCGGGTCGATCAGGATCATCCGCACGTCGTCCGGGGTCGCGCGCAGCAGCACCGAGGTCAGGATCGTGTTGATGCACCCCGACTTGCCCGAGCCGGTCGTGCCGGCGATCAGGATGTGCGGCATTCGCGCCAGGTCGGTCCAGACCGCCTGGCCGGAGATGTCCTTGCCGAGCCAGACCGCGAGCGGGCTCGACGACTGGGGCAGGTCTGCGAAGACATCGCCGAGCGTGACGAGGTTCGGGCTCGTGTTCGGCAGCTCGACACCCACGGCCTGCTTGCCGGGGATCGGCGCCAGGATCCGGATCTCGGTCGTCGCCAGCGCGTAGGAGAGGTCGTCCTTGAGCCCGGCGACCTTGGAGACCTTCGTGCCCGGCGCGAGCTGCAGCTCGTAGCGCGTCACGCGAGGGCCGGAGATCTGGCCGATGACGGTCGCGTCGACGCCGAAGTTCTTCAGCGTCTGGACGAGGGCGTCGGCGACACGGGCGTTCTGGTCGGCGTTCGGGCCGCCGCCTGGCGGCGAGGTGCGGAGGAGCTCGCGGTCGGGCAGCCGGTAGTCGGCGGCGGGCTCCGCGAGGACGTTGAAGAGGCTCTCCTGCTCGTCGACCTCCGGCTCCTGGGCGAGCAGCGGTGGGGGCTCGGTCTCGGAGACGATGTCCGGGAAGGCGTTGACGACGTCGACCGGCGGCGCCTGCGGCTCCGGCGCGAGCCCGTCGCCCTCGATCACGCGCAGCGGCGGTGCCGAGGGCCGGCGATGAAGCGAGCGCCTGGCCGCGGTGTGGACGGCGCGGCCGGAGCGGCGCACGATCGCGCCCGCGGAGGCGCCGGTGAGCAGGAGCGCGCCCGCAAGCAGCGCCGAGACGCCGACGATCGCCACGCCGGTGCCGCCGAGCGCGAGGCCCAGGCCGCCCCCGAGCGCCGTGCCGAGGTAGCCGCCGTGAGCGGTGCCGAGCGTCAGCATCAGGCCGAGGAAGAGGACGACGGTGCCGGTGCGGAAGGGCCGCACCTCGACCAGGTCGCTGCGCGCGACCATCAGCCCGCCGAGAATCACCAGCGCCGCAGGCAGCGCGTAGGAGGCCGAGCCGACGAGGTCGTCGAGCCCCGTTTGGGTCCAGCCGCCGACGTAGCCGCCGTTCCAGCCGGCCCAGAGCACCGCGCCGAGGAACGCCCCGACCGCGAGCAGGCCGAGGCCGATCAACTCGGGATGCTGGTGCCCACGCGGCGGTTTGCGGTCGCGCTTCGTCCGCTGCTTCACGCGCTTGGGCACGCGCGGCCTGAGCGTGCGTCTCTTCCGACGGCGCGCCATGCGCGCCTGCTTCGACGCTAGCCGGAGCTTCCCTTTACCGGCGCTGTTTCTTCAGCTTCTCGGCCGCGCGGCGCTGCGCGCGGTTCAGCGGCTCGGGCGCCTCGCCCTGCTGGCCTGCGGCCTCGATGTAGGCCTGCCGCTCGGCGGCGCTGAGGCGGGAGAGCGCCTGCTGGGCTCGCATCGGGTCGCGCGTCGCGCCCGAGCGCTCCAGCTTGGCGACCGCGCTCGCGAGCTCCGGGTTCTGGCGCTCCAGCGACGCCCGTGAGGCCTTCTGCATCTGCTTGCCGATCCACGGCAGCTTCATCAGCCCCTGTGCCAGCGGCCGGACGTAGCGCCCGCCTTTGACGCGCGCGAGCAGGTTCAGGACGAGGAGCAGGAAGACGAGTCCCGCGAGGATGTAGACGGGGATCAGGACGATCCAGATGTCGGCCAGCATGCGGCCCCTAGATTAGCTACGCGGCAAGCGCGCGCAGGTCCTCGACCGCGCGGCCGAGCAGGTTCTCGCGCAGGTCGAAGAGGCCGGCCCAGAGCGCCGAGCGGTCCGGCGCCGAGCCTATCCGCGCCCCGTCGCCGAGGCCGGCGAGGGCCCGGAGGAAGACGGCGAGCTCGAGGTAGGCCTGCGTGACCCGTAGCGCCGACACGCGGACGCCCGCGCGGTCGAGCACCGGCGACCATTCGAGCACCTCGGCAGCGCCGGGAGCGCCGTACCAGGAGCGGCCCTCGGCGCGCTCGGGCTCGAGCTCGAGCAGGTAGCGGCCGAGCGGGCCCTCCAACCCGGCCAGAGCCGTCTCGGCGCGGTCGGCAGCGCGGTGCAGGGCCGCCTGGCGGCCACCGGGAGTCGGGGGAACGGCGTCGCCGCGCGCCCAGCGCTCGAGCAGCCGGCAGAACGCGAGCGCCGCGACCTCGCAGGCCCGAAGCTGCCGTACCAGACGGTCGGCGGTGTCGACGTCGGCGGCGTTGTCGACGAGCACGTCGGCCCAGGTCGGGTCTACGCGAAGCCTGCTCATACTTCCACCACTACAGGAAGAATCATCGGGCGTCTACCCGTGCGGTCGTAGACGAGCTGGCCGAGGCCGTCGTGCAGGTGCTCCTGGAGGAGCTTGATCTCGGTGACGTCGTCCTTGATCAGCTCGGCGAGGACGCGCTGAGCCTCGCCGCGCATCTCGTCGAGGAGCTCGGCGTCGGGCTCGGCGAAGCCGCGGGCGATCAGCTCCGGCTGGCCGGCGACCGCACCGTTCGTGCCCGTCAGCGTCGCGACCACGATCAAGACGCCGTCCTCGGAGAGGTGGCGACGGTCGCGCAGCGCAACGTCGCGCACGTCCCCCACGCCGAGGCCGTCGACGAACGTGACACCGGCGGCGACGTGATCGACGAGGCGCGGCACGCCTCCCGAGAGCTCGACGACCGAGCCGTTCTCGGCGATCACGATCCGGTCCTCCGGCACGCCGCCCTCGCGCGCCAGCCTGGCGTGCGCGGCCAGCATCCGGAACTCGCCGTGGACGGGCATGACCGCCTTCGGCCTGACGAGCCCGAGCATCGTGCGCAGCTCCTCGGAGTTGCCGTGCCCCGAGACGTGCACCGGCGCGATCTCCTGGTGGAGCACCTCGGCGCCGAGGCGTGCAAGCTGGTTGATCGCGTCGTGGACGCGCAGCTCGTTCCCCGGAACCGGTTTGGCCGAGATGATCACCGTGTCGCCCGCCTCCACGCGGACGTCGCGGTGGTCGCCGTAGGCGATCCTCACCAGCGCCGAGAGCGGCTCGCCCTGGCTGCCGGTGCAGAGGATCAGCGTCTCCTCCGGGCGGTATTCCTCCAGCTCACTCGGCCGAATCAGCACGTCCTCGGGCACCTCCATGTAGCCGAGGTTGCGCGCGATGTTCACGTTCTTGCGCATCGAGCGGCCGACCACACAGACCTTGCGGCCGACGTCCACGGCGACGTCGATCGCCTGCTGCATGCGGTGCACGTTGGAGGCGAAGCTCGCGACCAGAACGCGGCCGGTCAGCGTCGGGATGATCTGACGGAAGGCCTCGCCCACGAGCCGCTCCGAGCCGGTGACGCCCGGGCGCTCCGCGTTGGTCGAGTCGCCGAGCAGGAGGTCGACGCCGCGGTTGCCGAGGTCGGCGAGCCGGCCGACGTCGGTGCGCAGGCCGTCTACCGGCGTGTGGTCGATCTTGTAGTCGCCGGTGTGCAGGATCCGCCCGCCCGGGCTGTCGATCAGGATCGCGACCGCGTCGGGGATCGAGTGCGCCACCCGGACGAACTCGACGGTGAACGGCCCCAACCGCACGGGCTCGCCCTCGGGGTCGGCCTCCTGCAGCTCGGCGGCGCGGGCCAGGCCGTGCTCGTCGAGCTTCGACTTGATCAGGCCGAGGGTCAGCCTGGTCGCCCAGACCTCCTGGACGCGGCCCTCGCGCAGCAGGTAGGGCAGCGCGCCGACGTGGTCCTCGTGGCCGTGCGTGAGCAGAACGGCCCGGATCGGGCGATCGCTCTCGGTCAGGTAGCTGAAATCCGGGAGGATCAGGTCGACGCCGAGGTGCTCGTCGCGGGGGAACGCGAGCCCGGCGTCGACCACGATCCTCTCGCCGTCCGCCTCATAGACGGTCATGTTCTTGCCGACCTCGCCGAGGCCGCCCAGCGGGACGATTCGAGTCGTTTCCGGCATCAAGGGAGTCTAGCCCCGCAGGACCCGGCCTAAGCCCGGCCGCTCCGGCATCCGATAGAGCCTTTGTGCGGTTTCCCCTGCTCGCGTACCTGACCGTCGCCTGCGGCTGCGTTGTGGCCGTGGGCGGGGCGTTTGCGGCCGTGCACCGGCCGCTGACGGCGCTCGCCCTGCTGGGCGCCGCTGCGCTCGCCGCCGAGCTGATCGAGGAGCCCGAGAGCGCCCGCGTCCGCGAGCCCGTCGGCCCGGGAGTCTTCCGCGTCGCGTCCGGGGTGGACATCGCCGCGGTGATCGTGCTCGGCCCCTGGCGCGGAGCGCTCGTCGCCGGCGCGGCTGCGCTGCTCGCCCGGCTCGTGCGCGGCAGCTGGCGTCACGCCGCCTTCCAGGCCTCGGCCTTCGCGCTGGCAGCACTTGGCGCGGGCTACGCCTTCACGATCGCCGGCGGCCACACCGGACGCCTCCTCCTGCCCGACGACATCGTCCCGCTGACCGCGCTGGCGATCGTCTACCTGCTGATCTCACGCGGGGTGCTGCAGCTCATCGGCGCCGGCGAGGCGCTCGACCCCGAGTTCGCGGCCGCGGCAGCCGAGACGGGCCTCGGCGCCGTGCTCGCGATCCTGGCACTCGGCCATCCCTGGGACGTCCTCGCCGTGATCCCGGTGGCGCTGGCCGTCAACCGCGCTCACGGGCGAGTGCGGCACTCGCGGCAGGAGACGCTTCACGCCCTGGAGACGTTCGCGAACATCGTCGACGAGCGCGACCCTTCCACGTACCGTCACTCGATTCGCGTCGCTCAGTACGTGGACGAGCTCGCCCGCGCGCTCGGTCTCCCCTACGCCGACATCGACCGCCTGCGCTGGGCCGCCCGACTGCACGACCTCGGCAAGGTCGCGGTCGACGCCTCGGTGCTGCGCAAACCCGGCAAGCTGAACCCGACCGAGTGGGGCACGATGTGGCGGGCGCCGCGGCTCTCGGGACGCCTGCTCCGCCGCTTCGAGCTCTCGGCCGCCGAGTCGCGCGCGGTCGAGCTCCATCACGAGCGATTCGACGGCCGCGGGTACTACGGAATCCCCCCCGAGGAGCTGCCGCTTGCCTCGCACTTCCTGATCGTCGCCGACAGCTACGACGCGATGCGCTCCGACCGCGCCTACCGCCCAGGCCTCACTGAGGAGGCGGCGCTGGCGGAGATCGCGCGCAACGTCGGCACGCAGTTCCATCCCGCGGTCGCGAAGGCGTTCATCGCGGTCCAGCGCGGGCTCGACCCATACTCGGCGCTCAGCGCGGAGGAGCAGGAAGAGCTGCGCGGCTCCGCGGCGCCGACCAAGCTGCCGGTCCTGCCGGGTGCCTTCGACGTGCGAGAGCAGCCCGAGCTCGCGGCACTCGGCGGCCTGATCGCCGCCCTGGCCGGCGTCGGCCTCGGAGCGAACTGGCTGATCGCTGCGGGAAGCGTGCTGCTCTGCGGCGGGCTCGTGCTGCGGGCGACCGTGCGGCTGCGCTCGGCGCGGCTGCGCTCGAAGATCTCGGCGACCCTGGCCGACGGCACCCGCGACCAGGTTTTCGAACGGCTCGCGAGCGTGCTCGAGCACGCGCTCGACGGCGACTGGGCAGCTCTCGTCTCGTGGGAAGAAGACGGGCTCGGCGGCCGGCTCGAGGCAGAACGCGGCCAGGGCCCGCCCGAGCGCACGCTGATGAGCTGGCTGGTACGCGAGGCGGAGTCGCGGGAGGAGCTGCTGGCCGCGACGGCGGACGAGCTCTCGACCCCGGGCGACCACGTCTACGTCGCGCTCCCGTTGCGCCGTGAGAACAGCGCGCTCGTCGGCTTCGTCGCGCTACGCGCGGGCCGGCTGCTGCCGCGCTATGTGCGGGCGGCGCTGGCGGCGTCGCTCGACGGGATCGGCCTCGCGCTCGCAGACCGACCCGCCGCCGGGGACGAGCAGGCCGGCCGGCTCGCTTCCTGAGGGGGCGAGGCGCCGAGAATCCCCCGTCGGGGGGAAGACTCGCCCGCATCGTGGCAGGCACAACGAGGCTATGCGGTTGCGGCGCGCGGGACAGTGGGCACCTTCAGTCCTCCTGATGTCCGTGACCACGGTCCCGGGATCGACGGCCCGGGAGTCCAAGGCGGCGCCGCGCGTCCACGCGATCCTCTTCGCACGGCGCGCGGCCGCCGCCGGTACCTCCTAGACGCGGCTCGACTCGAGCAGCTTCAGCCGCTCGAGGCAGGAGCGGATCTGCGCCGTCTCCTCCTCGCTCGCCTCGACCATCGGCAGACGGAGCCCGCCGACATCGTGGCCGAGCAGGTTCAGCGCCGCCTTCATCTGGATCGGGCCGGTGACGACGCCGATCAGCTCGTAGGCGGGCGCGAGCTCCTCGTCGAGCCGCCGTGCGCCCTCGACGTCTCCGGCGCGGAACAGGGAGATCATCTCCTTCACCTGCGGCCCGACGACGTGCGTGTGCACGCAGACCCCGCCGACCCCGCCGAGCTCGACGAAGGGGAGCACGAGGTTGTCGTCCCCCGCGTAGAGGTCGAGCCCGAGCTCGACGATGCGTCGCGCCTGGTCGAGGTCGTCGTTCGACTGCTTGACCGCGGTGACGTTCGGGATCTCGGCCAGCATTGCCATCGTCTCCGGCTCGATGTTGATCACGCAACGGCCGGGGATGTTGTAGGCGACGACCGGGAGCTCGGTCCTTGCGGCAACGGCCTTGAAGTGCTCGACGATCGCGCGCTGCGGCGGCTTGTTGTAGTACGGCGTGACGACGAGAGCCGCATGCGCGCCGGCCTCCTGCGCTTGCCGCGTGAGCTCGATCGAGTGAGCGGTCGAGTTCGTGCCCGTGCCCGCGACCACGCTCGCACGATCGCCGATCGCCTCAAGGGCTGAGCGGATGAGCGCGACGCGCTCGTCCTCGCTGAGAGTCGAGGCCTCGCCGGTCGTGCCGTTGACGACGACGCCGTCGGAGCCGTTGTCCACGAGGAACGCGCACAGCTCCTGGTAGCGGTCGAGGTCGACGCCGCCGTCCGCGTCGAACGGCGTCACGGTCGCGGTCAGCACCTCGCCGAGCATCCCGGTGATTGTACGCCGTCACCGCCGCAGGCCCTCCCCCGCCCGCCGCTGACCCCCTAACCACCCCCAAGGGGTCCCCCGTGACCCCTGGAAAGCACGCTAGCGGTCCACCCGTCACGCGTCTGTGCCGAGGGTGTGACGATTCCGTGCCGGGCGCTAGTCGAGCTCGAGAATGTTCTCGAGCCCTGTCGTGAGCCCCGGCGGCAGCGAGCGAAGCTTCTCCAGCGCCAGCAACACTCCCGGCGCGTACGCCTCGCGGGAATAGGCATCGTGGCGGATGGTCAGCAGCTGGCCCTCGCCGCCGAGCAGCACCTCCTGGTGGGCGACCAGCCCTGGCAGGCGCACCGAGTGGATCGTCGGCTCACCGGGAAGCAGCGCAGCGGTCGCCCTGGCGGTGCCCGACGGCGCGTCCTTCTTCGTCTCGCCGTGCAGCTCGACGATCTCCGCCCGCGGCAGGTAGCGCGCGGCCTCGGCCGCGAGGCGCAGCATCAACACCGCGCCGACCGCGAAGTTCGGTGCGACGAACAGCGCCAGGCTGCGCTCCGCGGCCAGCTCTCCCAGCGGCGCGGGATCCCAGCCGCTCGTGCCGACCACGCAGGGCACCCCGGCATCGAGCGCCGTCCGAACGTTCGCCTCGACCGCCTCGGGCGCGGTGAAGTCGACCATCGCCTCGGCCTCTCCCAGATCGACCAGCTCGTGGCCTGCGGCCTCGAGCGCGGGCGCGAGCACCGACCCGACCTTTCCGCCGCGCCCGAAGAGTGCGACCCTCACGCGGCCTTGGCGAGCCCCGGGTTCACGCGCTCGACCGCGTCCAGGAATCGCTCCTCGACCGGCCCGATCCCGGCCGCGGAGAGCTTCTCCGGGGCGAGCAGCACACCGGCAAGCTCGGCCAGCGCGTCCGGCTCGACGGCCTCCACCTCGGCGACGATCCGCTCGATCGAGAGCAGCTCCGTGTCCGTGATCAGCGACTTGCCCAGCCGGCTCATCCGGTTCGACGTCGATTCCATCGAGAGCATGATCCGGCCCTTGAGGTTCTCCTTCGCGCGGGTCAGCTCCTCGGGCCGGAGCTTCCCGTCGGCAATCTCGCCGATCTGCTCGCTCATGATCTCCAGGCAGGCTGCGAGGTTGTCCTCGCGCGTGCCGATGTAGACGCCGACCTGGCCGGTGTCCGTGTACTGCGCCGCGAAGCTGTAGACGGCGTACGCCATCCCGCGCTTCTCGCGGATCTCCTGGAAGAGGCGCGAGGAGGCAGAGCCGCCGAGGATTCCGTCGAGGAGCGAGGCCGCGAAACGCCGCTTGTCCGAGCGCGCGATCCCTGGCGCTGCGATGCAGACGTGGTACTGCTCGGTGTCCTTGCGCTGAAAGCGCAGGCTCGGCGCCGGGGGCTTGACCAGCGGCGGCCGCACGCGTGGGCCCTTGCGCACCGGCTCGACGGCCTTGCGCTGGGCGCGGAGCAGCAGCCGCTGCAGGTCGTCGTGCCTGAGATTCCCGGCCGCCGAGACGACGACGTTGCCGGGCACGTACATCCCGCGGTGATACGACGAGATGGTCCGCCGGGACACGCTGGAGATCACTTCCGCCCGCCCGATCACCGGCCGGCCGAGCGGATGCCGCCCGAAGGTCGCCTCGGAGATCAGGTCGTGCACGAGCTCCTGCGGCTGGTCCTCGTACATCGCGATCTCCTCGAGCACGACCTCGCGCTCGGCGTCGAGCTCGGCGAACGACGGCGCGAACACCATCTCCCCCATCACCTCGAGTGCCGTCTCCAGCCGGTCGTCTGGCACGCGTGCATAGAGGACGGTGTGCTCGCGCGAGGTGGCCGCGTTCAGCTCGCCGCCAAGGGCGTCGAACGTCTCGGCGATCTCCTGGGCGGTAAACGACGCGGTGCCCTTGAACAGCAGGTGCTCGAGGAAGTGCGAGACGCCGGCCTTTGCGTCGGTCTCGTCGCGCGAGCCGGCGCCGATCCAGAAGCCGATCGCAACCGAGCGGACGTGCGAGAGGCGCTCGGAGATCAGCCGCTCGCCGGAGTCGAGCTCGGTCAGGAGGTAGCGCTGCACGGGCGGATCGTACTTGCGTCCCGCAGTTAGGCTCGCGGCTCGTGGACGAAGACTTCGAGGATTCGGTGCAGGCCGCGATGGAGACGCTGCCGGACAACCTGCGGGAGGCGATGTCCAACGTCGCGATCGTGGTCGAGGACGAGCCACCACCGGGCCAGCCACTGCTCGGGCTCTACGAGGGCGTGCCGCTCACGCGCCGCACGAGCTACTACGGCGGGGTGCCGCCGGACAAGATCACGATCTACCGCGGGCCGCTCGAGCGCCACTACGGACACGACGCAGCCCTGCTCCAGCAGCAGATCCGGCGCGTCGTCCTGCACGAGATCGCGCACCACTTCGGGATCAGCGACGAACGCCTGCGCGAGCTCGACCGTTACTGAGTGGCCTTGTCGACCGCCGCGTTGATGTCGGCGAGCGACGGCGAGCCGCCGGGAGCGACCTGGGTCAGCTTGCCTCTGGTCTTGCCGATCAGCACCGTCGGAGTTCCGAGAACCTGGTCGGTGTGGGACTGCTTGTCGAACCCTCGTTCCACCTGGGACACAGACGACGAGTCGCGGGCCGCCATCGCCCGGTCGACGTTGATCCCGGGAGTGCTGGCGAAGGCGTCCGCGATGAGCTGGTCGGTCACCCAGCCCGAGTTCTCCGCACCCTGGTTGAGGTAGAGCAGCTGTGCGAACTCGAAGAGCTTGTCGTGCTGCTGCGCAACGATCGCGGCCTTCCGCGCGACCTCGGAATCCGGCCCGAGGAAGGCAATCGGCCGGGCGACCACTTTCAACTTGCCCGTCCGGACGTAGCGGCTGATGACGTTCGGCATCACCGCCGTCTCGAACTCGCGGCAGACCGGGCACTGAAGGTCGATGTACTCGACCAGCGTCGCCGGCGCCGACGGGGAGCCGAGCACGTTGCCGTGCTGGGGGATCCCGTCGAACAGGCGCGTCGCGACCCCCGCGTCGGGCAGCGTGGTCACGTTCGTGGGGGTCGTGGACGAGGAGCTCTTGTTGTTGCCGGTCACCGCGAGCACGATCGCGGCCGGGATCACCGCGAGCGCGATCAGCCCGGCCACGCCGGCGATCACCTTCGGGTTCGCCTTGCGCCCGCCGTCCGCGCTCCGCACCGGCGGCGCCGCGGCCTGCTGGCGGCGCTGACGTGCCTTCTTCGCCCTCGTCATGGCCGACTCACGGTAGCGGGAGGCGAGACGGAGGCGAGCAGCAGAAAGGCGAACGCGAGCGCGAAGCCGGTCAGCGCGAGAACGGGGATCGTCACGTAGCCGAATTCCTCGATCCACTTGGTGGCACAGCCGCCGGGCGCCGAGATCAGGCACGACTGCTGCTGCGCGATCACGCCGTTCTCGACCAGCAGGTGGTAGACGGAAACTCCCGCTCCGGCGAGCGGCAGCGGCAGCAGGTAGCGGGCGACATGCCGGTCGTCGGCGAGCGCGGCGAGCAGCGTGATGATGGAGAGCGGGTACGTGCAGATCCGCTGGTACCAGCAGAGCTCGCATGGGACGAAGTGCGCCACCTCCGAGAAGAAGAGGCTGCCGCCGGTCGCGATTGCCGTGACCAGGAAGGCGAGCCAGAGCTCGTAGCCCTCGACGAGCCGTCTGAGCCAGCTCCCTGGGCCGCGCAGCCCGACGAGCCACGCAAGCCCGATCACCAAGAGCACCACTGCGAGCACCTGCCCCGCGACGCCGAGCGCGGCAAGTATGACGATCGTGTTGTGGGTCACCAGGGCCTCTCGTAGACCCGCTCGGCGCCCCCCGCCTCGATCAGGATCCGGGCGTGGCGCTCGCGCTCCCAGGCGGCGAGGCGGAGGGCGCCCGCGACCGAGACCCCGCCCAGCCCCGCGAGCAGGCCGGCCAGGAGCGCGGAGAGCCCGGGCTGGGGCCAGAGAGCCAGCGCGATCAACACGGTCAGCCCGATCGTGCTCGGGTAAGCGGCTCGGACGAGCGCGCGGCTACGCGGTTCGATCTGCGCCCCGGCCGGAACCGGCCCGGCCGCTCCGAATCGCATCGCGCTCCGCCGCCGGCGGTCGCCGCAGTAGACGGCCAGGATCAGGATGACGGCCCCGGAGGCGAACAGCGCGGCCGCCGGGCCTCGTTCGACGCCTGCCGCGATCGCGGCGGCGAGGCCTGCAGCCGCGAGCACGAGCCGCACCGTTGCGATCAGGAGCGCCTGCGGCCTCGCCTCGGCGAGGACAGGCGCTCCTGGCCGCTCTGTCACCTCAGTCGCGGTCGCGTCCGCCGCCGCGCCCACGGCCGCCGCCGCCGCGCCCACGACCGCCGCCGCCGTCGCGGCGCGGAGGCCGCTCCTCGCGCTCGCGCGGCGGTGCGTCCTTGGCCCGCTCGATCAGCTCCTCCGGCTGAACGAGGTTGCCGTTCTCGTGCTTGGCGATCAGCTTGAGGCCGATCCGGCCGCGATCCTTGTCGACCTCCTGGACGAGGACGTCGAGCACGTCGCCGCGCCCGATCACGTCCTCGATGTGGCCGACGCGGCCCGGGCCGACGTTGGAGACGTGCAGCAGGCCGTCGGTTCCCTTCTTCAGCTCGACGAAGGCGCCGAACTGTGTGGTCTTCACGACCTTGCCGGTGTAGGTGTCGCCGACCTCCGGGGTCTTCGTGAGCGACTCGATCGCTGCGATCGCCGAGTCGGCCTTCTCACCCTCGGTCGCGTAGATCAGGATCGTGCCGTCCTCCTCGATGTCGATCTGGACGTCGTGGTCGGCCTCGAGCGCACGGATCGTCTCGCCGCCCTTGCCGATCACGAGCCCGATCTGCTCCGGGTCGATCTTGACCGTCGAGATGCGCGGAGCGTGCGCGGCGAGCTGGCCACGGCTCTCCGGGAGCACCTCGGCCATCTTGTCGAGGATGAACTCGCGCGCCCGCTTCGCCTGCGCGAGCGCGTTGCTCATGATCTCCTGCGTGACGCCGGTGATCTTGATGTCCATCTGCAACGCGGTGATCCCGTCGCGCGAGCCGGCGACCTTGAAGTCCATGTCGCCGAGGTGATCCTCGGCTCCCTGGATGTCGGTCAGGATCACGTAGTCGTCGCCCTCCTTGACGAGGCCCATCGCGATGCCGCCGACCGGCGCCTTGATCGGCACGCCCGCATCCTGGAGCGCGAGGGTCGAGCCGCAGACCGAGCCCATCGACGATGACCCGTTCGACTCCAGCGTCTCGGATACGAGCCGGATCGTGTACGGGAACTCCTCGAGGTTCGGGATCATCGGCTCGAGCGCCCGCTGCGCGAGCGCGCCGTGGCCGATGTCGCGCCGCTTCGGGCCGCGCATGAAGCCCGTCTCCCCGACCGAGTAGGGCGGGAAGTTGTAGTGGTGCATGTAGCGGCGCTCGGACTCGAGCGAGAGGTCGTCGATCCGCTGGCCCTCCTTGGCGGTGCCGAGGGTCAGCAGGGTCATGATCTGGGTCTGCCCGCGCGTGAAGAGCGCCGAGCCGTGCGTGCGGGGGCTGACGCTCACCTCACACGTGACCTGGCGGATCTCCTCCGCGCCGCGGCCGTCGGGCCGCCGCTTCTCGACCGCGATCTTGCGACGGACCAGGTCCTTGTAGACCGCCTCCGCCGCCTTCTTGACGTACTGCTTGGTCATCGAGTCCTTGACGACCGGCGTCTCGTCGTCGGTCGCGGTCGTCCCAGCCGGGAACGGCAGCTGGATCTCCTCCTCGATCTTCTCGAAGAGCAGGCTCCGTTTCGCCGACTTGAGCTCCTTCGAGTCCTGCTCGGCGTCGGTCAGTGCTTTCAGGTCTTCCTCGAACTGCTGCCGAACCGGACCGAGAACGGCGTCGAGCCGCTGCCGGTCGAGGATCAGCGCCAGGCTCGAGCGCACCTGAATCTGCCTACGGATGTCGTCCTCGGTGGACTCCATCGAGATCGGCGAGGTCAGCTCGCCGACGAGCTCCTCGACCACGCCACCGGCCTCGCGCAGGCCTTCGGCGCCGATCCGCTCCTGGAAGCGAGGGCCGTGATCCCGCTCGAGCTCCTCGGTCAGCTCGGCGTCGAGCCAGCGCTCCTTGCCGGCCTGTCGGCGGAGATCCTCCTGCGCCTCGCAGATCTTGACGATCTCGCCATGCGCGATCTCGAACGCCTCGAGGATCGTCTCCTCGGGGACCTCGTCGGCGCCGGCCTCGACCATCGTCAGCGCGTCCTTCGTGCCGACGACGATCAGGTCGAGCGTGCTCTCCTCGGCCTCGATCGCGGCCAGCGTCGGGTTGATGACGAGCTCTCCGTCGATCATCCCGATCCGGACCGCGCCGATCGGCCCCAGGAAGGGGAGCGGCGAGAGCATCAGCGCGGCCGAGGCGCCGTTGATGCAGAGAATGTCGTGCGCGGTGACGAGGTCGGCCGAGAGCGTCGTGCAGACCACGTGCACCTCGTTGCGGTAGCCCTTCGGCCAGAGCGGCCGGATCGGGCGGTCGATCATCCGCGCGGTCAGGATCGCGCGCTCGGTCGGGCGTCCCTCGCGCTTGAAGAAGCCGCCGGGGATCTTCCCGGCCGCGTACATCCGCTCTTCGACGTCCACCGTGAGCGGGAAGAAGTCCGCGCCCTCGCGGGCCTCCATCTTGCCCTGCGCGGTCGCGAGCACCATCGTCTCGCCGGCGCGGACGACGACGGCGCCGTCGGCCTGCTTGGCGAGCTTGCCGGTCTCGAAAGTCAGCTCCTGATCGCCGACGGTGACGGACACCGTCGCGGTCCGGGGCTCAGTCGTTACTGCCATGTGTCATTCCTCCACTTCGTGAGGAGAGTGGAGGTTTGAGTCAGCACCGCCGCCGGCCCGGCGAGACTGGCTCAAACTTCCACCCTCCGCGGGTTGGTATCGGCCTCGGTTACCTCCGGAGGCCGAGCTCCTGGATCAAGGCGCGGTAGCCCTCCAGGTCGCGCTTCTGCAGGTACTGGAGCAGCCGCCGGCGCCGGCCGACGAGCTTGAGCAGACCGCGGCGCGAGTAGTGGTCCTTCGGGTGCGCGCGGAGGTGCTCGGTGAGCTCGTTGACTCGTGCTGTGAGGAGCGCGACCTGCACGTGTGCCGAGCCGGTGTCCTCCTGGCTGCGGCCGTGCTTGCCGACGATCTCCTGCTTCGCTTCCTTGGTAAGGGTCAAACCGTCTCCTTCTAACGTGATTCCGCAGTCCAAGCGCGCCGCGGGGAAGCACCCGCGCACGGCCGAGGCTGCGGTCTGTCGAAGGGTAGCAATTCGCCTGTTTCCCCGACTGCAAGCCGGTTCTCGCCCGGCCTTGGGCGCGCGGAGGCCACCAACCTCCTCCCCACTGCGAGCCTAGTGCCGTAATACGCACGCGTGTGTGACGGAAGGGCGCCGAAAGCGTCACGATCTGTCCACGGTGGATGCGGCGGTCGCAGCGGGACATCCGGCCACGGTCGAGGCCGGAATCGAGGCACTCGAAGCCGGAGGCTCGGCCGCGGACGCGGCGGTAGCCGCCTGCCTCGCCTCCTGCGTGGCCGAGACGGTGATGACGGGCCTTCTCGGTGGCGGTCACGCCATCCACCTCGACGGCGCCAGCGGGCGGATCCGGAACCTCGACTGCTTCGTCGCCGTTCCCGGCCTCGGCGGGAGTGCCCAGGAGGTGGAGCTGCTGGAACTGGAGGTGCCATTCGGAACGGAGCTCGTCCACTACACCGTCGGAATCGCCTCCTGCGGCGTCCCCGGCCTCCCGGCCGGCCTCGGTGCGCTCCATTCGGAGCACGGACGCCTGCCGTGGCGGCGGCTCGTCGAGCCCGCCCTGCGCCTGGCCGAGAGCGGAGTGGTGTTTCCGAAGGCCCACGCCGCCTGCCTCGAGATGCTGGCGTCCGTGATGACGATGAACGAGGGAGCTCGCATCTACTCGCCGGGCGGGGACCTTCTGCCGGCCGGGGGCACGCTCGAGCAGCCGGGCCTCGTCCGGGCGCTCGAGCTCCTGGCCGACGAGGGACCGGAGGGCGCATACCGCGGTGCGCTCGGCGAGGCGCTGTTGGCGCTGATGGACGAGCGCGGCGGGCTGGTCACGCGCGACGACCTGCTCGCCTACCGAGCGCTTTGGTCGGAGCCGCTCGAGATTCCCTACGCAGGCACACGGTTCTTCACGCGTGGAGACCTCTCCGGCCTGCCGGAGACGCTGCGCCGGCTACCTGTGCTCGCCGGTCTGTCCGCGGCTGAGAGGGCGCTCTTGCTCGTCGAGGTGCTCGATGGTGGCCCCGCGGGGGACGGTCACACCACGACTCTGACCGCCGTCGATGCCGAAGGGAGCGCCTGCGTGTTGACGACGAGCCTCGGCCTGGGCTCCGGCGATTTCCTGCCGGGACTCGATCTGCATCTGAACAGCATGCTGGGCGAGACCGACCTGATTCGCGGGCCGCTCGAGCCCGGCGAGCGGATGGGCAGCATGATGGCGCCGAGCCTCGCCCTCGACCACGAGGGGCTCGTCCTTGCGCTCGGCGCGGCCGGGGGCACGAGGCTCCGCAGCGCCCTCGTCCAGGTCGCCGCCGGAATCCTGGACGAAGGGCTCTACCCACAGGTTGCCGTCTCGCGCCCCCGCCTGCACCCGGCGGCGGGCCTGGTGCAGCTCGAGCCGGGGTTCGACGCCGATGTGACAGCTGCTCTGGAGGAGGCCGGCTACGAAGTCCGCGCCTGGCCCGCGCAGCACCACTACTTCGGCGGAGTCAGCGCCGTGGCGCGGGCTGGCGCCGCAGGCGATCCGCGTAGAAGCGGGGCCTCGGCGACGCTTCCTCGGCGCTGATCGGGCGCCAGCCGACGTAGCTGCACTCGGGGCAGCCCGGATTCGCAGCCGCCGTCCCGATCTGGCGGGGCCTCGAGTAGAGGGCGCCGCAACCGAGACAGCGAATCGTCTCGATCACGCTCAGTGCTTGCTCCTGACAATCCGAAGGAGTTCCTCCCATACCCAGCAGATTCCGCTAATTGGGAAAACTTGCGACGAACTACGAGCCGCTTTCTGCACCTTTCTCTGGTCGATTCGGCTCGAGCGGCGGCCGCGCATCGCGCGTCTGTTCGACGTCACGGGCAATCTGGGCGACGAGCTCCTCCTCACTCGCGAACACGGCCTCGTCGCGCAGCCGCTGCCAGAGCTGGAGGACGAGCTTGCGCCCGTAAAGATCGCCCGAGAAGTCGAGCAGGAAGGCCTCGACCCGGCGCTCCTCCCCGCCGTAGTGCGGATTGGTCCCGATCGAGATGGCGGCACGATGACCGTCCGCCGTTCCTGCGTAGATCCCGTGTGCCGGGACGAGCAGCTGGGGATCGACGCGGAGGTTGGCAGTCGGAAACCCCAGGGTGCCGCCGCGCGCGTCGCCCGTGACCACGACCCCTTCGACCTCGGGGGCACGTCCGAGCAGGCTCGCCGCCCGCTCGATCTCGCCCGCTCGCAGCAGATCCCGAATCCGGCTAGAGGACACGCCTTCGACCAGCGGAACGGTGCGTACGTCGAAGCCCAGTCCGCCGAGCAGCGGAAGATCGCCGCTGCGGCCACGGCCGAAGCGAAAGTCGCCGCCCGCGACGACCACCTCGGTTCCGAGCGGCCGCAGGAAGGCGTCGACGAAGGCTTCGGGCTCGAGCTGCGCCAGCTCGAGGTCGAAGTCGATCACGAGGACCTCCTCGATGCCGGCTTCGCCGATCAGCTCGAGACGCCGGTCCAGGGTGGTCAGGAGCTCGACCTCGTACCCGAAGGCGATGCGCGGGTGCGGGTCGAACGTGACGACCGTCGGCGAGAGTCCCGCGGCGACCGCAGCCGCAAGCACCTGTCGGTGGCCAAGATGGACACCGTCGAAGGTGCCGATCGCCACCGCGCGCCTTCCGGAGCCGAACCGGCCCGGCTCCCGCTCGACGTTCACGAGCCGCGGCCCGAGCCCATGGGCTGCCCGATTCGCTCGAGCGCCTCCT
>VAWL01000089.1 GCA_005883965.1 Actinomycetota bacterium
TCATCGGAGCCTTTCCGATCACCCCGGGCGGAATCGGCGTGATCGAGCTCGGCCTGACCGGGGCGCTGATCGGGTTCGGCGGGCACAGGGCGAGCGTGGTTGCGGCGGTGCTCGTCTATCGGTTCCTGACGACGGTGCCCACCCTGACCCTCGGCCTCGCGGCGGCGTTCACCTGGCGCCGGCAGGGTCGTCTCGAGCCGGGGCCGGCGGAGGTCCCCGGCAGCGCCGCCCGCTGACATCGCTTTCACCCGGTCAGGACG
>VAWL01000090.1 GCA_005883965.1 Actinomycetota bacterium
TGGAATCGTGATCGCCTGCGGCGTGGGCGCGGCGATCGTGTTCATCCTCCTCGGAGGAGCCTGGGCGAGGTTCGGAGCGCTCGGCGCGATCATTCTCTTCGGCGGGCTGCTGCTGGGGTTCGCCTGGATCTACGACCGAAGGCAGACAAGGCCCTACGACGACTCCGTCGCCTGACGGCGGATGAGGCTCGAGCTGGGAGAGGGGGCGCGCTGCTCGGATGGCGCCGTCCGCGAGCTGGCAGACCTCGTAATCGACGCGGGCAGCCGCCGGGTGACGCATCTCGTCATCCAGCCCAAGGACGACCCGGGTGCCGCCCGGCTCGTGCCCGTCGATCTCGCGGCAACCGGCGTCGGCGAGCGCGAGATCTCGCTGCGCTGCTCGGCCCTGCAATTGGAGGAGCTGCCGCTGGTGCACGAGAACGCCTTCGTGGACGAAGGCGAGCCGGCCGAGGAGAAAGACGGGTGGGAGGTCGGCATCCGCGACATGCAGGTGATCCCGGACTACCTTCCGACCGCAATGCCCGGCGAGCTCGCTTCGGAGGTCGTCGTGACCTACGACCGCGTGCCGAAGGGCGAGATCGAGCTCCGGCACGCGAGCGACGTCTACTCGGCCGATCGCCACCACCTCGGCAGCCTCGACGGCGTCGTCCTCGGCGCCGACGGCAGCATCGACCAGCTCCTGCTGGGCCGCGGGCACCTGTGGTGGCGGCGCGAGATCGCGGTCCCGGCGACGGCGATCGGAGAGCTCGCGAACGACATGGTCACGCTCGGAGTGAGCAAGGCCGAGGTGGCGAGCTTCCCCTCGAAGCGCCGCTAGCCGTCGACCACGACGGTTCCGCTCAGGAAGTCGTGCAGGCCGCGCCGGCGGTCGTCGAAGAGCACGGGCAGAAATCCGACGAAGAGTAGGACGATCGCCAGGATCAGCCCGATGAACCGCACCAGCGAGCGCGGCGCGGACGGCGGCCTTCCCAAGGGCCCGACCACCCTGACCCGCAGCGCGCGCATCCCCGGGGTCTGCCCCGTCGTGCTCCAGAACGCGACGAAGTAGGCCCCTATCGCCAGGAACCAGCCGGTCCCCGCCAGCGACGCATCGAGCCAGCCCGGCCCGAGCCCGCCGGCAAGCGCGAGGACGAGGGCGATCGACGCGACCGCCACGAGGTACCCGAGCTGCGCAAGAGCGGCGTCGAGCACGAGGCCGGCGCCCCGCGTGGCGAGGCCGCCGAACCGTGCCGTCTCGACTGGCGGTTTCCGGTCGAGCAGCCGCCGTGCCCGGGCTTCCACGAGCTCGTCGAGCGTCCTCGAGCGTCGGCGGAAAGCTACGGCGACCTCTTCGCCGAAACCGGTTGCCTGGCTCGTCAGCGCGGAGCGAACCTCCGGCAGCAAGAGCATCTCCTTGAGCGCACGCCTGAACGCGGGGCTCGCCACGAGGCGTTGCGCGAGTTCCTCGGCCGGCAGCTCGGCGGCGACCCGCTCGAGCACGTCGTTTTCGGCGAGCGAGCGGCCGAGCGCCTCCGGGAGCGGCCCGGCGAACAGCGCGTCGAGTGCCCGCTCAGCCGACTCCTGCGCCAGGCGATCGAGCCTCACGAGCTCTCGTCCAGCCTCCGCAGGATCTTGGGCGTCACTGCCCAGAGCAGGCGGCCCGAGCCGGGGGCGATCTCGCCGTCCACCTCGACGGCTGCGACGCCGCCCTTCTTGAGCTGGAACCGCAAGCCGTGCTCGCTGCCGGCGCAGAGGAGCGAGGCGAGCGTCGAGAGATACGGCTCGTGGCCGGAGAGCGCAACCGACTGTTCCTTCAGCTCGCGCAGAACGGCGAGCGCGCCCGAGGCAGGCTTCCCGGCTTCGAGGGCGGGGCAGTCGCGCGGGGATGGCCAGCGCGCGACCTCGTGCAGCAGCTCGGCGGTGGCCCACGCGCGCGCGAACCCGCTCGAGAGCACGACCTCGACGTCGGGCACGAGCCGGCGCAGGCCCGCCGCCGCCGAACGGAACTTGCGGATCCCGTCCTCGGTCAACGGACGGGCCGAGTCGTCCGGCCACTTGGCCGCATCGGCGTGGCCGGCGTAGGCGTGGCGGACGAGGTAGATCCTCAGCATCATCAGGTCGGATGAGCAGCGTAGTACGGGCAGCAGGAGGCGTGATCACGAGAGCCGGCCGCGACGGCGCGGAGATCCTGCTCGTCCACCGGCCGCGGTACGACGACTGGACGCTGCCCAAGGGGAAGGCCGAGCCGGGCGAGTCGGACGAGGACTGCGCGCTGCGCGAGGTCGAGGAGGAGACCCGCCTCGTCTGCGAGCTTGGCCCGGAGGTCGCGGTCAGCGAGTACGAGGACGCGGCGGGTCGGCCGAAGCGGGTGCGGTACTTCGAGATGACTCCACGAGAGGGAAGCGAGCCGGCGCCGCAGAACGAGGTCGACGACGTTCGCTGGCTGACTCGGCAGCAGGCCCTCGAGACGCTGAGCTATGCCCGAGACCGGAAGATCGTCGAGATTCTCGCCGGGCTCTGACGCTCAGGCCGAGGCGAGCTGCTTCGAGAAGAACTCGAGCGCGGAGCGTGTCTTCGTCTGCTGTTCGCTGCCGAGGTCGATGCCGCGGGAGGAGAGGAAGGCCCGCGTTGCGGCCGCGACGTCGAACGCCTCGGAGGGCTCGCATTTGGTCGACAGCTCCAGGATCCGCGAGCCGTCGGGGTAGAACCACAGCTCCGTGACCAGCCTGCGGTCGTAGCCCTCCGGCGAGCTCTTGAGCTTGAGCACGAGCAGCGGCCCGAGGATCGCAAGGTCGTCGAGCGAGATCCCTTCCGGCGCGTGCTCGGCGAAGAGTGCGTGCTGCTCCTTCGAGAACAGCTTTCGGACGGCCTTGTCACCGGTCGCAACGTTGCGCACGGCGCCCTCCGCCGGCGCGCCTTTGAGCGACCCGGAGCAGACGAACCCCTCGGGCGAGGCGTCGAGCTCGACGCCGAAGTTCGGCGAGCGGCGGAGCTCCTTCGGCAGTTCCGACGGCACGACCGGCCGCAGCTTCACTACCGAGTCGTCACCTTTCTTCTGGGACCGTCGAGCTCTGACGACGAGCCCCTGCGCGTCGAGTGCCAGGTCGGGTGTGTCGAAGAAGAAGACCTGGCGAAGCTGCGCCTGCAGCGCATCGAGCCCGAGCGCCCGCACGGCCGTGAGCTGGACGGCCTCGGGCACCGTCACCTTCAGCTCGATGCTGTCGACGTCCTTGATCAGCGCGACGAGCTCCGGCAGCTTGTCGCTGCCGAGAACGGGGAGGGCTGTGGCCGCCGGGCTCACGGCTCAACGATCCAGGCGGCCCGAGAAGCGAGCATCACCCGATGCGGATGATCGAGCGGCCCGCTCCGTCCCCAAGGCCACACCGCGGGAGACGCTGCCGAGCACCGCGCTCGCAAACGAGCCGTGGCCGCGGGAGCCGACGACGATCAGGTCGGCGTCGATCGTGTCCGCGGAGGCGACGAGCTCGTCGACGGTGTCGCCGCGGAGCATCTGCGTCTCCGCATCGATGCCCCGCTCGGCCGCGAGCGTCCGCGCTTTCTCGAGCGGGCCCCCGGTCGTAGTCGGTCAGCTCGTGCGGCTGCGAGGCGGCCAGGCCGAAGCCGCCGGTCGCTAGCACGTCGACGGCGGGCGCAACATGCGCGAAGACCGGCCGCGCGTGCTGCTCGGCCGCGAGCTCGAGCCCGAACTCGACAGCTTTGCGCGCGGCGTCGGACCCATCGGTTGCGATCAGGATCGTGTTCATTGCGGGGCCTCCTTCGTAGTCGCTCCCATCGTCGGCCCGGCGGGCGGCAGCGGCATCGGGCCGCTCGCCGATCCGCCGCGCGGAGAACTACGGAGCGCCCGCAGGCTCTTAGTGCGTTCTTAGCGCTCTCAAAGGGTTCTCTCAGCTTCGCGTAGTTGGATGG
The DNA here is from genome assembly GCA_005883965.1 of Actinomycetota bacterium. GTDB lineage: Bacteria > Actinomycetota > Thermoleophilia > Gaiellales > Gaiellaceae > AC-32. The sequence continues at coordinate 3,907 of VAWL01000090.1, forward strand.
GGTGCGTCACCCGATCGAAAGGAGCACGAGATGACCGAGCATGTCGACAGCAGGAGCGGGACCCGCGACCGGATCCACGAGACCGCGCACGCGGTAGCCGGAGGGCACGACGCCTTCCTGCACGAGGCGCTCGACAGCGTCAGCTGGGAACGGCTGGGGCTGCTGGGAAGGCTGACTCGCGTGGAGCGGGAGCGAAGCCGGGAAACTGCAGCGTGAAGACGGCGCCGCCGTCCGCGTTCTCCGCTGAGCAGCGGCCCCCGTGGGCGCGGACGATCGCGTCCACGATCGCAAGCCCCAGGCCAACGCCTCCGTGGGCGCGGGAGCGGGCCGAGTCGGCGCGGGCGAAGCGCTCGAAGATGCGCTCGCTCGCGCCCGGCGGCAGTCCCTGGCCCCGGTCGGCCACCTGAACCAGGAGCTCTCCGCCAACCGCCCGAGCGCTGAGCGTGATCGCGTCGGCCGGCTGCGTGTACTTGACCGCGTTCTCGAGCAGGGCGTCGAGCGCGATCCGCAGGGCCTCCGCGTCCGCGTGCAGCGTCCCGGCGGCGAGCCTGCCGAGCCGCCAGCTGCGCCCGACGATCCCCGACCAGCGCAGGAACACGTCCTCGAGGAACGCCTCGGCGTCGACCTCGGCGCGGACGACGAAGTCCGGCTGCTTCGATTTCGCAAGCAGGAGCAGCCGGTCGAGGATGCTCTCGATCCGCCCGAGCTCGTCCAGCGCCACCTCGATCTCCTGGGCCGGCTTGCCGTTCAGGCGCCGCAGTACCTCCAGGTGCCCGCGCGCGATCGTGACCGGCGTGCGCAGCTCGTGCGAGACGTCGTGCAGGAACCGCTTCTGCTGGGCGAGCAGCTCGGCGCGCTCCGTCGCCTCGCGCTCGGCGCGGCGCCACGCGTACTGCCGGCGGCGCGCGTGCCAGACCATCGCCAGGAACATCGCCGACATCAGCGGCACCTCGAACAGCTCGCCCCAGAGCTGTTCGCCCTTGAACGCGTCGGCGAGGATCAGGCTTCCGGTCGCGGCGATCACCAGCCCCAGCACGAGACCCGTCGAGGCCGAGCTCCAGACGCGGAAGCCGTACACCAGCGTCAGGCTGATCCAGATGAAGTGGAACGGGATCGTCTCCCAACCCGGCCAGAGCACCATCGCTCCGAGGTTGGCGACCGCGAAGACCAGCCACGCGGCCTCGACCCAGTAGGTCCTAAGCAGCCGTGAGACGGTAGCCGCCATGCCTGATGGTCTCGATGGGCGCCGTCGCGCCGAGCTTCTGCCGCAGCCGCCGGACGCAGACGTCGACCACGTTCGAGCGCGGGTCGAAGTGGTACCCCCAGACGTCCGCGAGCAGCCGCTCCCGGCTGACGACCTCGCCCTCGTGCAGGACGAGGTGGTGGAGGAGGCGGAACTCCCGGTCGGAGAGCTCGGCGACCACGTCGCCCAGCCGCGCCTGCCGCTTCGCGACGTCGAGCGAGAGCTTGCCGGCCCGGACGACGTTGCCGTTCTCGCCGGGCCGCCCGCGCCGGAGCTGGGCGCGCACGCGGGCCAGCAGCTCATCGAGCGAGAACGGCTTCGAGACGTAGTCACAGGCGCCGAAGTCCAGCCCGCGCAGCTTCGTCTCGAGATCCGAACGCGCCGAGACGATCACCACCGGCAGCTCGGGCTGCTCGCGCTGCAGCTCACGCAGCACCGTGAGCCCGTCCAGCCCTGGCAGGAGTAGGTCCAGGATGACGAGGTCGTAGCCGCCGTGGGCCGCCCGCGCGATCCCGGCACGGCCGTCGGGTGCGCCGTCGACGCTGAACCCTTCCGCCTCCAGCCCGCGGGCGAGAAACGCGAGGATCCGGGGCTCATCTTCGATTACCAAGATGCGCATCTGCCTCCCCGGTGCGGGAGCCTAACGCAGCGAAGATGACCTGGAGATGACGAGCAGATGACAGTTCCGTCATCTCGGTCGCGCCGCCGGCTTCGCGCTCCTATCTTCCGGCGCGATGGGCGGCCAGACCGGCGACCGTGAGCGTCCGCTGAGGCCCGACACCACGCTGCCCGAGGCGCCTGCGCCACTCACCTCAAGGGCCAGCGGCCCGACCCCGTTCCCGGACAGCGCGGCCAAGCACTGGCTGCTCTCGTCGATCATCTGGCTGACCGTCGTCGACCTCTTCGGCCTCGTGCTGGCGACGGAGTTCGTCTCGCCCGAGGCCTTCGGCGGCATCTCCTGGCTCTCGTTCAGCCGCATCCGCCCGTCGCACGTGAACGGCGTGATCCTCGCCTGGCTGACGATGATGTACTTCGGCGCGCTGTTCTACATGCTCCCGCGCCTGGTCGGCACCCGCGGTATGTGGAGCGAGCGGCTCGGCGTCATCTGCGCATGGGCCTGGAACCTGATGTACCTCGCCGGGATCATCGGGCTCCTCACCGGCCACAGCCAGGGCCGCGAGTACGCGGAGTTCATCTGGCCCGTCGACATCGCGCTGCTCGTGATCTGGTGCGCCAACATCGTCAACATCCTGGCCACCGTCTCGATCCGGACGATCAGGCCGATCTACGTCTCCGTCTGGTTCTTCATCGCCAGCCCGCTCTGGCTGGCCGTCGACTACGCGATCGGCAACGTGATCTGGGACCCGGGGAACTTCTGGGGGGCGAAGTCCGGCGCACTCTCCTCGAGCCTTTCCGACGCGATCCTCAA
>VAWL01000091.1 GCA_005883965.1 Actinomycetota bacterium
CCTGGCGCTCGCCGACCTCCTCGACCCGCGGGTCTTCAAGGTGAACCTGATCCCGTACAACCCGACGGGGATGTTCACGGGGTCGTCGCCCAAGGCGATCGCGGCCTTCGAAGCAAAGCTGCGCGGTCGCGGGATTCCGACGACGGTGCGGCTGACGCGCGGACGTGACATCGCGGCGGCTTGCGGCCAGCTCGCCGCGGTCGCCCGGGGTTAAGCCCCTTACTGCGCCTCGAGCTGCCGCGGCTCCGCGGGAGCGCCCGGCGGCTCTTCGTGCTCCTCGAAGCCGTACCGCACCACGGGGTTCTTGACGGCGCGTACCTCGTCCAGTCGCTTTACGGGCCGCACGTGCGGCGCCTCCTTCAGCAGCTCGGGCTCTTCCGCCGCCTCGCGCGCGATCGCGAGCATCGCGTCGGCGAAGGTGTCGAGCGTTTCCTTCGTCTCGGTCTCAGTCGGCTCGATCATCAGCGCCTCGGGCACGATCAACGGGAAGTAGATCGTCGGCGGGTGGAAGCCGTGGTCCATCAGCCCCTTGGCGATGTCGAGCGCGGTGACGCCGTGCTCGCGCTTCTGGCGGCGGGCCGAGAGGACGAACTCGTGCATGCAGAGCCGGTCGAACGGGAGCTCGTAGGCGTCCCGTAGCAGGGCCAGCAGGTAGTTCGCGTTGAGGACGGCGGCCTCGGACATCTCGCGGAGCTGCGGCCCGTAGGCGCGGATGAACGCGTACGAGCGGACGAAGACGCCGAACGGGCCGTAGAACCCCCGCACCTTGCCGATTGACTTCGGGCGGTCGTAGTCGAGTGCGTAGCCGTCGCCCTCGCGCACGACTGCCGGGACCGGCAGGTATGGGGCGAGCCGCTCGCCGACGGCGATCGGGCCGCCGCCGGGACCGCCGCCCCCATGCGGCTGCGAGAAGGTCTTGTGCAGGTTGATGTGGACGATGTCGAAGCCCATGTCGCCGGGCCGCGAGATCCCGCAGACCGCGTTCAGGTTCGCGCCGTCGTAGTACATGAGCGCGCCGGCAGAGCGGAAGATCTCCGAGATCTGCTCGATGTTCTCGTCGAAGAGGCCGAGCGTTGACGGGTTCGTGAGCATCAGCCCCGCCGTCTCCTCGTCGACCTTGCCACGTAGGTCGTCGACGTCGATGTTCCCGCGCGCGTCGGTCTGGACGTTCGTCAGCTCGTAGCCGGCCATCGTCACGCTGGCCGGGTTCGTGCCGTGCGCCGTGTCCGGGATCACGATCTTGCGCCTACGCTCGGCCTCGCCGCGGTCGGCGAAGTACGCGCGCATGAGCATCAGGCCGGTGATCTCGCCCTGGGAGCCGGCTGCCGGCTGAAGCGAGACGGCGTCGAGCCCGGTGACCTCCACAAGCGCCTCCTGGAGCTCGAAGCAGAGGCGGAGCGCCCCCTGCGTGCGGCTCTCCTCGTCGAGCGGGTGCAGGTCGCGGAAGCCGGGCAGCACGGCGAAGCGCTCGTTGACACGCGGGTTGTGCTTCATCGTGCACGAGCCGAGCGGGTAGAAGCCGGTGTCGATCCCGAAGTTGCGCGTCGAGAGCTTGGTGAAGTGCCGGACGAGGTCCGGCTCGGCGATCTCGGGCAGGCGCGGAGGCTCGTCCCGGCGCAGCCCCGCCGGCACCTCGGGCACCGGGAGACCATGAGCGGGCACGTGGCCGGCACGGCGTCCGGGACGCGACTTCTCGAAGATCAGCTGCAACTCGCCAGCACCTCCGCGAGGCGGTCGATCTCGGCCGGGGTCCGCCGCTCGGTGACCGCGATCAGCAGTGCGTCGTCCATGCCCGGGTAGTCGCGGCCGAGCGGGTAGCCGGGGTGGATTCCCTGCTCGAGCGCCGCCGACACGACTTCGCGCGCAGGCCGTCCGACGCGTACGGCAAACTCCTTGAACGTTGTCTTGTCAGAGAACACCGGCGGAAAGTTCAACCGATCCTTCGCGTACTGCGCGAGGGCGAGGCAGGTCTCCCCCACCTCGCGTAGTCCCTGCGGACCGAGCCAGGAGAGGTAGACCAGGCCGCCGAGCGCCAGCAGCGTTTGGTTGGTCGTGATGTTCGACGTCGCCTTCTCCCGCCGGATGTGCTGCTCGCGGGTCTGCAGGGTGAGGACATAGCCGCGGTTTCCCGCGGCGTCTGTGGTCTCGCCGACGATCCGACCAGGCATCCGCCGGATGAACTCGGAACGCGCTGCCAGGAATCCGTAATGAGGCCCGCCGAAGGAGAGCGGGTTTCCGGCCGACTGTCCCTCCCCGATCGCCAGGGCGCAGCCGTAGTTGCCCGGCGCCTCGAGCACCCCGAGTGACAACGGGTCGACGTGGGCGACCGGAAGCGCCCCCGCATCCGCCGCCGCGGCGGCGAGGTCCGGCGCCGGCTCGAGCACGCCGAAGACGTTCGGCTGCTGGAAGATGACGCAGGCGGCGTCCTCGGCCGCCTCGCGCAGCTCGTCCGGCTCGGTCGCCCCGTCGCGGTGCGGAACCTCGACGACCTCGAGGCCGAATCCGGGTGCGTAGGTCTTCACGACCTGGCGGACCTGCGGGTTGGTCGCCTCCGTGACGACCACCTTCGACCGGCCGGTCGCGTGCTTGGCCACGAAGCACGCGTCGGCGGCGACCGTCGTCCCGTCGTAACCGGAGGCGTTCGAGACGTCCATGCCCGTCAGCTCGCAGATCGCGGTCTGGTACTCGAAGATCGCCTGCAGCACGCCCTGGCTCAGCTCCGGCTGATACGGCGTGTACGCGGTCAGGAACTCGCCGCGCTGCAGGACGGTGTCGACGACGGCGGGCACGTAGTGGTCGTAAAGCCCGGCGCCGAGGAAGGAAACGGTCTGACTCGGGTCCGCGTTCGCCTCGGCGAGCTCCTCGAAGTAGGCCGTCAGCTCCTGCTCGGTGAGCGCGGGCGGCAGATCGAGCGCGCGCCCGAACCGCACCCCTGCCGGGATGTCGGCAAAGAGCTCCTCGATGGTCGAGACGCCGATCGCCTCGAGCATCGCGTCGCGATCGCCATCGGTCAGCGAGAGGTAGCTCACGGGCGGTCGAGCTGCACGACGGCGGTCATCCCTGCTCGGCGAGGTGGCGACGGTAGGCCTCGGCGTCCATCAGCGAACCGGCCTCGCCGGGCTCGGTCAGGCGCACGCGCACGAGCCAGCCCTCGCCGTAAGGATCGGCATTGACGGTTTCGGGCGCCTCGGCGACTGCTGCGTTGACCTCGAGGATCTCGCCCGAGAGCGGGGCAATCACATCCGAGACCGCCTTGACCGATTCGACCTCGGAGTACGTCCGGTCCTTCGCAACGCTCGATCCAGCCTCGGGCGCCTCGTAGTGCACGAGCTCGCCGAGCGCGTCCTGCGCGAACCAGGTGATCCCGAACGTCGCCTCGTCCCCGTCGATCCGCGCCCAGTCGTGCCCGGGGTGGTAGAGCAGGTCGTCGGGATAGCTCTCAGCCGCCATTCCGCTCCTCTCGTTGGTAGATCGGCTTCTTGACAACGCGCCCGCGCCGGGGTCGTCCGCGGACGTCGACGGTCAGCTCGGTCCCCGGCGCCGCGAGGGCCGTCGGCACGTAGCCCATCCCGATGCCGCGCTCGAGCGACGGCGAGTGCGAGCCCGACGTCACCACGCCGACCGGCTCGCCGTCGTCGCCGAGGAACGCCATCCCCTGACGCGGGATCGCCCGCTCCTCCATCACGAACGCCGCCAGCCGCTGGGCGGGGCCTTCCTCCTTGATCGCGCGCAGGACGGACGCACCCGTGAACTCCTTGTCGAGGGCGCAGACCCAGCCGAGCCCGGCCGAGATCGCGTCCGTATCGGGCCCGATGTCGTTCCCGTGCAGCGGGTAGCAGACCTCGAGCCGAAGGGTGTCTCGGGCGCCCAGCCCGCAGGGAACGGCACCGCGCGCAACCACGCGGTCCCAGAGCGCGCCGGCGTCCGCGGTCGGGACGAGCAACTCGACTCCCAGCTCGCCCGTGTACCCGGTACGGTTGACGACGCACGCGCCGCCGTCGAACTCGCCGTCGGCGAACGTGAACGCCGGCGCCTCGGGCAAGTCCAGCCGCTCGAGCGAGCGCGGGCCCTGCACGGCCAGGAGCGCGTAATCGTCGGACACGTCGCGAATCTCGGCGCCGTCCAGCTCGTGGTCGCGAAGCCACGCGAGGTCGGCCTCGCGGTTCGCGGCATTGACGATCAACAGGAAGCGATCCCGAGCACGCTCGTAGACGATCAGGTCGTCGACGATTCCGCCGTCCTCGTTGGTAAGGAGCGTGTACTGGGCCTTTCCGGGCTCGATCCGGTCGAGATCGTTCGAGAGCAGGCCCTGCAGATACTCGCGCGCGCGAGGGCCTTCGACCTCGAATTCGCCCATATGCGAGACGTCGAAGACGCCGCAGTCGCGCCGCACCGCGAGGTGCTCCGGGATCACGCCCTCGTACTGCACCGGCATCTCCCAGCCGGCGAAGGGAACCAGGCGTGCGCCGAGGGCGACATGCCGGTCGAACAGGGGCGTGCGAAGCAGCGTCTGCATCGGCCGCTGATGCTAAAGGCGAGGGCCGCGCCGCCGCCGGGCGAGGGAGATGCGGACCAAAAAGGGAGCCGCCCCGGCTTCGATCTGTGAGGACAGAAGCCGGGGCGGCCGGACCGGGTCATCGCGGGTCGACTCTTAGCGGCCGACCCGAGAGGGCAAACCCTTCATAGCCCGACCCAACAGGTGTTAAACCTCTACCGAAAACTTTTTTTCAGGGCCACGAAACGGCTCAGCCGTCGCGGAGAAACGACGGAACCTCGAGGATCTCGTCCGAGACCTCGAAGCGGTCGGCGGCGACTTCCCGGGCGCCTTCCTCCTGCGACGAGGCCTCGGCCGGCTCCTCGGTTCGGCGGCGGCGGCGGATCCGCGAAGGGCCGAAGCCGGTCGCGATCACCGTCACGCGCACCTCGTCGCCGAGCGCGTCGTCGATCACGGCGCCGAAGATCACGTTCGCATTCTGGTCGGCTGCGGAGGTCACGACCTCGGCCGCCTCGTTGACCTCGAACAGGCCGATGTTCGGACCGCCGGTGACGTTCAAGAGGATTCCGGTCGCGCCCTCGATCGACGACTCGAGCAGCGGCGAGGAGACAGCCTGCCTCGCGGCGGCCGTCGCGCGACCCTCACCGGAGGCGATCCCGATCCCCATCAACGCCGAACCTGCCTCGCTCATGATCGTGCGCACATCGGCGAAATCGAGATTGACGAGGCCGGGGATCGTGATCAGGTCGGTGATCCCCTGGACGCCCTGGCGCAGCACGTCGTCGGCCAGCTTGAAGGCGTCGACAATGGATGTCCGCTTGTCGACGACCTGCAGCAGCCGGTCGTTCTCGATCACGATCAGCGTGTCGACGTGATCGCGAAGCTCCTCGACACCGAGCGAGGCGACCTCGGCCCGGCGGCGGCCCTCGAACGAGAACGGTCGCGTAACGACCCCGACGCACAGCGCGCCGAGCTCTTCGGCGAGCTGCGCCACGATCGGGGCGGCCCCGGTGCCCGTGCCGCCGCCCTCGCCGGCGGTGACGAAGATCATGTCGGCACCCTTCAGCGCCTCCTTCAGCTCGTCTCGGCTCTCCTCGGCGGCGGCTTTTCCAACCGCCGGGTCCGCCCCTGCCCCGAGGCCGCGGGTCTCGGCTGAGCCGATCGGCATCTTCACGTCGGCGTCGCACATGAGCAGCGCCTGCGCGTCCGTGTTGATGGCGACGAACTCGACCCCGGCCAGGCCGGCGTCGACCATGCGGTTGACGGCGTTGGAGCCGCCTCCGCCGACGCCTACGACCTTGATCAGGGCTAGGTAATTTCCTGCTTGATCTCTCATCCTCAACTCGTCTCTACCTGAAGCTCTAGTGGAAGGTACACCTTCCAGGTCCGGCAGCGTACGTCGAGTCGAGGCTCGTGTCAACGCCGATCGCGCTGAGAAAGTCTAAGGCTCAACCTTCGAGTTCAGGGTTGTCCCTGCGACCGGTCGTCCCGGGACGCTGACGTCCAGATAGGCATAAGCCCCACCCCGGAGCTGCGGCAACACACGCGTTGCGACAGCCAGCTTGAGGGGAATCGCCCGCATGTCGCCCAGCCGCAACTGCAAACCGGAGCCCAGCAGAAAGGTCAGCTCGTGCGGTTGTGCCTTCGCGTTCCAGATGTGCGTCCGGAAGCCGGAACTGCGGGCGATCGCGAGCGCCTGCACCGCCCGAATGCCCTGGCGGTCGACGAGAGCAGCGCCGACCTCGGGCTCTCCTGACTGCGTAAGCCAGATCCGGGGCAAGGCGCGCTGCGTGCCGGTCGCGGCCGGCGCCATGACACGTCCTTCGCCGGAGATGAGCCAGGCCTTGGCGCCGCGGCGGGCGACGGCCACAGGATCCTCGGCCCGGACGACCACGCGCAAGGTATGCGGGAAGGACCTGTCGTAGCTCGCGGTGGCCACGTCGGTGAGCGTGACCAAACGGCGCTCGACGTCGGCGCGGTGAAGGGCCAGGAGGCTCGTCCCTTCGAGCGGAGCGAGCGCGGCTCGAACGTGGGCGGCCACCGCCGGCGGCGCGCCCTCGACCTCGATCCGCTGCACGGCGAACATCGGGGTCACACGCGCGAGCGTGTACAAGCCCGCGGCCGCGGCGACGAGCGCAAAGCCGATCAGGAGCGAACGGCCCGACGGGAGCAGGCGCACGAAGGCAGCGCGCTCCGCCCCCGCGGGGAACGGGACGACCGCGGCGCGCGCGCGCTGCTGGGGCCTTCGCTCGGGCACGGCGAGGGTTTCGCCGCGCTCGCCGCGCCTCCTACTTACGGCAGCACGATCGGGCCGAGAAGCTCGACCTCGTGCTCGAGCTCGACCCCGAACTGCTCACGTGCCCGTCGCCGCGCCTCGACCATCAGCGCAAACGCATCCGCCGACCGTGCCCCGTCCGCGTTCTCGATGAAGTTCGCGTGCCGCGGCGAGATCTGCGCGCCGCCGATCCGGTGGCCCTTGAGCCCGCAGGCCTCGAGCATCCGCCCCGCGC
>VAWL01000222.1 GCA_005883965.1 Actinomycetota bacterium
CCATGATCACGAGCGACTCCGGCAGGACGAGGCCGCCCTCCTCCTCGTAGACCGGGACGCGGCCGAGCGGGTTCTTCTCGTAGATCCAGGCCGGGCGGTCGTCGAGGTCGATCTCCACGAGCTCGTAGCCGAGCCCCTTCTCGGCGAGCACGATCCGCGCTCGCGCGGCGTACGGACAGCGCTCGGCGGTGTAGAGCGTTGGCACGCCCTGAGACTAGCCGGAGAGACCCAGTAGCTCGGCGATCTGCTGCAGCAGCTCCGGCGCGGGCGGTAGCTCGTCGGGCGACGCGGCCGTGCGGACGATCGCACGCACTCGCGCAGGGTCGGCGCCGGTCACCCGCGAGACGACCGTCGCGTTCGCGCCGAGCGCGACGACGTCTCCGGGCGGCACGGGCCCGTAGTACTCCGGCACCGACTGATACTCGTCGACGACGCTGCCTCGCTCGTAGAGCACGTAGCGCACCAGGCGTCCGTCCTCGAGCCCCAGCGTGCAGACGACGGCCGCCGTCGCGTTCGAGAGCTCGGAGGCGAGACGCTCGAGAGCGTGGCGGTCGCGGTCGAGCAGCTCCGCGCGGACCGCGGTCCAGCCGTTCTCCGGGCCGGTGACCCGGGCGCCGGAGCCGCCGAGCCACGGCATGAACTTCGCCGCGGCGGCCTCGACCGCCTCGACGTCGTCGGTCTGCACATAAGCGGTCGCACGCGACTCGCCCGCCGGCTCGGACCCGTGCTGCTCGATCTGCTCGACGGTCGTGAACAGCCGGCGCGAGTACTCCCGGAAGCCGAGGCGCTCCCAGACGGCACGGCCGACGTCGTTGGTCGTGTCGACGTCGAGCGTCACGTGCTCGGAGCCGGCGGCCTTGGCGCGTGCGGCGAACTCCTTCAGCAGCGCCGTCATCACGCCTTGTCGCCGCGACTCGGGCCGTACAGACGCGACTTGCAGGTGCGCATGGCCGTGGTGCGCCTCCCTGCCGAACGCGAAGCCGGCGATCTCGCCTTCGTCCTCGGCGACGAGCACGAGCTTGCCCTCGAGATGTCCCGCGCCGATCTCCGGCCGCGGCCAGGGGCGGTCCCATTCCATCGCTTCGAAGAGAGCGATCACCGCCTCCGTGTCTGCCGGGGTTGCCTCGCGGACGTTCATGTTCCGAGCCTAGCCCCGACCAGGAGGTAGTGCGCCGACAAGTTCTGGAAGGGCTCGAAGCGCTCGCCGAAGGCGCGGATGTCCTCGGCCTCCGGATAGAAGGCCCGCACCGCCTTCGCCAGCGCGAGGTCGCCGGCGGGCCAGGCGCGCGGGCGGGCGAGGTGGCGCGCGAGGAACCAGTCGGCGGTCCATTCGCCGAGGCCGCGGATCTGAACGAGCCGCGCCTTGACCTCCTCGTCGGGAAGGCTCGCAAGCTCCTCGAAGTCGGGCGGGGCCGCGGCGAGGCCGGTGACGTACTCGGCCTTGCGGCGCGAGAAGCCGAGCGCGACCAGCTCCTCCTCGCTCGCGCGGGCCAGCCGGCGAGCCGTCGGGAAGGCATAGGCCTGCTCGGCACGGCGGCCGAAGCGCTCGATCAGCCGGTTGCGGATCGCGAAGGCTGCGTACAGCGAGACCTGCTGCGCGGTGATCGAGGTGACGAGCGTCTCGAACGGGTCGGGCGCGAGCGGGGGCCGGAAGCCGGACAGCGCCTTCGTCAGGCGCCGCAGCACCGGGTCGCGGCGCGCCCACGCGTAGAACGGCTGCAGGTCGAACTCGGCGCCGAGCAGCTTGCGAACGACCGGCCGAGTCTCCGCGTCGAGCGGCTCGGCGCGCACGCCGCCCCGGGCCGGCTCGATCCGCACCTCCCGCCGGCCGACCACTCGGTGCAGCGCGCCGTCGGCCCAGAGGTTGGCGAGGTCGGGCCCGAAGGCGCGGAAGCGCTCGGTCGAGAGCTCGAAGTCGAATGGCTCGGACACGGTCGGCCGCGAGCGCCGCGCAGTAGTCCGAATGGCCGTCGCCGGCGTAGACGATCTCGCCGTCCTCGGGAAGGTCTCCGCGCTTGCAGGCCTCGCCGCAGACCGGGCAGAGCTGCTCGACGCGGAACTGGACGCGCCAGCCGTCGGGCCGCGCGTCGACGCGGTTGGCGCGTAGCTCGACCTCGCCGAGCACGCCCTCGCGCTCGAGCACCGGCTCGATCAGCTCGTGAAAGCCCGAGGAGACGACCAGCGGATGCCGGGCCCGCGCCAGCTCCGCGAAGCCGGGACGGATGCGCGCCTCGGCCACGACGTACGCCACCGCCTCGTCGAGCGGCGCGGTGACCGTCGCGAACTCCGCCGCGATCACCTCATTCAGCGTCATCCGCCCGGCGTCCAGCTCGGCCTCGGCCCGCTCGTAGATCTCGGCGTCGCCGAACCGCGAGAGCACGAGATCGAGCGTGTCCCGCTCGGTGACGGTCCCGTCCCAGTCGAGAACTAGAAGTGCGACGTGACGCCTGCCGGGTCTTCGTCCGCGTCGCCCGCAGCGGGCACGCGCTCCTCGAGCCACGAGTAGGCGTACTCGCCGTCGTCGAGGCCCTTCGCGAGCTTCGTCAGGCGCAGTGGGTGGAACGTGTCGCACATAACTGCGAGCTCGTGGGTCTCGGTCTGGCCGATCGACTTCTCCGCGAGCCCGGGATGCGGCCCGTGCGGGATCCCGGACGGGTGCAGCGTCACCGAGCCCACCTCGATCCCCCGCCGCGAGCCGAAGTTCCCGGAGACGTAATAGATCATCTCCTCCGAGTTCAGGTTCGAGTGGTGGTAGGGGATCGGGATCGCCAGCGGGTCGAAGTCGAGCTTGCGGGGACAGAACGAGCAGATCACGAAGTTCCGGCCCTCGAAGGTCTGGTGCGAGGGCGGCGGCATGTGGATCCGGCCGGTGATCGGCTCGAAGTCGTGGATCGAGAACGTCCACGGGTAGACGTAGCCGTCCCAGCCGACGACGTCGAAGGGGTGGTAGTCGAGGACGTACGTCTGGTAGCCGTCCCGGATGCGCACCTTGACCTTGAACTCGCCGGTGTCGCGGTGCGTGTGCAGCTCGGTCGGCGGATGGATGTCCCGGTGGTAGAAGGGCGCGTGCTCGAGGAGCTGCCCGTAGTCGTTGCGGTAGCGCCGCGGGATCTCGATCAGGCCGGGAGACTCAAAGACGAGGTAGCGCTGGTCACCTTCGGGACGGAAGCGGTACGTGGTCCCGCGCGGCACGACGACGTAGTCGCCCTCCTTGTAGGGCAGTTCGCCGAAGATCGTCTCGAGCGTCCCGGAGCCCTCGTGGACGAAGATCACCTCGTCGCCCTCGCCGTTGCGGAAGAAGGTCTCCATCTCCTCGTCCGGCCGGCAGAGCGAGATCTCGACGTCCTGATTCCACATCAGCAGGCGCCGGCCTGAGATCGCGTCGCCTCCGGGCTCGATGCCCATGGTCGCGAAGTGGCGGTGCTGATGGCCGTCCGGCGCCCATTCGTCACGCTCGATCAGCTCGAAGTCGGCGACCTTCGTGACGCGGCACGGCGAGGTCAGGTGGTAGAGGATCGACTCGTTGCCCGAGAAGCCCTCGAGGCCCATGACCTCCTCGGTCAGCA
>VAWL01000074.1 GCA_005883965.1 Actinomycetota bacterium
ACGCCGCGTCGACCCCGGCCGTCGCGGCAAGCGCCCCGCCGAGCACCGAGCCCAGGGCCCACGTCGCGTTGTCCACGGTCTGCAGGAGCGAGTTGGCGCCGGGAAGATCCTCGTCCTCGACCAGGTTCGGCACAGCGGCGTACACGGCCGGGCGGAAGAATCCCGTCGCGACGCCGACGACCGCGGCCAGGACGACGATCTGCGTCGCGTCCGTGGTGAACGTCAGGGCGGCGAAGGCGCCGAAGCGGACGAGGTCGGAGCCGATCATCAGGCCGCGGCGCGACAGCCGGTCGATCAGCGGCCCGGCGAACACGCCGATCGCGAACGTCGGCAGCAGGTCGGCGATCAGGAGGGCGGCGATCCAGGCCGAGGAGTGCGTCCGCTGGTAGATGTCGAACTCGAGCGCGACGAGCGCCAGCCACGTGCCGGCCCCGGATCCGAGCGTCGCGAGGAAGAGGCGGCGGAAACCGGGCTCGCGGCCCAGCAACCCGCCCCGGCTGCGGCTCTCGGGCGAATGGAGGCGGCCCATTCGCTCCTACGGTAACACCCTCCCCCGCCCTCGAACGAGGGGTTTTTCGGCCCTGTCCGGTCCTACCCGGTCCGAGCGAGCGGGCCCACGCGGTCGAGGGCCTCGGCGAGGAAGCGGTGCTCGTCCTCGGTGCCGACGGTCACCCGGATCGCGCCCGGCGCGCCGAACCCGTGCGTCGGCCTGACGATCACTCCTTCGCGCAGCAGCCGCTCGAAGAACGGCCGCGAGTCCTTGCCGACCTGCGCGAAGAGGAAGTTGCCGACTGCAGGCCCGGCCGGTTCGAGCCCGTGCTCGCGCAGAATCTCGTCGAGGCGGGTGCGGCCCTCGGCGTTCAGGGCGCGCCGGCGCGCGAGCTCATCCGGCGAGTCGAGGCTGGCAAGCGCCGCCTCCTGCGCGGGTGTAGTGATGTCGAAGGCTCGGCGGACCTTGCCGATCGCGGTCACGACGCTCGCCGGCGCGGCCGCGTAGCCGACCCGCAGGCCCGCGAGCCCGTAGATCTTCGAGAACGTGCGCAGGACGACGACCCGCCGGCCACGCTTGAGGTACTCCTCGACTCCGTCGGGGTAGTCGGGATCGTCGATGTACTCGAGATAGGCCTGGTCGAGGACGGTCAATACGTGCGGCGGCACGCGGTCGAAATAGGCGTCGAGCTCCTCGCGGGTGTTGGTCGTCCCGGTAGGATTGTTCGGCAGGCAGACGTAGACGAGCTTCGTGCTGGGGCCGATAGCCTCCAGCATCGCCTCGAGGTCGTAGCGCTCGTCGCGGAGCGGGACGAGCCGCGGAACAGCTCCCAGCTTGCGCGCGTCGATGACGTAGCTCGGGAACGACGGCCAGCCGCAGACGATCTCGTCGCCGTGATCGAGCGACGCCAGGCAGAGGCAGTCGACGAGGCCGTCGGAGCCGGCGCCGACCGCGATCTCCTCGAAGCGGAGCCCGAGCCGTTCGGCGAGCGCGGCCCGCAACCGGTACGCGCCGCCGTCCGGGTAGCGGTTCAGCTCGGCCGTCGCGCGCTCGATCGCCTCGCGCGCCTGCGGGAACGGGCCGAACGGCCCTTCGTTCGAGGCGAGCTTGACCACGCACTCGAGCCCGAGCTCGCGCTGAACCTCCTCGACTGGCTTGCCCGGCTCGTAGGGAACGAGATCGTTGACCGCCGGTTTGAAGAAGCTGTCCGCGATCTCCGCGAGCGACGCTGCCACGGCGGCAACTCTACTTGAGCACGGGGAGACCCCTGGTTCCCCCGTGAACCCCCCCTTGCCGACGGTGCGGTCCCGCGACGGCGGTCGGAGCCGGCAGAGGCCAGGGTACTCAAGCGGTTCTTTGTGAGCGAGCCTCCCGCCGGGCGAAGGCCAGCTCCGGCGGCAACGCACTCGACTCCGTCAAGCGCCTAGGCCTGTGGTCCCGTAACACGATTCACCCCCCACCTCCCCGGACCGATCGTGTTCGGGAAACGCGCACATGTCTATCCCGCGGAGGTGTCGAAAGCGTGACGATCCGCGGCCGTGCTCCTCGCCACTCGGCGCCGCCCCGGGCAATAGCATTGGCGGCCTATGCGGATCGGGGTCCCGTCAGAGAGCGCTGCCGGCGAGCGCCGTGTTGCGCTCGTCCCCGAGGTCGTGGCCAAGCTCGTTCCGGCCGGGTTCGAGGTCGTCCTCGAGCGCAGCGCGGGCGAGGCGGCGTCGTTCCCGGACGCCGACTACGAGAAGGCGGGGGCTCAGGTAGTCGACGATCCGTACGACGCGGCAGCAGTCGTCAAGGTGCAGAAACCGGTTGCCAATGAGGCCGGCCGGCTCCGCGAGGACCAGGTGCTGATCGGCTTCCTGCAACCACTCACCGACCGGGACGGAATCGGCCGCCTTGCCGAACGCGGCGTGATCGCCTTCGCGATGGAGTCGATCCCGCGCATCACGCGCGCGCAGGCGATGGACGCGCTCTCGTCGCAGGCGACCGTCTCCGGCTACAAGGCGACGCTGCTGGCGGCCGAGCGGCTCCCGAAGTTCTTCCCGATGCTCATGACCGCAGCCGGGACCGTGGCACCGGCGAAGGCGCTCGTCCTCGGCGCGGGCGTCGCGGGCCTGCAGGCGATCGCCACCGCGCGTCGGCTGGGCGCCGTCGTGACCGGTTTCGACGTGCGGCCGGTCGTCCGCGAGCAGATCGAGAGCCTCGGCGCCAACTGGCTCGATCTCGGAATCGTCGGCGAAGAGACCGAGGGCGGCTACGCGCAGGAGCTCTCGGACGAGCAGCAGCGGCAGCAGCAAGAGGAGCTCGAGGGGCGGCTGCCCGAGTTCGACGTCGTGATCACGACCGCGCTGATTCCCGGACGGCCGGCCCCACGGCTGATCCCGGCGAGCGCCGTTGCTGCGATGCGCCCCGGGTCGGTGATCGTCGACCTCGCGGCGGAGGCGGGCGGGAACTGCGAGCTGACCGCGCCCGGCGAGGAGGTCGTGCGCGAGGGAGTGACCATCGTCGGCTTCACCAACCTTCCGAGCACGATGCCCTACCACGCGAGCCAGCTCTACGCGCGGAACGTGCAGGCGCTGCTGCTCCACCTCGCGCCGGAGGGGGAGCTCGCGCTCGACTTCGACGACGAGATCACGGCCGGGGCGTGCGTCACGCGCAAGGAGGAGGTCCCGGCGTGAACGGATGCGGAGCGCCGAGGCTGTGGACAAACCAGCCCGAAATCGGCACAACGTCGGCACAGACGCGTCACACCGCCGCCGGTAACCTGGCCAGCGAGGGAGGCGGGAAATCGGACCCCACCCTTCTTCCGGGTGGGGGGTGCGCTCTCACGGCTGGGGCGGGCGCGGCTCGCGGAGGGTCATTGCGATGAGCCACAACACGCTGCTCGTCTTCGAGCTGACGATCCTCGTGCTCGCGATCTTCCTCGGGTTCGAGGTGATCTCGAAGGTGCCGACGCTGCTGCACACGCCTCTGATGTCCGGCACCAACGCGATCCACGGCATCGTCGTCGTCGGCGCGATGGTCGTCCTCGGCTCGCCGCACAAGGACGCCTTCGACTGGGTCGTCGGCTTCCTCGCGGTCGTGCTCGGCTCGGCGAACGTCGTCGGCGGCTTTGTAGTCACCGACCGCATGCTGGAGATGTTCAAGAGGCGCGAGCCCGCGAAGCCCGGGGACGCCGAGCAAGACGGCAAGAACGCCGAATGAACACCAACCTCGCGAACCTCCTCTACCTGATCCCGATCGCCAGCTTCATCCTGGCGCTGCGCTTTCTCTCGAATCCGGCGCACGCGCGGCGCGGCAACCAGATCGGCGCGGTCGGGATGCTGGTCGCGATCGTCGTCACCTGGATCAAGGTGGGCACCACGAGCTGGTGGGCGATCGCCGTGGGCATGCTGATCGGCGGCGGCTTCGGGGCGGTCGCGGCGCGGCGCGTGAAGATGACGGCGATGCCGCAGATGGTGGCGCTCTTCAACGGCGTCGGCGGCGGGGCAGCCGCACTGATCGCGCTCGCGGAAGTGCACAGGATCCTCCCCGAGGCGGGTAGCCCGAAGCTCGACATCAGCACCGCGATCGCGCTCTCCGGGCTGATCGGCGCCATCTCTTTCTCTGGCTCGATGGTCGCGTTCGCCAAGCTGCAGGAGCTGATCAAGGGCCGGCCGATCACGTATCCCGGCCAGAAGTTCGTCAACCTCGCGCTGCTCGCTGCCTGCGTCGGGCTCGCAGTGACGCTGGTCTCCGGCGTTCAGGACGAATGGCTGCTCTGGGTGGTAGTCGGCGGCGGAGCGCTCTTCGGCGTCCTCTTCGTGCTCCCGATCGGCGGCGCAGACATGCCCGTCGTGATCTCCCTCTTGAACGCGTTCACGGGTGTCGCCGTGGCGATCAGCGGCTTCGAGCTCGAGAACAACGTCATGATCGTCGCCGGAGCGCTCGTCGGTGCGTCGGGCACGCTGCTGACGTTGATGATGGGGCGAGCGATGAACCGCTCGATCGGGAACGTCCTCTTCGGCGCCTTTGGCCAGGTGAGCCTACAGGCGGCCGCGGCTGCCGAGACCGACGGCGGCACCGTTCGCTCCGCGAGCGCCGAGGACGTGGCGGTGATGCTCGCCTACGCGCACAAGGTGGTCTTCGTACCCGGGTACGGCCTCGCGGTCGCGCAGGCGCAGCACGACGTCCGCCAACTCGCAGACCTGCTCGAGGAGAAGGGCGTCGACGTCTCCTACGCGATCCACCCGGTCGCCGGCCGGATGCCCGGGCACATGAACGTCCTCCTCGCGGAGGCGAACGTGCCCTACCCACAGCTGAAGGAGATGGACGAGATCAACCCCGAGTTCTCCCGCACGGACGTGGCCGTCGTCGTCGGCGCCAACGACGTCGTCAATCCCGACGCGCGCAACAACCAGGGCAGCCCGATCTACGGGATGCCGATCCTGAACGTCGACCAGGCCAACGCCGTGGTCGTCCTCAAGCGCAGCATGAACCCGGGCTTCGCAGGGATCGAGAACCCGCTCTTCTACAACCCGAAGACCGTGATGCTGTTCGGCGACGCCAAGGATTCGATCGACAAGCTGATCGCCGACGTCAAGAGCCTCTAGAGGCAGTCGAAGATGCCGATGTCGCTGTCCGCGCCGTGCAGCGTGAAGGCGTACACGTGGCCGCCGACGGCGTCCCGCTTGCCGAGATACATGTTCTCCTCGCACCCCACGTCGACGCGCCTGTGGAGGAGTAGTTCCTCGGTCTTCATGCCGATCCGCACGGCGTGGCGCTCCTCATACTTCCTGGAGCTCGTGTAGAAGTCCGCGAGCCCTCCGGTGTGGCGGTTGACCCAGAAGACCGTCTCGCAGTAAGGGCCCTCTCGGCCGCGTGCCGTCTCGAGCATCGGGAAGCGATCATCCCGCGCCGTCGCCCCCCAGCCGTATCCGACCGCGGTGAACCCCGCGAATCCCCCGCCCTCTCCGCCTTGACGTTCGGCGTCTGGCTTGCCGGCGAACGAGACCACGTCGGCTTGGCTGCTTCGGTCCATTCGAAGCGGGCCAATATGGCCACCCGCGGAGATGACGACCCGGTGCGCGGAACCGCAGCCCGCGGTCAGGAGCAGGACCCCGACCGGAAGCGCCCGGCGCATGGCTCGCACCTTAGGTGCAGCCCACTAGGCTTGGCGCCGATGGTCCCGTTCTTCAGTGCGCGCAAGGTCGAGGAGGCCGTCACACCGGAGCGGGCTCTCGAGGCCGTGCGCGACGCGTTCGTGGCTTATGCGCGCGGCGAGTGGTCGATGCCGCCGAAGGTGTACGTGCCGGCCTACCCGGCGGGCGACTTCCGGGCGATGCCGGTGCTGGGCGCCGGACACGCGGCGCTGAAGTGGGTGACGTCGTTCCCGGGGAACCCGGCGCGCGGACTGCCGACGGTGACCGGTCTCGTGCTGCTGTCGGACGCCTCGAACGGCTCCCTCGTGGGGGTACTCGACGCCGGCGCGGTGACCGCGCTGCGCACCGGCGCGGCGGCGGTGCTCGCGGCGGAGACGCTTGGCCGTCCCGACGCAGAGACCGCAGCCGTCGTCGGAGTCGGCGTGAACGGGAAGGCTGCCGCGCGAACCTTTCTCGCACTCGGTCGCAGCGTCGCGCTCTGGGACGTCGATCGGGAGCGGGTCGAAGCAGCGGCTGGGGAGCTCGGCGCCTCCGTGACCGGCTCGGAGGAGGAGGCGCTCGCCGCAGATTTGCTCGTGACCGTGACGCCCGGCCACGAGATGCTGCTTCCCGAGGGCACGCTGCGTCCGGGACAGCACGTCAGCCTGATGGGCGCCGATGGGCCCGGCAAGGCCGAGATCGCCGTCGAGGAGCTGGTGCGGACGCACGTCTTCTGCGACGACTGGGAGCAGGCGAGCCACAACGGCGAGCTCGCGCACGCGGTCGAGGCCGGAGTGCTGGAGCGAGATGACGGGACCCAGCTCGGTGACGTACTCGCGGGCACCGCCACGGGCCGCGGAAGCGACGGCGAGATCACGAGCTTCGACTCGACCGGCCTTGCGATCCAGGATCTCGCGATTGCCCTGGCCGCCATGGAGCGCGCGGGCGAGCTCGATCTCGAAACGATCCGGCTCTAGCCGTTCGCGTTCAGCGAGGACCCGATTGCGCGGCCCGGGTCGAAGAACTCGAACTCCGGGGCAGGCTCGCCGAGGATCGCTTGCGCGACCAACTCGCCGCAGGCCAGGCCCATGATGTTGCCGTGTCCGGAGTAGCCCGCCGAGACCCAGACGCCATCGCGGCCTGGGACCGGGCCGACCAGGGGCATTCGGTCCTTGGTCGTGCCGAAGATGCCTGCCCAACGGTGCTCGATCCGCGGCTCTGCGCCGGTCAGCTCGCGGACGAGGTGCTCGAGGTGTTCCTGAATCAGCGGCGTCGTCGTCTCCTCAGCGGTTTGCTCCTCGTCCAATGCCTTGTCGCGGAAGCCGCCCGCGACGAGCCGGCCGTCGGGAGTCTGCTGCCAGTAGTCGAAACCATGTCGGGCGTAATGCGGGCAAGGGAACAGGCGCCGCTCGAGCGGCGCGGTGACGACCACCTGGCCCCGCGTCGGCAGCACCACGGCGTCGAGCTCCGGGACGAGGCCGTGGGTGTACCCGTCGGTCGCGATCACGACCTGATCAGCTTCGAGCTCGTCGAGTGACTCGATCCGCTGCCCCTCGCGGAGCTCGGCTCCGGCCGCCGCGGCCAGGCCCGCCAGGCGCCTGACCCAACGGGCAGGCTGGAGCGACCCGTCCGGCGGGTGGAAGGTCGCCCCGTGGTAGCGGCCGGCAAGCGGCTCGGGCAACTCGTCGCGCCACTCCGCGGCGAAGCCGTCCTCGCGCAGCGCCTCGTACTCGGCCTCTAGCTCGGCGCGCTCTCCAGCGTTGGCGGCCAGGCGGAGGCTGCCGGTGCGGCGGAAGGCGTCGCCTGCCAGCTCGGCGAGCCGGTCGAGGTAGCGCTCGGTCAGCTGCCAGAGGGCACGCGCCTGGTCACGGCCGAGCTGCGCCCGGGCGGCCTCGTACGCGGGTGCGCCTCCGCGCAGGGCAAAGCCGCCGTTCCGGCCGCTCGCGCCGGAGGCGATTTGGCGCGCTTCGTGGAGACGAACGCGCAGACCGGACGCGGCGAGCACGCGGGCGCACGCGCAGCCGGTGACGCCGCCTCCGACGACGGCGACGTCGGCCCGGCCGTCCAGTGGGCGTACGTCGACGCGAGGCCGTTCCGCGGCGAGCCAGTAGGAGCTGGTCATGTCGATGATCCTATTCCGGCGGCCTCACCCCTCTGTAGAGCCCGTCGGACTCGGCGGCGGCTCCGGCGAGCTCGAGCTCGGCAAGCGCGGTGGCCAGAGGGGCGGCATCGAGGCCCGTCACCCGCCCGAGGTCGTCGGCTCCCGCGGGCTCCTCCTCGAGTGCAGCCAGAACCATCCTCGCATGCTCGCCGAGCTCAGGCGCCTCACCTCGCGCCTGCTCGAGCCCAAGCGGCTCGAGGACGTCGGAGACTCGAGTCAGCGGGGTCGCCCCGAGGCGGAGAAGGGCGTTCGTCCCGGCGGAGAGCGACGATGTGATCTCGCCGGGGACTGCGAAGACCTCTCGGCCGGCCTCCAGCGCGAAGTCGGCGGTGATCAGCGCGCCGCTTCGCTCCCGGGCCTCGACGATGACGGAGGCGGCTGCCAGTCCGGCGATGATCCGATTGCGTGCCGGGAATCGCCACGGAGCCGGCTCTACGCCGGGCGCGTACTCGGAGACCACCAGCCCGTGCTCGCAGATCCCGCGGGCGAGGCTCGCGTGCGCCGCCGGATAGTCGCGGTCGACGCCACAGCCGAGAACGGCCACCGTCGCGCCTCCGGCCTCGAGAGCGCCGCGGTGGGCCTCGCCGTCCACGCCTCGAGCGAGCCCGCTGACGACGACGAGCCCGGCCGCGGCGAGCTCCCGTCCGAGGAGGCGCGCGACCTGACCCCCGTACGACGAGCATGCGCGGGCGCCGACGATCGCGACTGCCGGCCGACCGAGCAGCTCGACCTCACCGGCTCCTCGCAGGAAGAGGCCGGGCGGCGGATCGTGTAATTCGCGTAGCAACGGCGGAAACCCAGCCTCGGAGCGGCCGACGAAGCGGAGGCCCTGCTCCGACAGCGACGCGAGGAACGCTCCCGTGTCGAACGCACGCCGGAAGCGCGCGAACCGCAGTTCCTTCGGCTCGCGCACGACGTGGGCACCGGTTTCGGCTGCGAACGCAGCCAACGCAAGATCGCTCATCGCGGCCCGAGCTCCGTCGGCGAGCGGAAGGACAGCGCCTCAGCGACATGCGAGGGCTCGACTGCCTCCGCGCCTGCGAGCAGGGCAGCGCTCCGCGCCACGCGGGCCACCCGCGCACGGCCGCGTGCCGACAGCGGCAAGCGCTCGACCGCCTTCGTCAGTAGCTCGTTCGCCTGCTGCGAGCGGCGCAGTGGTTCGCCGCACGCGCGCTCGCGCGCCGCCTCGACCCGCGAGCGAACGGCGTCCGAGCACTCCCCGGGAGCGCCGTCGAGCTCCTGCGCACGTGGGCGCGGCACGGTGACGAGCAGGTCGAAACGGTCGAGCAGCGCGCGCGAGAGCTTGTCGCGATAGGCCGCGAGGCGTGCAGCCGAGCACGAGCACTCGGCCGCGGGATCGCCGCGCGCACCGCACGGGCAAAGGTTCATGGTCGCGACGAGCTGGAAGCGGGCCGGAAAGACGATCTTGCCGCCGACCCGCGCGATCGCGATCGCCCCGTCCTCGAGCGGCTGCCGCAGCGCTTCCAAAGCGTTGCGCGGAAACTCGGCCAGCTCATCGAGGAAGAGCACGCCCCGGTGCGCCAGGCTCGCCTCCCCGGGTCGCGGCGAGGTTCCTCCGCCGACGATCGCCGAGACCGACGCCGTGTGGTGCGGCGCGCGGAACGGCGGCACCGTCACAAGCGGCCGACCCGGCGGAAGCAGCCCCGCGACCGAGTGGATGCGCGTCACCTCGAGCGCCTCCTCCGGCGGCAGCCTCGGCAGGATCCCCGGCAGGCGCCGCGCGAGCATCGTCTTGCCGGTTCCGGGCGGCCCGGCCAGCAGCAGGTTGTGTGCGCCGGCCGCGGCCAGCTCGAGCGCCCGCCGCGCGCGCTCCTGCCCACGCACGTCGGCGAGATCCGGCACGGGCGGGTCTTTCCCGCTCCCGTTCAGTGATGGCTCGTCGGGCGGAGACGGCGCCCATTCGCCGCGCAAGTAGGCGACCGCCTCCGCCAGGTGGTGCACCGGCACCGGCTCGATCCCCGCCAACGCCGCCTCCGTGCCGCACTCGGCAGCGCAGAGCAGCCGCGTCAGCCCGGCCTGCCTCGCGCCCTCAGCCGCCGCCAGAACACCGCCCACCGGCCGAAGCCGCCCGTCAAGCGCGAGCTCACCGACCGCGGCGTGGCCGCCGAGCGCCTCTGGAGGAACCTGCCGCGACGCCGCCAGCACCGCCAGCGCGATCGGCAGGTCGAAGCCTGACCCCTCCTTCCGCAGCTCGGCCGGCGCGAGGTTGACCGTGATCCGCCGCAGCGGCCACTCGAGCTCGGCGGAGGCGATCCCCGAGCGAACGCGCTCCTTCGCCTCCTGGCAGGCGCGGTCGGCGAGCCCGACGATCGCGAACGCGGGCACCCCGAGCTGGAGGTGTGCCTCGACCTCGACCCGGCGAGCGTCGAGCCCGACCAGCGCGTGCGTGACGGTCCGTGCGAGCACGTCTGCAAGCTAGACAACAGAACGTGACGTGTCCGTCACGCACCTGTCACGAAAGTGGAACTTCTAGCGGGCGATCAGAACGTCTTCGAAGTACTCGCCAGCACGCCGTCCGGTGCGGCGGTTCACATGCCGGCGGTAGCGCTCCTCGAGCCGCAACCCCGCCCGTTCCAGGATCTCCGGGTACAACTCGCGGCGGTCGTTGATCACGATCACGACCGGCGCGCCCCGGCGCAGCGAGCCACGGACGTTGGCCAGCACCGCCGCGATGCCCTCGACGTAGGCCGCGAGCGCCGGCCGGCTCGACCCCTTGCCCAGCTCGAGCTCGCGACACTCCTCCAGCCCGAGCAGCTCGTAGGCATAGCGGTGTTGCTCGTGGTAGTCGATCAGGCCCGGGTACGGCGGTGAGGTGACGACCCCGTCGAAACGCGCGCCGAAGTCGAGCTCCCGCGCGTCACCGTGCAGAACCGTTGCGTGCCGCCCGCGCGCCCGCACCCGCGCGAACTCCTTGACCCGCGCCAGGGTGTCGAGCGAGTACCGGCGCAGGAACCGCCGCGCCTCGCCGACCGGACGGCACTCGCGCCGGTGCTTGTGGCACCAGTACGGCGAGCGCTGCGGCGTCCGCGGGAAGTCGAGGTCGAAGTGGGTCGTGCGCCTGGCCGAGCGCGCGGCCCGCGCCAGAACGACGCGCAGGACGTCGGCGTGCTCGTAGTCCTCGACCAGCGAGCGGAAGAAGAGCAGCTCGGCAGCCGCGCGCGGTGCATACCAATCTCGCAAGAACCTCGACACCGACCCGTCCGGCCGCCTGCCCTCGAAGCCATCGAGCCGCGCCAGAGCGTCCCGCAGCTCGGACTCGAGCACGAACGGATTGTACTCGCGCGTCTTCACGCGCATCAGCAGGCAGTTGAACGCCGCCACGTCGGCGCCGCTGGCGTCGTAGCCTGACTCGAGCGCCTGGACGAGCGTCGTCCCCGAGCCCGCGAACGGGTCGAGCACGCGGCCCTTCGGCACGTGTCGCGCCAGCAGCGCCTCGACCAGCTGCGGGATGAACTTGCCGAGGTACGGGTGCAGCCGGTGGACGTGCTTCGTCCGCACCCGCTCGGGCAGGTCGCGCTCCGACCAGGAAAGGTCGAGATCGATCCGACGGTAGAGGGCGTCCTGCGTCGTGGCCATCGCCCGGAGCGGGTTCTACGGCCGGCGGTAGACTCCTAGTACTGGAGCGCGCCCGTCTGCATTGTCATCTTCCAGCCGTCCGGCATCAGCGCGTAGACCTTGCAGGTGCGGCCGAGCCAGTGATTGCTCTCGTCGCCGGTCGCCCGCTCGCGCCAGAGGGTGTCGATGTCGACCACCGCAAACGCGCCGTCGCCCTCTGCCGAGACCTCGATCTTCTCGACGTTGCGGCGGTTGTGGACGAGCTCGTAGTTCGCGAAGAGCTCCTCGTAGACGGTTCGCCAGCGATCGGCATCGAACCGCCCGAGGACGAGGCGCCAGTCGGCCGGGTCGACCGACGTGTAGGTCCTCGGCCAGGGCCAGACCATGTCCGGGTGGAAGACCGAGAGCAGGAGGTCGACGTCCTGGGTATCCCAGGCGCTCGTCTCGCGGTCGACCGCCGCGCGGACGTCGTCCTCGGCGCTCATGCGAGAGCAGTCTGCGAGCTCAGAACGCGTCTCGCAAGCGTTCCACGCGCCCGTTGAGGAGCGCCACCACATCGAAGCTCGCCTCGAGCCCCGCGCATTCCGGGTGCGCGGCGAGCCAGGCCTCGGCGGCGCGGCGCAGGCGGCGCTGCTTCTCCGCGGTCACCATCTCGAATGGGTTGCCGTACCGCCCGCCGCCTTTGGCCTTGACCTCGACGAACGCGAGCCGCCGCCCCCGCCGCACGATCAGGTCGAGCTCGTTCCCGCCGCTCCAGACGTTCGTCTCCACGATCCGGTAGCCGCGCAGCCGGTAGAACCACCACGCCCGCCGCTCGGCGGCGCGGCCGGCGGCGAAGGTGCTACGTGTAACAGAGCGCGTTGAATGATCGTCGGTGAATCTCAGAGGGACCAATCTCCCGTACGACCGCGGAGTGGCCGGGCGTGATGTACCCGACGTGCGAGCGGAAGCCGTATGCCGGGTACAGCGCGTCCATCCGCCGCATCATCCGGTCGCGCGTGACCTTGGCCACGATCGACGCGGCCGCGATCGCCGCGCTCTTCTCGTCGCCGTCGATCACCGCGCGGTGCTCGGGCGCAAGAGGGCCGAGGCGGAAGCCGTCGACCAGGCAGACCTGGGCCGGCGGGGTCAGCTCGGAGAGCACCCCGCGCAGGCAGGCGAGGTTCGAGCGGTGCAGGCCGGTCCGGTCGATCTCTCCGGGCGAGACGGCGCGCACGACGATCTTTTCCGCGCAGCCGACCACCGCGCGGAAGAGCTCCTCGCGTTCGGGCTCGCTGCACTGCTTGGAGTCGTTCAGGCAGGCGAGCGGACGAACCTTGTGGTCGCGCAGCTTCGCGTAGTCGAGCAGGACGCCGGCGACGAGCAGCGGTCCTGCGAGCGGCCCCCGGCCCGCCTCGTCTGCGCCGGCGACGAACCGCGCGCCGAGCTTGCGGTCGAACTGGATCAGCTTCCGGCCGGTGCGTCGCGCCACGCGCCCGAGCATAGCGCCGCTCTCAGCCGGCTCCGGAAACCGGCACGCTTTCGTTACTCGGCGACCGGCTCCGCTTCGGGCTCGGCTTCCGCCTCCGGCTCCGGCGCGGCCTCTGCCTCTTCGGCCTCCGGCTCCTCGGCCTCCGGTTCCGGCTGGACCTCTTCGAGCCCTTCCGGTTCCTGGTCCTCGGCCGGCATGTCCGCCTCCGTGGGCGGCGCCTCCATCACCGGCAGCGCGGCCCCACGCTTGACGCGCACGCGGGCGCGCTTGCCGACCTTCCCGCGCAGGTAGTAGAGCTTCGCGCGGTTGACGTCGCCAATCGCGGTGACCTCGATGCGTTCGATCTTCGGCGAGTGGAGCGGGAACGTCCGCTCGACGCCGACGCCGAACGACTGCTTGCGGACGGTGAAGGTCTCGCGCGAGCCGGCGCCCTGGCGCTTGATCACGACCCCCTCGAAGACCTGAACACGGCGGCGCTGGCCCTCGATCACCTGGAAATGCACGCGCACGCTGTCGCCCGCCTTGAACGGCGGCAGGTCGCTGCGCAGCTGGCGCTGCTCGAGGCTTTCGATCACGCGATTCATGAAAAGAGGCCCCGTAGGCCGGGGGGCATGCTAGCGCAAGGCCCGCCGGCGTCGCCGCAGCGGCAGCAGCAGTGCCAGCCCCGCGAGCCACTGGGAGAGCAGGATCGCGTGGAAGGCGATCCGGTTCGGCGGCCAGTAGGTCATGAAGACCTCGCCGATGATGTTCTTCCGCGGCACCGAGCCCCACCGGCGCGAGTCGCACGACTCCTTGCGGTTGTCGCCCATGAAGAAGTAGTGGCCCGGCGCCACCGGCCAGACGCCGGACTCGGTGTCCCGCCGGGATGACTGGATGTAGGGCTCGTTCAGGCGCTTGCCGTCGATGTAGATGAAGCCGTCCTTCTCGCGCACGGTCTCACCCGGGAGGCCGATCAGCCGCTTGACGAAGGTCCCGCTTGCGTTGCAGGCGGACTGCGCAGCCTTGGTCGGCGTGTTGAAGACGATGATCTCGCCCCGGTGCGGGCTGCGGAAGTGGTAGATGAAACGGTTGGCGAGCACCCGGTCGGAGAGGCGCGCCTCGCAGCCCTGGCCGGGCCGCGCGCAGTGGAGAGTCGGCTCCATCGACGAGGACGGGATCCGGTACGGGTTGATCACCCACTGCTTGATCGCGAGCACGATCAGGATCGCGCCGGCGATGGTCACGATCCAGTCGATCGCGATCCGCCAGGGGCGCGGCAGGCGCGCGGTCAGGCGGTCGAGCGGGTTGCGGGAATGCGGCTGCGGCTGCTCGATGGGCTGCGGCTCCGGGAGCGGCTTGTAGCCGCCCACCGCGGGCGGGAGCGGCGGGCCGCCGTCCACCGCCGCGTCGTACTCGGCGCGGCGTCGCGGATCGGTCAGCGTCTCGTATGCCTCGCGGAGCTCGCGCAGGCGTTGGCCCGGCTCGCGGTCGGCCGATTGGATGCGCACCTGACGCCAGTAGGCCTCGCGAATCTCGTCCGAGGTGGCGGTCGGCGCCACCCCGAGGGTCTCGTAGAGATCCGGCTTCACGGCGTTCTCAGTCGGCTCTGTTCGATCCGCCATTCGTCGATTCTCCCGTGGTCCCCGGAGAGCAGGATGTCAGGCACCCGCCAGCCTCGGAATTCCGGCGGACGCGTGTAATGAGGGTACTCGAGACCGCCGTCGAGCTCGGCCGAGAAGCTCTCCTGGCGGCCCGACTCCTCGCTCCCGAGCGCGCCCGGTAGCAGCCTGGCGACCGCGTCGGTGACGACCATCGCCGGCAGCTCGCCGCCCGAGAGGACGTAGGGGCCGATCGAGATCGCGTCGGAGGCGAGGTGGATCAGGACGCGCTCGTCGAAGCCCTCGAAGCGGGCCGAGAGCAGGGTCAGGCGCTCCTCGGCAGCAAGCTCCTCGACGACCGCCTGGTCCAGCTGGCGCCCTTGCGGCGTCAGGGCGACCACGCGATGGTCGGGCACGCCGCCGTAGACGGCGTCGAGCGCCGCCGCGACGACGTCGACGCGCAGCACCATCCCGGCGCCGCCGCCGTAGGGCTCGTCGTCGACCTGGCCCGCCCTGAGCGGCGTGTAGTCGCGGTAGCTGAACAGGCGCAGGTCGAGCTCGTCGCCGAGCACGGCAGCGACCGGACGCTGCTCAGTGAGCCAGGCGAACGCATGTGGGACGAGAGTGAAGACGTCGAGCTGCAAGAGAACGGCCGCGAATCAGGTTAGCTAGATGGGGCGAAACCCGATGCGACCACGATCCGGCGGCCTTCGAGGTCGACCTCGAGGACGCAGGCGTCGACGAGCGGCAGGAGCGCACCCGACTCGAGCTCGATCACGTCGTTCGCAACTCCGGGCTGGACGGCGGCGACCCGGCCGAGCGGCAGGCCGCCGTCCTCCTCGACATCGAGCCCGACGAGCTGGAAGGCGTAGTACTCGTTCTCGCCCGTCGGCGGCAGCTCCGAGCGTGGCACGGCGAGCTCGGCCCCGCGCGGCGCTGCGTGGTCGAGCCGGATCACCGGCCGGCCGCGGGAGCGCTTCGACGCGACCACCTCGGCCGGCTCGCCGTCGACATGCAGGGTCGTGCCGACCGCGAAGCGCTGCGCGTCCTCGCTCGCCTGCTCGACGAAGAACGACCCGTCGAGCCCGTGCGGCTTGCCGACGCGCCCGACGCTGACGAGCTCAGACAAGGGACTCGAAGTACTCCGCCGCTTCGCGGCGCGAAGGGGCGCTACGGAAGTTTTCGGCAAAGCGTGCGGCGTCCTCGCGCCCGACCGCTTCGAAGGCGGCGATCGCAGCAGACGCGTCGAAGGGCGTCCGGCGGAGGTCGACGTCCGGGCCGAGCAGCGCCCAGAACGCCTGGATGTCGTCCTCGTAGGGCAGGCCGACCGAGCCGGCGTTCACCCAACGAATGCCGGCGACGGTCCGGTCCTGCTGCATGTGCGTGTGCCCGGTTACGACGACGTCGGCGTGGACGCCTTCGAGGATCGACGCGAGCCGCTCGTCCGGCGTCAAGGGCGTGACGATCTCTTCGTCGTCCCGAGGCGTCGCATGGCAGAAGAGCACGTCGCCGAGCCCGTCGACCTCGAGCCGCTGCGTCAGCGGGAGGGCGCCGAGCCAGGCGGCATCCTCGTCGCCGAGCGCCGCGGCCACAAATCCGTGCAGGTCGTCGCTGCTCTCGTCGCCGGCGAGAAGCCGGTCGGTGTTGCCGCGGATCCACAACGCGCGCTCGCCAAGCGAACGCAACCGGGCAAGCGTCTCGACGGGCTGTGGCCCGTGGATGCAGTCGCCGCCGAGAACGATCGCGTCCACCTCTTCGCGCTCGACCTCCTCCAGCACGGGCTCGAGCGCCGGAAAGTTCCCGTGGATGTCGTAGAGCGCCGCTACTCGCAACTACTCGACGATCTCGAGCAGGACGCGCTGGTCGCGGCGGGCGGCGGACGCGCGCACGACGGTGCGCAGGGCGCGGGCGATCCGCCCCTGGCGGCCGATCACCTTGCCGACGTCGTCCGGGGCCACGTGCAGCTGCACGATGACGGCGCCCTCCCGCTCGACCTCTTCCACCACAACCGCCTCCGGATCGTCGACGAGCCGGCGGGCCAGGTACTCGACGATCTCGGCGCTCAGGATTTCCGCTCCCGGCGCCGGCAAAGCCGCCGCCTCCGCTCTTTGATGAGCTCCGTCGAGCCTACGCTCATAGCCCCTTCGCCTTGAGCAGCTTCTGCACCGTCGAGGACGGCTGCGCGCCCTTGGCGATCCAGCCCTTGATCTTCTCCTCGTCCAGCTCGATCGTGGATGGGTCGGTCTGCGGGTTGTAGCGGCCGACGATCTCGATGAACTTGCCGTCGCGCGGCGAGCGCGAGTCCGCGGCCACCACCCTGTAGACCGGATTTTTCTTCGACCCGACTCGGGTCAGCCTCAGCTTTACAGCCAACGATTTACCTCCGTGTCCTCTTCTTGCGCTTGGCCTTCTTCTTCTTGGTTGCGCTTCGTGCCGGCCCATTCTGCCCTGGTTGGCCGGGAAGCGCCGGGAACTTGCCCTTTCCGAGCTGTTTCATCATCTTCGCCATCTGCTTTCGGGCTTCGAGCAGCTGGTTGACCTGCTCGACGCCCGTGCCGCTGCCCTTGGCGATCCGCTGCCGCCGCGAGCCGTCGATCACGTGCGGGAAACGGCGCTCCTGCGGCGTCATCGAGAGCACGATCGCCTCGACCCGAGCGAGCTGCCGGTCGTCGATCTCGTCCAGGCCCTCCAGTTGGCTGCCGAGCCCCGGGATCAGCTTGAGCACGCCCTGTACCGGGCCCATCCGGCGGAGCATCTTGTAGCTGCGCAGGAAGTCGTCGAAGGTGAACTCGCCCTGCATCAGGCGCTTCTCCATCTCGTCGGCCTCCGACTTGTCGACGGCCGCCTCGGCCTTCTCGACGAGCGTGAGCACGTCGCCCATGCCGAGGATCCGCGAGGCCATTCGGTCGGGGTGGAAGTGCTCGAGCTGGTCGAGCCGCTCGCCGACCGAGACGAGCTTGACCGGCTTGCCGGTGACCGCCTTGACCGAGAGCGCGGCGCCGCCGCGCGCGTCCCCGTCGAGTTTCGTCAGGACGATCCCGTCGAAGGCGATCCGCTCGGCGAAGGCCTCGGCGACGCGAACCGCGTCCTGACCGGTCATGGAGTCCAGCACCAGCAGGACGTTCGTCGGGCGGGTCGCGTCGCGCACGGCGGCGAGCTCGTCCATCAACGCCTCGTCGACGTGCAAGCGGCCGGCGGTGTCGAGGATGATGACGTCGAGACCCTCCGCCTTCGCCTGCTCGACGCCCTCGCGCGAAACGGCGATGGGATCGTCGGACCCGGTGAAGACCGGAACGTCGATCTGGCTGCCGAGCTGGACGAGCTGGTCGATAGCGGCGGGCCGCTGGAGGTCGGCGGCGACGAGGCCCGGCTTGTGCCCCTCCTTGCGCAGCTGCAGCGCGAGCTTGGCCGCGGCCGTCGTCTTGCCCGAGCCCTGAAGCCCGGCGAGCAGGATCACGGTCGGCGGCCGGCCGACGAAGGCCAGGCGCGAGTCGCCGGAGCCCATCAGCGCGGTCAGCTCCTCGTGGACGATCTTCACGACCTGCTGGCCCGGCGTGACGCTCTTGGTCACCTCGGCGCCGAGCGCGCGCTCGCGCACCTGCGCGACGAAAGCCTTGACCACCTCGAAGTTGACGTCGGCCTCGAGCAGTGCCAGCCGGACCTCGCGCATCGCGCGCGAGATCGACTCTTCGTCGAGCTTCCCGCGCTTGCGCAGGTCGCCGAGCGCGCCCTGGAGTCGTTCCGAAAGAGTGTCGAACACGCGTCCAGGGTACTGGGTGGCCGTGAAGAACCGCCTGCGCCGTTTCGTGAAGCTCTGGACCGACCTGTTCGCGAAGCACCAGCTGCTCGACCATGCGAGCGCGATCGCCTTCCAGGTGCTGAAGGCGTCGATTCCCCTGAGCCTGCTCGGCCTGGCGCTGCTCGGCGCCACCGGCCAGGAGAAGGTCTGGAACAAGACGATTGCGCCGGCGATCGAGCCGCACCTCGCGCAGCCGACCTTCCATGCGCTCGACGCCGCCGCCCAGCGGATCTTCAACAGCGACAGCGGCGGCCTGATCGTGTTCTCCTCGTTGCTCGTGCTCTGGTACGTCTCGGGGTCGGTGCGGGCCGTGACGAGCTCGATCAACCAGATCTACGAGACCGACGAGAACCGGTCGTGGCTGGTGCGCCAGGCGGTCTCGTACGGGCTCGCGTTCTGCATTGCGGCCGGGCTGATCGGCGCGGTGTTGATCGTGACGGTCGGCGGAGCGCTCGCCGGGGGCGGCGCGGCCGGGGTCCTCATTGACATCGCGCGCTGGCTGGCGGCGGTCGTGGTGCTCGCGCTGACGCTCGACGTGCTCGTGCGCTTCGCGCCGGCCGAACGGCGGTCCAAGCGCTGGACGAGCGCCGGCGCGGCGCTGGTGATCGCGACCTGGGTCGTCGCGACGCTGATCTTCGAGCTGTACGTGAGCGACGTAGCCAACTTCAAGACGGCGATCGGGAGCCTGACCGTCTTCCTGGTCGTGATCCTCTACGTCTACGTGTCGTCGATCATCCTGCTCGTCGGGGTCGAGCTGGACGAGCTGTTGCGGAAGGACGCGACCGCCGGCCAGCGTGGCGCGCTGAAAGTGCTGTTCGGCACCGGCACGGGCCGTTAGGCGGCCACGGGTACGAAGCCCCCGTTACGCCCTAGCGAACGGCGAGACGCTGTCGGGCGGCTTCGCCCATCGATGGCGGCTCAGAGCCGGCCCACAAACCACGCCCCGAGCGCGCGAGGACCCAGAGGAGCGCGATCAGCCAGGGAGCCGCGAGCACGAGTGGAGCAAAAGCAGCCATAGGGCCAGTATGAAGAAGGCGCTAGGGCCGCGAGTATCGGTCCGGTTACAGCCGGACCGGAGTCGAGGTGACCGGCCTCACGTCCGGTAGCTCACCTCTTCGCGGCGGCCGCTCGTAGCGGCGCGCAGGATCGCGTCGACCACCTCCGCACAGCGGTAGCCGTCCTCGAAGGTCGCCCCGTGCGGCGCCACGTCGTGCTCGCCGGCGATCGCCTCGAGCAGGTGGCCGAGCTCGTGAACGAAGGTGTCGCCCCAGCCGATCGTGTGGCCGGGCGGCCACCAGTAGCGCAGGTAGGGGTGGTCGGGCTGGGTCACGAGCACGCGCCTGAATCCCGGGCCGTCCGCCAGCTGCAGCTCGTTCACCCGTTCGAGGTCGAAGACCAGCGAGCCCTTCGAGCCGTTCACCTCGAAGACGTTCGAGTTCAGCCGCCCACGTGCCAGCCGCGAGGCCTCCAGCGTCCCGGCCGCGCCGTTCTCGAACTCGACGGTGGCGACGAACTGGTCGTCGACCTCGCGACCGGGTACGAAAGTCCGGACCAGCGCCGATACCGAGGAGATCTCGCCTACGAGGTAGCGCCCGAGGTCGATCAGGTGAGAGCCAAGATCGCCGAGCGCGCCAGTGCCCGCCTGGGCCGGGTCGAAGCGCCAGCGCTCCGGGTCGGCGTCCCAGCCCCACGACTGCAGGTAGCGGCCGCGAAAGTGGACGACCTCGCCGAGCTCGCCGGCCTCGAGCAGCTCCCGCGCGAACCGGACTGCCGGCACAAAGCGGTAGTTGAAGCCACAGAGGTGGCGCACTCCCGCGCTCGCGGCCTCCTGCCAGAGCTCGTACGACTCATCGGCGGTCAGCCCGAGGGGTTTCTCGCAGACGAGGTGCTTGCCCGCGCGGGCGGCCGCGAGCGTCGGCTCCGCGTGAACAGCATTCGGCCCGGTGTTGTCGAAGAGCTCGATCCGCTCGTCTGCGACCTGCTCGCGCCAGTCGGTGACCGCCTCGGCGAAGCCAAAGCGCTCGTTGGCCCGCTCGAGCTCCTCCCGGTTGCGGCCCGAGATCGAGACGAGCTCCGGCCTCAGCGGGACGTCGAGGTGCTGCAGCGCGAGCAGCGCGCGAGAGTGCGCCGTGCCCATGAAGGAGTAGCCCAGGAGCCCGACGCCAACTGAGGGCCGGGTCGTCAGCGGCCGGCCGCGACCTGGCGCCGGCGCGCGACCGTGTCGAGCGTCACCGCGGCGAGGAGGATCGCCCCGGTCGTGACGTACTTGACCCAGTCCGCCGAGCCGACAAGGTCGGTGCCGTTGCTGATCATGCCGATGATCAGGCCGCCGAAGAGCGCGCCGCTGACGCGCCCGCGGCCCCCGAAGAGGCTGACGCCGCCGATCACGGCGGCCGAGATGGAATCGAGCAGAATCGTGCCCCCGCCGAACGTCAGGTCGACCGAGTTGAGGCGGGAGGCGAAGATGATCCCGCCCAGGCCGGCCATCGAGCCGGAGATGACGAAGCAGAGAATCCGGATCAGCTTGACGTTGATGCCGGCGCGCCTCGCCGCCTCAGCACTGCCGCCGACCGCGTAGACGTGGCGCCCAAAGGTCGTCCTGCCTGCAAGGTAGGAGAAGAGGACGACGACGAAGAGGACCACCAAGCCCACGAGCGGCACCCCACGCGTGTGGTTGCAGACCGCGACGACGGCGAACGCAAGCCCGCCGTAGAAGAGGACGCGGACGATGGCGATGATCAAGTTTCCGGTCGGGAGCCCTGCGCGGCGCCGGCCGACGTAGGTCCCCAGCGACGCGAGGGCGAGCAGTGACGTGAACACGATCGCGACGATCCAGCCAGTGTTCTTCGAGAGGATGTAGTTCGAGACGTCGTTGACCTGGTTGCTCGTGATCCCGATCACGCCCTGGGTGCCGAGGATCTCGATGATCATTCCCTGGCAGATCAGGAGCCCCGCCAACGTGACGACGAACGATGGCACGCCCAGGAACGCGATGATCGACCCCTGAACTGCCCCGACCCCCGCGCCGAGCAGAATCGCCAGTGCGATCGCGACGAGCCCCGGATAGTCGTGGCTCGAGCCGGCCAGCTGGAACTCGGCCACCGTGACGCTCGCGAGCCCGCTCAAGTAGCCGACGGAGAGATCGATCTCGCCGATCAGCAGCACGAAGACGATGCCGACCGCGATCACGGTCACGCCGGCCATCTGGCCGATCAGGTTCACGAAGTTGACCGAGGTGAAGAAGTACGGCGACTTGTATGTGAAGAACGCGGTGATCGCGATGATCCCGACGATCACCGGCAGGCTGCCGACGTCGCCGCCCTTCAGGGCCTCCCAGCGCGCGCGCAGTACGGCCGCGAGGCTGTCCCCGTGTGCTGCGGCCTGCACCTCTGCGGGTGCGGCCGTGCTCACGACGCTGCCGCCTCCGGCGCCGTTCCCACGGTGATCGCCCGCACGATCTCCTGCTCGGTCGTCTTGTCGCGCTCGTACACCCCGACGTTGCGGCCGAGCCGCAGGACGGTGATCCTGTCCGCCACCTCGAACACGTCGGTGAGATTGTGCGAGACGATCACAACGGAGAGGCCCTGCTCGCCGAGGCGCTTGACGAGATCCAATACCTGCCGCGTCTGCGCGACGCCAAGCGCTGCGGTCGGCTCGTCGAGGAAGACCACGCGATTGTTCCAGAGGACGGCGCGTGCGACCGCGACCGACTGGCGCTGGCCGCCCGAGAGGGTCGCGACGGGCTGGCGAACCGAGCGGATGGTCGTGACCGACAGCGACTTCAGCGTCTCGGCAGTCCGCTGCTCCATCGGCGCCTCGCGCAGCCGGAAGATGGGGTCGTGGTTCTCCCGACCGAGAAACATGTTCTGGACGACATCGAGGTTGTCGCAGAGCGCGAGATCCTGGTAGACGACCTCGATTCCGAGCTTGGCCGCGTCCTTCGGCCCGTGAATCACCACCCGTTCGCCATCGAAGTAGACGTCGCCGCCGTCGATCGAGTAGATCCCCGCGACGCATTTGATGAGGGTCGACTTTCCGGCGCCGTTGTCGCCGACGAGCGCCATCACCTCGCCGTTACGGACCTCGAAGTCGACGCCACGCAGCGCCTCCACTGAGCCGAAGCTCTTGAAGACTTCACGCAGCTCCAGGGTCACGGGGTTGACGGCCGTGCTCACAGGGCGCGTGTTGTATCACGACCTGGGCGCCTCTAGGAGGCGCCCAGGTCGGTGATTGGTCCTACGTGCAGTACTTCTTGTACGGGCCGATGCAGACCTGGCTCCGCTTCAAGAAGCCGTCCTTGAAGAGAAGCTTGTAGTTCGCCTTCGTGACCCACACGGGCGTCAGGAGGATCGAGGGCGTACCACTCGTCTTGGCGTTGACGCCCTTGACCTTCTTGTGCTTGAGGATGGCGATGGCGGTATTCGCTGCGGCGGCGGCCTCCCGCTTCACCGACTTGTAGACCGTGCCGGTCTGCCAGCCGGCGAGAATGAACTGGACGCCGGTCGGCGTCGCGTCCTGGCCCGTCAGCGGGATCTTCTTGAGGCCGTGCGCCTTCAGCGAGGCGACGACCGCGCCGGCGATCCCGTCGTTGGCGGCGAGCACGCCGTCGATCTTGTTCCCGTTTGCAGCGAGCATCTGGTCGAAGATCTGGCGCGCCTTGATCGGATCCCATTCCGTCCACTGGTCACCGGCGGTCGCTTTCTTGAACGTGCTGTTGTTGTAGAGCGGGGTCAGAATCGAGTCGTACCCCTGCTTGAACAGCTTCGCGTTGTTGTCCTTGACGTCGCCGTTCAACTCGGCGATCACGGGGTGCTTCCCGTACGTCTTCTTCGCCTTCAGCCCACCGACGAGGCCTCTTCCCTGGAACTTGCCCACGGTCACGTTGTTGAACGACACGTAGTACTTCGCCTTGCTGCCGACGACAAGGCGGTCGTAGTCGATCACCTTCGCGCCCTGGCTCACCGCCAGGTCCGTGATCGACTTGCCGGAGGCCGGATCCAGCTGGTCGAGCAGGATCACCTTCGCACCCTTCGCGAGGCACTGCTGCGCCTGCGACTTCTGCCTCTGCGGGTCGTTGAGCGCATTCACGACCTGCGCCGGAATGTTTGCCTTCTTGAATGCCGCCTTCAGGTACGGCGCGTCGAAGAGGGTGTACCTCGTCGACGACTTCGTATCAGGCAACAGCACGCAGGCCTGGATCTTCGTCGCGGTCTGCGTTGCCGTCGAGTTAGTCCGAGCCGAAGCTCCGGCTGCAACCAGCCCCACGAGCGCGGCTGCGACTCCGAGCGTTATCCACGCTCTCGAAAACTTTCGCCCTCCCACGGTTCCTCCTTATTGTTTTTGCCTAAGTGTTAGGCGTGCACAAGCGCCATTTGTTAGGCGTGCACCACTTCGTACCATTTTTCGCCGAGCGGGGGCAAGCCAGTGTTTGGACTAATCGCCTCCGACCAGAGCACTGGCAAAGTCACTTGCATCGAAGGGCCGGAGATCGTCGAGGCCCTCTCCGATGCCGATCAGCTTGACCGGTAGGCTCAGCTCGTGCGCGATCGCGACGGCGATGCCGCCCTTGGCGGAACCGTCGAGCTTCGTCAGCGCCACGCCAGTCACGTCGACCGCCTGGCCGAACAGCCGCGCCTGCTGCAGGCCATTCTGCCCGGTGGTCGCGTCGATCACGAGCAACGTCTCGTGCGGCGCGCCCTCGAGCCGGCCGGCGATCACGCGGCGTACCTTGGCAAGCTCCTCCATCAGGTTCGCCTGCGTGTGCAGCCGCCCCGCCGTGTCGACGACGACCACGTCGCGCCCCCGCGACTGCGCCGCGCCGATCGCGTCGTAGGCGACGGCCGCTGGGTCGCCGCCCCGTTCCGAGCCGACGAAGTCGGCGCCGGCTCGCTTCGCCCAGATCTCGAGCTGCTCCTCGGCCGCGGCGCGGAAGGTGTCGGCCGCCGCGACGAGCACCGAGCGACCGTGCTCCTGCAGCCGCGCCGCCAGCTTGCCAATCGTCGTCGTCTTGCCGGTGCCGTTGACGCCGACGACGAGCAGAACGCTCGGCCGGGCGCGGAGCTCGAGCCGTCCCGGCTCGCCGAGCATCCGCGCGATCTCCTGCTGCAGCGCCGCGCCAAGATCGGCCGCGTCGCCGCGTGCCTCGAGCCGCTGTACGAGCTCCGCAGTCGCCGGAACGCCGACGTCGGCTGCGATCAGCGCCTCCTCGAGCCGCTCCCACGACGCCTCTTCGGCCGGATCGAAGCTCGCGAGCGCGAGCTCCTCGGTCAGCGCGCGGCGGCTCTTGCCGAGCGACTCCCGCAGCCGCATCGAGGCAGGCCGCCGCGAAGAGCGCGACCCCGATGTCTCCGGTGAAGAGCGAATGGCGGCCGGGCGAGGTCTGCGCCTGCGCAAGCGCGTGGACTGCGAAGCGGCGCGCGCGCTCGAGCCAGCGCTCGTCGCCGGTGCGCTCGAAGACCTTCAGGAAGGCGAAGCCGTTGCCCGCCGTGCCGTGGCAGAGGCCCGCGCCTTTCTCGGCGCCGTGGGCGCCCGCGCGCCACGCCAGCTCGGCTCCAGCGAGCAGCAGCTCCTCGTCGAGGTAGGGCGCGGCGGTGGCGACGATCCCTGGAGCGCCGTGGCACCACTGCAGCCGGATCCCGCTCCCGCTGGCGGGTGCGAGAGGGCCTCCCGCCACGGCCGGCCAGTTGGCCAGCCCGTCCTCGGCGATGGCTTCACGCGCGAGCAGCTCGGCGGTCTCGCGCCTCAGCGACTCGCTCCATGCGCTCTCGACCTGCAAGAGCGCGTGCACGTTGCCGACGGCGCCGTGCACCGGGCCGAGGAGGCGCTGCGCCTTGCCGTAGAGCTGTTGCGTCCAGAGCCCGTCGTCCTCGCGGCGCGCGATCAACGCCTCCGCGCTTTCGCGCCAGGCCCCAGCCCACCGCTCCTCCCCGGTCGACTCGTGCATCACGTGCGCGACGAGCATCGTGCCGGGCGAGCCCCACATCAGCTCCTCGAACTCGTTGGCGACGTTCTCGCGCACGCGCGCGAGAAGCGCGTCCGCCAGTTCGGGCTGCGGCGCGAGCTTCCAGGCGACGAGCAGGATGCCGGTCTCACCGCAGAGCATAGAGGCGTGCGGCGTCGACGGAAGCTCGATCTCCTCCGTGAAGCCGGGGTCTGCCCGCCAGAGCTCGAGGGATCGCACCGCGGCGGCGGCCAGGTCGGTCCCGGGCTCGGCGTGGCCGCTGCGCTGCAGCACGTCGAGCCCCCAGACCACCCCAGCAGAGCCCGCGTAGACGTCGGTCAGCGGCACCGGCGTCCACCAGGCGTCCCGGTCGTCGGCCGGCCAGAGCCCAACTGGGTTGTAGGCCGCGTCCGCGTCGGCAACGATCGCCTGGATTCCGGCGCGCACGCGCTCCTCGTCCCAGGGCTCGGCGCTCAGCGGCTCGAACGACTCGGGCGCGTAGAGCACTATGCGACCGCGGCGGCGGGCTCTTCGCGCGGCAGGCGCCGGGAGACGACCTGTGAGACGCCGTCGCCGCCCATGGTCACGCCATAGAGGACGTCGGCTGCCTCCATGGTCGTCTTCTGGTGGGTGACGACGATGAACTGTGCCCGGTCGGAGTAGCGGCGCAGCAGCTCGACGAAGCGGCCGATGTTGGTGTCGTCGAGCGCAGCCTCGACCTCGTCGAGCAGGTAGAACGGGCACGGCCGCGCGAGGAACAGCGCGAACAGGAACGAGATCGCACCGAGGGCCTTCTCGCCGCCGGAGAGGAGCGAGAGGCGCGTCACGCGCTTGCCGGGCGGGCGCAGCTCGACCTCGACCCCGGCTTCCTCGCTTTCGTCCTCGGGCTCCGTCAGCCGCAGGCGCCCATGACCGCCCGGGAAGAGCGTTGCTGCGACCTCCTCGAAGTGCTCGCTGACCGCGGCGAAGGTCTCGTCGAAGCGGCGCTCGACGGTGTCGGCCAGCTCGGCCCGCAGCTCCTCGAGCTCCTTCAGGCTCGCCTCGAGGTCGGCCCGCTGGTCGACCAGCTCCGTCAGCCGCTCCTTCTCGCGCTCGTGCTCCTCCTTGGCCAGCGGGTTGACCTGGCCGAGCGACTCGCGGCGGCGCTCCAGCCGCTCGATCTTGCCGGCGAGCTCGTCGCGGTCGTCCCCTTCGGCCGGTTCGGCGCCGGCCTGCTCCAGCCGTCGGCGGGCCTCGTCCGCCTCGGCCTCGAGCCGCGCGCCCTCGACGTCGATCGCCGCGCCGCGCTCGCCCGCCTCAGACGCCTCGCGTCGAGCCTCGGCTTCCGCCCCGCCGAGCCGCCGCAGCTCCGCCGCCAGCTCCCCGGCGCGCGTCGCGCCCGCGTCCACCCGCGCCTGCAGCGGCGCCTCGAACCGCTTCGCCGCCGCGGCCGCGCCCGCCAGCGCCGCCGCGAGCCGCTCGGCCAAGACAGCTAGCGGCTCCACCGGGACCGGCGCCGCCTCTGTGGGCAGCTCCTCGGCCTGCCGCTCGAGCTCGTCGGCCTCGCGCGCGAGCGACCGCCGGCGCGCGTCCAGCTGAAGCAGGACGGCCTCCGCGGTCTCGCCCGCGAACCAGAGCTCGCCGCGGTCGGCGTCGTAGCAGTGGCCCTCGCGCGTGACGAGCACGCCGTGCTCCGCCCGCGCTAGGTCGCTCGGCTCCGCGAACCAGACGTCTTCCAGGAGCGCCGCGACCCGCTCGCCGCCGGCCTTCGCCCGCACGCGGCTGGAGAGCGCCTCGGCGCCGACGAGCGGCGGACGGGCCTTGCGACCCGGCTCGGCATGCGGCGGGACGAGGACGGCGAGGTCGCCGAGCCCTCCACGACGCGCGCGGTCCACGAGCTGCAGAGCGGCGACCGCGTCCTTCGCCACCAGCGCTGCGGCCCGGCCCGAAAGCGCCGCGGCAACCGCACGCTCGTAGCCCGCCTCGACCTCCAGCAGCGACAGCGCCAGCCGCTCGCCCTCCTCGGCCAGAGCCCTTGCCGCAGGCGGGAGGCCCTCCCGCTCGGCGAGCGAGTGCTCCAGCGCCGCCAGTCGCTCGCGGGTCAACCGCGCGCGCTCGCGCAGCGCCTCTCGCTCGGGATTTCGCGCTGGCCGCGAGAAGAGCGGCTCGGCCCGCAGCCGCGCGACGAGCTCCCCGGCTGCCTCGCGCCGAAGCTCCAGTCGCTCGGCCGCGCTCTTCAGTCGGTAGAGCGCCGAGGTCGCCCCTTCGCCGCGCCCCGCCGCGCCTGCGAGCTCGTCCTCGACCCGGTTGCGCTCGGCCAGGAGCTCCTCGAGCCGCTCGTCGACACGCTTCCGCGCGAGCGCCGCGGCCGTGCGCCGCTCCTCGATCTCCGCCAGCCGCTCGTCCACGACCGCCAGGTCGAGCTCGGCTAGCCGGGCCCGCAGGCCCGCGATCTCGCCGCGCAGCTTCTCGGCGCGCTCGGCCGCGCTCGCCTGCAACGCGAGGGGCCGCAGCCGCGCCTTCACCTCGGACTCGAGATCGCGCGCACGCTCGACCTGCAGCTGCACGCGCGCCAGCTTCAGCTCCGCGCGGTGCCGCCGTCGCTTGAACTTGCCGAGTCCGGCCGCGTCCTCGATCAGCACCCGGCGCTCCTCGGGCTTGCTCGCCAGGATCTCCTCGACCTTGCCCTGGCTGATCACCGAGCCGTGCGTCCCGCCGAGTCCCACGTCCGCGAGCAGCTCGACGAGGTCGGTCCGGCGCACGCTCGCGCGGTTGATCAGGTACTGGCCCTCGCCGCCTCGGTGCAGCCGCCGCGCGACGGAGATCTCCGAGAACTCGAGCCCGGCGAAGCCGCCGTCCTCGTTGTCTAAGAGCAGCTCGACCTCGCAGTAGTCCGCCGCCGGCCGGTCGGCCGCGCCGGCGAAGAGCACGTCGTCGGGCTTCTCGCCCCGTAGCTCGTGCGGGCTCAGGCTGCCGGAGGCCCAGAGGAGCGCGTCGGCGACGTTCGACTTGCCCGACCCGTTCGGCCCGACGACCACGGCCACTCCCGGCTCGAGCCGCACCTCGACCGCGTCCGGGAAGGACTTGAAGCCTTTGATCCGGATGGACCTCAGATGCAAGTGGCGGCTCCTGAAACGTGGAAAACGGGAAGCCCAATCGCAAGGAGGGGGCTCACGGGGGAACCAGGGGTTCCCCCCTGTTCAAAGGACTTGAAGCCGCGCAGCTTGATCGCTCGCAGGTGCACGCGCGCATGAGGCTACTCATCTGGACGGACGTGCCCGACAAGACCTTCGCCGGCTCCTGACCCGTCAGAGCTGCGCGGGCGTCGGCAAGGAAAGGGCACACGGGGAAACCAGCGGTTTCCCCGTGCTCTCTAGCGGGCGCCGCGGATGACGGCGCCCGCCGCTCCGGGACCTATTCGGTCTGCGCCATGCCCAGGATCTGCTCGCGCGACATGGACCCGACCATGTCCGGATGCTTGTCCTGGATGTGCTGCTCGACGTTGCCGACCAGCTCGTCGTCAGACTCGCCGCGGACCGTCTCGCCGCACGGGCAATCGACCTTCTGCGTCATTCGAGCCTCCTCTTGGACGCCGAAAGACTACGCGGCGGCGGCGAGCCGGTCGAGCGCCTGCTTCGCGGCTGCCTGCTCGGCGGCCTGCTCGTGAGCGCGTAGGCGATCCGGCCCTCGAAGGCAGCGACGACTGCCTCCTCGACGGCCTCGAAGCCGTGCTCGAGGTAGACGCCGGCGAGGCAGGCCTCGAGCAGCGCCGCGAGGACGTTGCGGTTCCGGGCGAGCTTCTCCAGCTCCTCCGGGGGGACGAGCCCGCCGCCGCGCTCGGCGAGCAGCTTGCCGAGCCCGAGCTCCCGCGCGACGACCGCGCAGCTCGCCCGCGAAACGACGTGCGAGCGGATCTTCGCCATCCGCCCTTCGGAGAAGTCCGGGTAGCGCTCATACAGCGCCCGCGCGACCGCCAGCTCGAGCACGCTGTCCCCGAGGAACTCGAGGCGCTCGTAGGACGAGGCACGGTCGGGCGCCCACGAGCTGTGCGTGAAGACGTTCTCGAGCCGATCCGCCGGCAGCGCGGCGATCAGCTTGGTCAGCGAGTCGGGCCGGCCTCCTGGGGCGCGGCTACTGGTGCGTGGTGACGTAGTCGACGGCCTGCCCGACGGTCTGAATCTTCTGGGCGTCCTCGTCCGAGATCTTGATCCCGAACTGGTCCTCTAGCTCCATGATCAGCTCCACGAGATCGAGCGAGTCGGCGTCGAGGTCCTCCTGGAAGGATGCTTCTTCGGTGACCTCGTTCTCGTCGACCCCGAGCTGTTCCGTCAGGACTTCCTTGACCCGCTCGAACACTTCCTCTCGCGTTGCCGCCATGTCACCTCGCTTGCCTAGGGGATTCGGAGCGCGCGGATGCTAACACTCTTTCCGGCAGGCGCTGGGCAAGGGTGCCGACCACGTCGTGCTCGACTCCGCGCGCGGCGAGCCGGATCGCGTTCGCGATCGCCAGGCGCGAGGAGTTGCCGTGCGCGATCACCGCGAGACCGCGCAACCCGAGCAGGTACGCGCCGCCGTACGTATCGGGGTCGAGACGGCTGCGCATTCCGCGCGCCGCGGGCCGGATCAGCAGACCCCCCACGCGCCCGCGCCGACTCGCGGTGATCCCCTCACGGAGGGCGTCGAGAACCGTCTTGATCGTCCCCTCCATCAACTTGAGGACGACGTTGCCCGTGAACCCGTCGCAGACGACGACGTCGGCCGCACCGCGGAGAAGGTCGCGGCTCTCGGTGTTGCCCTTGAAGTTCAGCCCCTCGGCGGCGGCGAGCAGGTCATGCGCTTCGAGCGTCAGCTGGTTGCCCTTCTCCGGCTCCTCGCCGAT
This sequence comes from Actinomycetota bacterium, assembly GCA_005883965.1. Classification (GTDB taxonomy): domain Bacteria; phylum Actinomycetota; class Thermoleophilia; order Gaiellales; family Gaiellaceae; genus AC-32. Next base: position 29,990 of record VAWL01000074.1, read on the forward strand.
CGAGAGCAGCCGCACCTCCGGGCTCGGCGTGCCGAGCACCTCCTCGGCGAAAACAGAGCCCATGTAGGCGAACTGCACGAGGTGCTCGGGCCTGGCGTCCGCGTTCGCCCCGGAGTCGATCAGGACGGATGGCCGCTCCGACGGGATCACCACCGCGATCGCCGGGCGCGCGACGCCGGGGAGGCGGCGCAGCTCGAGGAAGCAGGCGGCGAGCATCGCGCCCGTGTTCCCGGCGGAGACGACGGCGTCCGCCGCGTCCTCGCCGACCGCCCGGCAGGCGGCGACGAGCGAGCTGTCAGGCTTCGCCTTCACGGCCTCGGCCGGCTTCTCGTCCATGCCGATCGCCTGAGTGGTGACGACGAGCTCGAGGCCTTGCGTATCGAGCCCTGCCGGGCCGAAGAGGATCGGCTGGATCTCGCCGGAGGCCGCGTCGGCCGCGCCGGCGACAACTTCTTCGGGCGCTCTGTCGCCGCCCAGCGCGTCGACGGCGACCCTGATCATGTGGCTACGGCGCCGGAGCTCGCAGCGGTTCGATCTCGCGGCCCGCGTAGGTCTTGCACACCGGGCACATCCGGTGGGGCCGCTTGGGCGACCCGCACTGCGGACAGAGGTTCAGTCGCGGCGCCTCGATCTTGTGCGTCGCGCGCCGTTTGTCTCGGCGCGATTTGGAGGTTTTCTTCTTGGGGACGGCCATCGGCGGCGCAGTATAGCCATGGGTCAGACCCCGCCCGGACCCGGGGTCAGACCCCGACCGGAACCGGGGTCAGACCCCGATGGTGCGCGTCGCGCCGAAGCGCTCGAGCAGGCGGCGGTCGTGCGTGACGAGGACGATCGTGCCCGCGTAGCCGTCGAGCGCGGCCTCCAGCTCCTCGATCGCCGGCAGGTCGAGGTGGTTGGTCGGCTCGTCCAGGACGAGGCAGTTCACGCCGCGGGCCGCGAGCAGGGCGAGCTGGGCGCGCGTGCGCTCGCCCGGCGAAAGCGTGCGGGCCGGTCGGAGGACGTCGTCGGCGCCGAGGCCGAACTTGGCCAGGAGCGTTCGCGCCTTTTCCTGCGGGCCCCCGAAGGCCTCGACCAGCGGCTGCTCGACGGCGAAGCGCTCACGTGTCTGCTCGAGCTCGCCGACGACGGCTCCCGCGCCGAGCTCTCGCCAGCCTGACACGAGTGCGAGCTTGCCGGTCAGCGCGGCCAGCAAGGTCGACTTGCCGCTGCCGTTCCGGCCGGTCACGGCGATCCGGTCGCCTCGGCGGACCTCGAGGTCGAGCGGCCCGAGCCGAAAGCCTCCGCGCTCGACAACGGCGCCTTCGAGCCGGACGACGAGGTCGCCGCCACGGCTCGCCGGCTCCAAGGCAAGGTGCAGCTCCCAGGGCTCGAACGGCTTCTCGACCCGGTCGATCCGCTCGAGCGCACGGCGCGCCTGCCTGACCTTCGTGCTCTGAGCATGCGTCCCCCGCCGGCCGGCCCCGCGCCCGTGCGCCCGCGCCTGGCCCTGCCGCTCGCGGATCAGACCCTCGACCTCGCGCCGCCGCTCGTCGGCCTCGTCGAACCGCCGGTACTGCTCCTCGCGGGCGCGGGCTCGGGCGGCTTCGTACTCGCTCCAGCCACCGGGCCATTCGCGCAGGCGGTGCCTGCCCTCCTCGAGCTCGACGATCGTCGTGA
>VAWL01000223.1 GCA_005883965.1 Actinomycetota bacterium
GAGCGCTACGGCGACCGGGTCGAGTTCTACGCGCTGACCGTCGCCGAGTTCGTCTTCCTCGCCGACCGCGCCGGGATCTCCTACGCCGAGGCGGCCGAGCGGCTGCGCGACACCGGCGTCTACTGGATCACCGGGGGCGGCTCGGAGATCCTGACGGAGGACTTCCGCGCCCGCCACGCAAAGTGGAAGTACACGGTCACCGACTACTTCGACGCCCAGCGCGCGATCGTCGAATCCGGCCTGCAGACGACGGCGACGATGGTGATCGGCTTCGACGAGACCCTCGACGAGCGGCTCGAGCACCTGCAGCGCACGCGTGACTTCCAGGACGAGGTCGGCGGGCTCTTCTCGTTCCTGTGCTGGACGTATAAGCCGTACGGGACGGCCTTCGGCGGCCGCGAGATCTCACCGCGGGAGTACTGGCGCTGGATCGCGCTCTCGCGGATCTTCCTCGACAACGTGCGCCACATCCGTACCTCGGTGCTGACACAGAACGAGGAGGCCTTCCGCGCGCTCGACTACGGCGCCGACGACTTCGACCTGCCGATCGAGGACGAGGTCACCCAGAAGGCGGGCGCGCGGATCGACCTCGATCTCGAGGCGCTGCTGGCGGTCCCGCGGCGGCTCGGCTACGACGTCGAGTACCGCCGCGCCGAGCGCCCGGCGGCGCTGACGCCGAGGTAGAGACGGCCCGTCTCCGCGGAGCGCGCGCTCGCGCCGGGGCCATCGCGCGGCGCCCGGGCGAGTGGGCCGAGCGCCAGCATCCAGGCTCGCGGCGCGGGGCTGCGGTCAACGCGTGGCGGCGCTATGAGGCGGTGGACGGGCCACTCCAGTCGGCGCTGCTGTCGCTGTACGTCCTCGTCGCTGTCATTCCGGCGCTGCTCGTGATGGCCGAGTACCTGGACAGCCATCCCGCCGCGCTGGCCAATCACCTCACGCACCACTATGGCCTGTCCGCGCCCACGGCCGCGCTCGTGCACAGCGTGCTCGTCCAGGACCGGCATCACGAGCTCGGCTCGGCCCTGCTGGCAATCGCAGGCGCGCTGTTTTTCGGGCTCGGCTTCGGCCGGGTGCTGCAGATCGTGCACACGGAGCTCAAGGAGCTCTCGGGCGGCCCGTCCTTCGCGCGATTCGCCGTGACCCCGGGCTGGATCGCCATCCTGATCGTGTACTTCGCCTGGGCCGCGCGGGTGCTGACGCACAAGCAGGTCAGCTGGCGTGACCTCCTCCCGGGAGCGGCGCTCACCGCGACCGGCCTGGTCGTGCTGATCTGGATCTCACGCTTCGTGATGGAGTTCTGGATCAACTTCTACGCGCGGGATTACGGCGGCTTCGGGGTCGTGATGGCGATCTTCTTCTGGATCGCGTTCAGCTCGTTCGTGATCGTCGCCGCGGCAAGCCTCGCGCCGGCGCTTGCCGAACGCCGGGATCTGCACGAGCCGTGAGCGAAATGCTCCCGCAGAAGCAACTCGTGAAGCCGAAGCTCCGGGGCGTCTTTCACGAGCTCGGCTTCTATGCGGCGGCCGCGGTCGGCGTCGTGGTGGTGATCACGGCCGACCCTGGGAAGGCGCGGGTCGCCGCGGCGATCTTCGCGAGCTGTGTCACTGTCTGCTTCGGGGCAAGCGCGATCTATCACCGACCGACCTGGCGCCCCCGCACGCGCTCCTGGCTCGCGCGCCTCGACCATGCGGGTGTCTACCTGCTGATCGCCGGCAGCTATGCGCCGTTCGGGTTGCTCGTGATGTCGAAGGGGTGGGCGATCCCGGTCCTGGGGATCATCTGGATCGGCGCGCTCCTGGCGATCGTCTTGAAGCTCTGCTGGGTGAGCGCGCCTAAATGGCTGTCCGCTGCGATCGGCCTGACGCTCGGCTGGGTCGGCGTCGTCGCCTTCCCGCAGATGTTGAAACTCTCCCTGGTGGCCGTCCTGCTCGTCGTCGCCAGCGGGCTCCTCTACACGGCCGGCGCCATCGTCTATGCGCGGCGCCGCCCCGATCCGCGGCCGCTGGTCTTTGGCTACCACGAGCTCTTTCACGTGCTCGTGGTCGCTGCGGTGGCATGCGAATACGTTGCGATCGCCTTCTACGTGCTCCCGCGCGACTAGGGTCCCCAAGGCGTGAATCCGAACAAGGCACTCTGGGAGAAAGGCGACTTCACCCGCATCGCGGAGAGCATGCGGGAGAGTGGCGAGGCGCTCGTCATGACCTTGGGGATCACCCCAGGGCTCGACGTCCTCGACCTCGGCTGTGGCGACGGGACGACGGCCTTGCCGGCCGCGAGGCTCGGCGCGAACGTCCTCGGCGTCGATATCGCCACGAACCTCGTCGAGGCCGGCAACGCACGAGCGCAGAGCCTTGGTCTCACGAACTGCAGATTCCAGGAAGGCGATGCGTCCGACCTGAGCGATGTCGCCGATGACAGCTTCGATCTCGTCGTCAGCATCTTCGGAGCGATGTTCGCCCCGAAGCCGTTCGACGTGGCAAAGGAGGTCGTTCGGGTAACGCGGCCCGGCGGCCAGATCGTGATGGGGAACTGGATCCCGGGCGATCCGACACTGGTCGCTCAGATCCTGAAGATCAGCTCCGCGTACTCGCCACCGCCTCCGGAAGGCTTCGTCAGCCCGATGACGTGGGGCGTC
>VAWL01000092.1 GCA_005883965.1 Actinomycetota bacterium
CCTCTTGGACGCCGCACACATCCTCGGCGACGTGGAAGGCGGCGAGCCCGCGGTCAGCAATGGCCTTAGCTTGTGCGCGATCCACCACCGAGCATTCGACCAGAACCTCGTCGGTGTCTCACCCGACTACGTCGTGCACGTCTCACGCGCGCTACGTGAAGACAAGGATGGCCCAATGCTCGACCTCTTGAAGCACTTCCACGAAGCACCGCTTCTCGTCCCGGCCCGCGTATCCCACCGACCGAATCGGGAACAGCTCGAATCTCGCTTCGTCCGTTTCGTCGATCTCGCCGCATAACGGAGCCCGCCGCCCGCTCCTGGCGGCCAAGTCCGCGAGTGAAGCGGTGCAGTCAACCGTAGAAGGGTGATGGATCAAGTGACCCACCCCGGGCGATACTGCATCTGCAACCGAGAGCGCGCCCCGATGCGGCGGGGGCGCCCTCGAAAGACACGGAGGGGCCCTGTGCGGCGGGGCCTGCCGAACTTACTGCGGCTCTCTCTCACGGGAGACTTGAAGCGGGGCCGGGCGGCGGCCCCGCTTTTCGTTGTCTTGAGATAACCCCCAACCAGGGGAGGACGCGAATGCGCGGCGCGCGCAGGATGGGTCTGCGCGAGCCGGACACCTGGGCCGCAGAGATGGACGGGACGCGCACTCGAAGGGGCGGCCGACGGGCCGCCCTTTCCTTTGCCCGTCAGGCGCAGGTCGTAGGCTGTGGGCATGAAGGGTCAAGAGAAGCCCAAGAAGCTCCAGAAGAAGGTCGCGCAGAAGACGCTGAAGGAGAAGCGCAGCCAGAAGCGCGCGAAGAAGCGCGGCAGCGACTTCTCCGGCTAGAACTAAGGCGGCGGAGTAATCGGCTCCAGGCGCGGCGAGGACACCGCCTGGAAGATCACCGCGCCGAGGACGATCGCGCCGCCGGCCAGGGTGGCGGCGCTCGGCTTCTCGCCGCGGGCGATCCAGACCCAGAGCGGGCCGAGGACGATCTCGAGCAGCGTGATCAGCGCGACCTCGGCGGCCGGGATCAGGCGGGCGCCGATGGTCACGAGGATCAGGCCGGCGCCGATCTGGCCAATGCCGAGGCCGGCGAGGAGCGCAACGTCTTTGCCGTCGAGTTGGCTCGGGTGGGCGAACGGCGTGGCGACGACCAGGACGATCACCTGCGAGAGGCATGTCGCCGGCGCCATCGAGAGCTCGCGCAAGTGCCGCGTGATCACGAGCGCACCCGCGAACGAGAGTGCGCAGACGAAGGCGAGTGAAGCGCCGAGCGCGCCGGGACGGCCGGGGCCCCCGACCATCAGCGCGAGGCCGCCGAGGGCGATGCCGATCGCGAGCCAGGTGCGGCCCGAGACAGGCTCGCCGGCGAGCGTGCCGAGCGCCGCCGCCAGTACCGGGCCGAGCGCGAGCATGAAGAGCACGTTCGCGACCGATGCGTAGTTCAGGGCGACGATGAACGACCCCGACGAGATCGCCATCAGCACGGCAACCACGATCCCGCCGCGGCCGATCGCGCGGAAGGCGCGGATCACATGTCCGCGCTCGGCGATCGCGACGTACGTGAAGAGACCCGCGACCGCGAAGACGGCGCGGCCGGCGACCTGCGTGCCGACGCTCGCGGTCAGCTCGCGCTGGAGCAGCCCCGCGGTCGACCAGGCGACGGCGGCGAGCGCCACGTAGATGCGTCCGCGACGCTGGTCCGCCACCGAAGTCACTCGCGGGAGCCTAGTCTGGCCCGATGGCCCGGTTCGTCGGACGCGAGAACGTGCGCAAGCGGCTGGCCGGGCTCGGCTCCGAGGGCCGGACCGTGTACGCGGACGGCGCTGCGCGGATCGAGAGCGGGGAGGAGACGCTCGTCGTGCGGCCACCGTTCGGGCTCGCCCACGAGGGCTCGTACGAGCACGTGGAGCTCGGGCCGCTACTGGAGGCTCTGGATGCGGACCACGTTGTCGCCGCGCTGCTGGTGCGGCTCGGCGGCTACGCCGTCGGCGTCTTCGAGGGCGAACGGCTGGCCGCGTCCAAGGTCGGGACGCGCTTCGTCAAGGGACGGCACAAGAAGGGTGGTTCGTCGGCAAACCGCTTCCGGCGGCGGCGGGAGCAGCAGGCGCGCGAGCTGGTCGAAGCCGCGGCGGAGACCGCCGTCAACGTGCTCGAGCCCTATCGCGACCGCGTCGAGTTCGTCGCCTTCGGCGGCGACCGCCGCGCGGTCGACGAGGTGCTCGCCACTGAGCCGCGTCTTGCGTGGCTGGCGGAGCGGGCCCTGCCGCGGTTCTTCACGACGCGGGACCCTCGGCAGCGCGAACTCGAGCGGCTGCCCTACGAGCTCTACGCAGCGGAGCTCGAAACGACGAAGGGCGCCTCCTAGGCGCCCTTCGCAGAACCGATACGGGTGAGGCCTAGTGCTTGTGCCCGTGCCTATGCTTGTGACCGTGGCCGTGGTGCTTGCCCGACGGGCCGGTCGCGCCACTCGGCCCGCTGGCGCCACTGGGGCCACTCGGCCCGCTCGGACCGCCGTGTCCTCCACAGCGGCCGGAGGCGAAGACGGCGGTGTCGTCCGACGTCCCCGAGCCGACCTGGCCGTCGAAGCCGGAAGCCGGGTCGAAGGTCGCCGTGAGGTTCCCGACGAGGTGCGCGCGGGCGCCTCTGGCCTCGCCGCGGGCGAAGCCGGAGAGCGTGCCGTCCGTGTCGACCGCGGTGAACTGGCCGCGGGTGTGCCCGTTCGCCGTCTTGACGGAGAAGGTGCCGTCGACGGTGCCGAGCTTCGTCGTTGCGTTGTAGAAGGTCTGGGCGCGAAGCGTGAGCGGCCCGCTGATGCGCGGGTCGGTGCTCGTCGCCGTGCCGTTGTACCAGCCCTTCGTGAGCGTGTAGGTGCCGTCTGCCCCGGTGCACGTGCGCGAGTGCGAGTGCGTGACGGTCGCGGTGAACGCGGCCGAGACGGGCATGACGGATGCCGGGCTCCCGTCGTGCGCGAGCGCGAAGCCCGCGAGAGCCAGTGCTGTCACCGAGACCGCGAAGGCGGCCAGCGGCTTGCGATGCATGTTTGCTCCTTGGTTGCTTGCCCGAGAGGAGTCGGCGTTCGCGGCCCGGCCCGACCCACTCGTCCGAGGGTTTGCAGGGGCTTAGACTCGGCGAATGGGGGAGGAGCGGAGCGTCGGGATCGCCCTCGAGGGCGTGAGCAAGGGCTTCGGCAAGGTCGCGGCGGTGAAGGACGTGAACATCTCGATCGCCGAGGGTGAGTTCTTCTCGCTGCTCGGCCCGAGCGGCTGCGGCAAGACGACGAGCCTGCGGATGATCGCCGGCTTCGAGCAGCCCGACGCGGGGCGGATCGTGCTCCAGGGCGAGGACGTGACGAACGTTCGGCCAAACCGCCGGGCGGTGAACATGGTCTTCCAGCACTACGCGCTCTTCCCGCACATGTCGGTCTACGACAACGTGGCGTTCGGGCTGAAGGTCAAGCGCGTGCCGAAGGACGAGCACCGGCAGCGCGTAGAGGAGATCCTGCGCATCGTCTCCCTGGAGGGGTTCGAAAAGCGCCGTGCGCGGCAGCTTTCGGGCGGCCAGCAGCAGCGGGTGGCGCTCGCCCGGGCGCTCGTCAACCGGCCGGCCGCGCTGCTGCTCGACGAGCCGCTGGGCGCGCTCGACGTGAAGCTGCGCAAGAACATGCAGTTCGAGCTCAAGCGCATTCAGAGCTCACTCGGGACGACCTTCGTCTACGTCACGCACGACCAGGAGGAGGCGCTCGCGATGTCCGACCGGATCGCCGTGATGAACGGCGGCCTCGTCGAGCAGACGGGCAGCCCGCGCGAGATCTATGAGCGCCCGGCGACGGCCTTCGTGGCCGACTTCATCGGCTCGCTGAACGCGTTCGACCTGCGGATCGACGAGCTGATCGGTCAGAACGCGGTCATGCGTCTGGGCGAAAGCGCGCGCATCGTCGTCCCGGTCGAAGCCGGCCACAAGCCCGGCGAGACGCTACGCGCCGCGGTCCGTCCCGAGCGGGTGCAGATCGCCCCCGCCCGCGGCGCGCCGCTCGACGGCGGCTCGCGCGTGGACGGCATCATCGCCGAGGTCGTCTTCCTCGGCATGTACCTCCAGTATCACGTCGACACCGCGGCCGGACGCCTCGTCAGCCACCGGCTCGCGGACGAGGCGCACCAGCTCGAGGTCGGCGACCAAGTCACACTCTCCTGGGAGCCCGAGGAAGCGGCGCTACTGGGCGCCTAGGCGGCGCTCGGCGATTCGGCGGCCTACCTCGGCCGCGATCACGACGGTCAGCGAGAGGACGAGCACGACGACGGCGACCGCGATCACCTGCGGCAGCTGGCTCGGGAAGCGCAGCGCCGAGTAGAGGTAGATCGGGAACGTGATCCGCGAGCCGACGACGAACGAGGCGACGGCGTACTCGTCGAACGAGGTCGTGAACGCGATCAGGAAGGCCGAGACGACCGCGGGCAGGATCAGCGGCAGCGTGATCGAGCGGAAGGTGCGCATCCGGCTCGCGCCGAGGTCGAAGGCCGCCTCCTCGAGCGAGGCGTCGATCTGGTCTAGCCGCGGAACGAGCACGAGGATCGTGTACGGCAGGCTGATCACGATGTGGCCGATCACGACGGTCAGGATCGACCGCGGGACGCCAACGGTATGGAAGAGGAGCAGCAGCGAGATCCCGAAGACGACGTAGGGGATCACGAGCGGGCTGAGCAGGAGCGCCGAGACGGCCGACTGGCCGCTGAAGCGCCGGCGGGTCAGCGCGAGCGAGGCGAGGATTCCGAGGACGACCGCACCGGCGCTCGAGAAGGTGGCGACGATCGCGCTCGTCTCCAGCGCGTTACGGAGGTCCGAGTTGGAGAGGAACTCGCGGTACCAGTGGAACGTGAAACCCGAGAGCGGGAACGCCGGGATCGCCGACTTGTTGAAGGAGAAGATCAGCAGGATCACGATCGGCGCGTAGAGGAAGAGCACGACCAGCGCGAAGAAGACGCGCAGGATCCAGCGGCCCGCGGGCGAGAGGGCGGCGTCGTTCACTCGGCGGCCACCTGTCTCGGCTGGAGGAAGCGCGCGAAGACGAGGGTCAGGACGGAGACGACGCCGAGCAGGAAGAGCGCCAGCACCGAGCCGGTCTCCCAGTCGGGGAAGCCGGTGCCGAACAGGTCGACGATCTGGTTGCCGTACATGTAGCCGGTGGTGCCGCCGACGAGCGACGGCGTGACGAACTCGCCCAGGGTCGGGATGAAGACGAACAGGAACGCCGCGACGACTCCCGGCAGCGACAACGGCAGCGTGATCCGCCGGAAGGCCTGTAGCCGGCTCGCGCCCAGGTCGCTCGCGGCCTCGAGTAGGCGCTGGTCGAGGCTCTCGAGCGAGACGAAGATCGGCAGCGCGACGAACGGCAGCCAGATGTAGCCGAGCACCAGCATCACCGCGAAGCGGCTGTAGAGGAGCTGCGAGACGGGGTGGTCGGGCGAGCGGATCCCCGTCCAGAAGAGGAACGAGTTGATCACGCCCTGCTCGCCGAGGATCACCTTCCACGCGAGCACGCGCAGCAGGTAGCTGGTCAGGAACGGCGCGATCAGCAGCAGCAGGAGGACGTACTTGCGCTTGGTGCCCGAGAGCGCGAGGTAGTAGGCGAGCGGATAGGCGAGCAGGACGACGAGCGCCGAGACGGTCAGCGACATCTTCACCGACTTCCAGAACAGCTTCAGGTAAACGGCGCTGTGCAGGAAGTCGTGCCAGGCCGTGAGCGTGAAGCCGTGCGGCCCCATGTCGATCGAGTAGACGTCGAAGCTGTAGGCGGCGACGATCCCGATCGGGACGACGAAGAAGACGACCAGCCAGGCGAGCGGCAGGCCCAGGAGCGTCGGGGTCGACAGGTCGGGCCGCCGGAAACGGCGGCGGGGGACTGGCGCGCTGGCGCCGGCTTCGGTGGCGGCCATCGGGGCTAGCGCACGCCCGTCAGGAGGCCTTCACCTCTTCCCACAGCCTGGCGTAGGTCGAGCGCCGTGGGATGTCGCGGTCGAGGTGCGCCTCCGGCTCGGTGACTGCCTTCGGGTTGTTCAGCTGGAGCGCCTTCAGCAGGGCGCTGGAGCTGGGCCGCGCGAGCGTGTTCGCGTGGCCGTAGCCGTAGTTGTTCTCCAGCCACTTCCCGGACTTCGCCGAGCTCCAGGCATCGACGTATGCATGCGCCAGGTGCGGTCGCGGCGTGCCCTTCAGCATCATGAACATCCCGACCCACGCGATCGGCTTCTCCTTCGGGTGCATGTAGACGACCTTCAGGTGCTTGTTCTTCATCTGCACCCAGTCGTTCGGCCAGGCGTAGGCGATCCAGAGCTCGCCGGAGCCGAAGGCCTGCCAGAGGTCGGACTCGGACGCCCAGATCAGGCGGGCGAGGTGCTTCTTCTTGATCAGCAGGTCCTGCGAGCGCTTGAGCTGTTCGTCGGTCTGGTGCCACGGCTTCGGCACCTTCAGGTAGAGGCCGGCCATGACCAGCATCTCCAGGTCGTCGTACCAGGCGATCTTGCCCTTGTAGCGGTCGTCGAAGAGCAGGCCCCAGGACTTGGACTTCGGGTGCACCTTGTCGCTGCGGTAGAGGATCGCGTCGAAGCCCCAGTCGTCGGGGATCCCGTACTGCTTGCCGCCGAACTGGCCGGCCTTGACCATGAACGGGTTCAGGTGCTTGAAGTTCTTGATCAGCTTCGGGTTCCACGGCTGGACGAGGCCGCTCTGGGCGAAGTACTTGACCCAACCGACGTAGGGCCGGAAGAGATCGGGTTTCTGGCCCGCATGGAGCTTCGCAAGCGCGTCCGACTCGTTGGTCATGTGCGTGAACTGCGGCTTGTTGTGCGGGTGCGTCTTCACGTACTGCGCGAACATCGCCTGGCCGCCGTCGTTGCCGTAGCCGACCCAGTCGAGCACCTGCAGCCGGCCGCTCTCGGAGGTCGCGCTCGTGCCGGCCGCCTTGGCGATTGCCGCCGCCGGCCCGCCGAGGATCGCCGCTCCGCCCGCCAGCGCGGCGAGCTTGAGCAGCTCCTCGCGCCGATATTGCCTCTCGCCCTCACCCGTGGTCCTGCTCACCGTCGCCCCTTTCCGGTTGCGACCCCAGGCAAGTAGACCCCACTCGGAGCGGCCGGTCAACCGCGGTTTAGAATCGGCGAGGAGTTCACACGACCGGAGGGAGAGCGCAATGGCCGTCAAGCCGATTCCGGAGGGCTACCACAGCCTCACGCCGTACCTGGCCGTCGAGGACGCCGCGAAGGCGATCGAGTTCTACAAGGATGCGTTCGGGGCCGAGGAGATTCTTCGGATGCCCGGGGAGGATGGGAAGATCGCCCACGCCGAGCTGCAGATCGGCGACTCGAAGCTGATGCTGTCGGATCCGTTTCCGCAGTCGACCGTGCGGCCGCCGTCGGAGCGCGGTGGGCCGACGGCGTCGATCTTCATGTACGTGGACGACTGCGACGCGACGTTCGAGCAGGCGACGCGCGCGGGGGCCACTGTCGAGATGCCGCTGCAGGACATGTTCTGGGGCGACCGCTTCGGGTCGCTCGCCGATCCGTTCGGGCACCTCTGGTCGGTGGCGACGCACAAGGAGGATCTGTCCGAGGAGGAGATGGCCGAGCGGAGCAAGGCCGCGATGGCCGAGATGGGCGGCGCCAGCTGAGGCGGGTCCCAGGGACGAAAAGACCCGCTTTCGTCACACGCGCGTGACACCTCCGTCACACCGGCGCCGCTAGCCTGGATTTATCCCCGGGTGGGTGGGGGTTGGGGATGGGTCCCGCAGTGGCGGGCTCAGCGAGAATCGACAAACGCAAGAGGGCGGCTCGGCAGCCGCCCTCAGCGCATGAAAAGAGACGACTGGCGGCGATTTGCGGATCCAACAGAGCTGCGGCACCCCGGAACCCTCTAGCCGTCTCTATGTGACAGAAATGATCGGCGGATGGGCCATTCGGCCTACCCTCAAAAGGGGTAACTTGCAAGCCATAAGCGTCGGACTACGTTGCGAGCGGAGCGCTTCGTGCAAGGTCGGTGCCGTTTCGGCGCAGAGGCGTCACCCACTCGTGCGTTCTCCTCTGCTGCAATGGTCAGGTGAAATCTGGCAAACCAACCGTGCGGCAGGTCTACGCGCTCGCGGCGGCGCTCTGCGAAAGAGCCGGCGAGGAGTTCCCCGAGACCCGGGATGCCGCCTCCGAGCTGATCGAGCGGCTGCGAATCGAGAACGGTCACCCGGCGCCGCGGCTCGAAGACATGCCGTTCCGTTCGCAGCGCGCCCGCCGGCGCGGCCGGAGCACGGGCGAGCGCGACGCCGGCCGGGTCGCCGCCGAGCTCGCGCGGGAGCTCTAGCCGCTCCGAGAAGCGGCAAGCGGCCCGCGTCTGGCGAAGACGTTCTCGAGCGCCGCCTGCAGGCCGATCGCGAGGGCTCCCGTCAGGACAGCGGCCTCGCCAAGGGTTGAGACCTCGACGCGCGGCGGGAACGGCAGCCACTCAGCGAGCAGCCCGCCGACGGGGTCGAGCAGCAGGTCGCCGTTCGCGCCGATGCCGCCGCCGAGGACGGCCAGCTCGACGTCGGCCACGGACGCGATCGTCGCGACGTGAAGCGCGATCCGGCGTGCGATCTCGGCGACGACGCCGCGGGCCCGGTCATCTCCCTCGCGCGCGGCGCCGAAGACGGCGCGCGCGTCGGTGAACCCCGAGGCGAGCTCCAGAACCTTCGGGCCGGATGGGTCGACGTCCTCGTCCAGGCCTGTGAAGACGAAATCGATCTCGCCGGCCGCGCCGTGTCGTCCGCGGTGCAGCTCGCCGCCGAGGACGAGCCCGGCACCCATGCCGGTGCCGACCGAGAGGAAGACGAAGTCGTCGACACCCCGCGCCACGCCCTGCCACTGCTCCCCGAGCGCAGCCAGGTTGATGTCGTTCTCGAGCGTCACCGGCAGCCCGACGGCGTTGCGCAGCTCCTCGGCGAACGCACGCCCTTCCAACCCCGCGACGTTCTCGGCCAGCCGGAGCACGCCGCTGCCGGTCTCGACCACCCCCGGAACCCCGACGACGACACCGTCGATGCGGTCGGGATCGAGGCCGGCCGCGCCGAGCAGCGATGTGCGCAGGCGCTCGATCGCCTCGACCGCGCCGGCGACCTCGGCCACGGTCAGCTCGACGTCCTGCCGCGCGCGGACGCTGCCGGCCAGGTCGCAGACGGCTCCGCGCACGAAGCGCGCGCCGAGATCGAGCCCGAGGACGACGGCGGCCTCGGCGACCGGTTCGAAGTAGACGGCGCCGTAGCCCGGGCCGTCGGGCCGCTCGGCGGTCTCGCGCACTAGCTCGGCCTGGAGCAATGACTGGAGCGCGAGCGAGACCGTCGGCTTGGAGATCCCGGAGCGGCGCGAGATCTCCGCCCGCGAGATCGGCGAGCCGGCGCGGATCGTCTCGAGGACGGTCCGCTCGTTCAGATCGCGGAGCAGGGGCGGCGTGGCTCGGCGGCTGGCGCTCATCTCGTGAAGGACATTAACGCAGACACGCCGGGCTGCCTAGCGCTTGACAGCGGATTGTCCACCTGTCACAGTCGCCTCGTCTGGGTTCCTAACTAGATGCCTCCGAACCCTCACCCACGATGAAACTGGCCGTCGTCGGCGGCGGCTCGACCTACACGCCGGAGCTGGTAGCCGGCCTCGCTCGCGAGCGCGAGCGGCTCGACCTACGCGAGCTCGCCCTGCACGACATCGATCCACAGCGCCGCGAGATCGTGGGCGGTCTCGCCGGCCGGATGCTGAGCGCAGGCGGCTATGACGGCGACCTCTCGGTCACCGACGACCTCGAGCGCGCCCTCGACGGCGCGTCGTTCGTGCTCATACAGCTTCGCGTCGGCGGACAGACGGCTCGCCTGACCGACGAGACGATCCCGCTCGCGTGCGGATGCATCGGCCAGGAGACGACGGGTGCCGGCGGCCTCGGCAAGGCGCTGCGAACCGTGCCGGTCGTCCTCGAGATCGCCGAGCGCGTCCGCGAGCTGGCCGCCGAAGACGCGTGGATCGTCGACTTCACCAACCCGGTCGGGATCGTCGTCCGCGGTCTCCTCGACGCGGGCCACCGGGCCGTCGGGCTCTGCAACGTCGCGATCGGGCTGCAGCGCTCCCTGGCGCAGTTGCTCGAGGTCGAGCCGGAGCGTGTGCTCATCGACCAGGTCGGGCTCAACCACCTGACCTGGGTGCGGGCGGTGCGGGTCGACGGCGCTACTTCTACCTCCACGACGAGGTGCTCGAGGAACAGCGGAGGAGCAAGCCGCGGGCGGCCGAGGTCGCCGAGATCGAGCGGGAGCTGCTCGAGCTCTACCGCGATCCCGGGCTGAAGACGAAGCCGGCGCTGCTCGAGCGGCGCGGCGGCGCCTATTACAGCGAGGCGGCAACGCAGCTCGTCGCCGCGCTGGCGACGGGAAGCGGCGACGAGCAGGTCGTCGACGTGCGCAACGGCGGCACGGTCGCGGGCCTGGCCGACGACGACGCGGTCGAGCTGCCCGTGCGAATCGAGGCCTCCGGGCCGTTGCCCCTGCCGCAGCAGCCGCTGGCGCCGGAGCTGCTGGGCCTCGTCCAGCACGTCGCCTCGTACGAGCGGCTCGCCGCCGAGGCCGCGGTGAGCGGCGACCGCGACCTGGTCTACAAGGCGCTGCTCGCGCACCCGCTGATCGGCCAGACAGCGCAGGCAGAGGAGCTCACCGAGCGGCTGCTGGCAGAGGGCAGCGAGCACCTGCCGCAATTCGCGGCGCGGGAGCGGGTCGGTTGACGCAACCGCTCGTGCTCGCGATCGACGGCGGCAACTCGAAAACCGACCTCGCGCTCGTGCGGGCGGACGGCGAGGTGCTCGCGCTCGTGCGCGGGCCGCTGAGCTCGCCGCACCACCTCGGTCTCGAGGGCTCGCTCGGCGTGCTCGGCGGGCTGGTGGCCGAGGCACTGGCAGAGGCGGGCCTGCCGAACGGCGACGGGCCGGTGGCCGAGGTCGGCCAGCTCTTGCTCGCGGGCGTCGACTTCCCCGCCGAGGTCCGGGAGATGCAGGCCGCGGCCGGCGCGCGCGGTCTGGCCGAGCGCATCTCGGTCGGCAATGACACCTTCGCCGTGCTGCGCGCCGGGACCGAGCGCGGCTGGGGCGTCGGCGTCGTCTGTGGCGCCGGGATCAACTGCGTCGGTGTCGCCCCGGACGGCCGCCAGGCCCGCTTTCCGGCGCTCGGCTGGATCACCGGCGACTGGGGGGGCGGCTATGACGTCGGGATCTCGGCGATCTCGGCCGCGGCCCGCAGCGAAGACGAGCGGGGCGAGAAGACCAGCCTCGAGACGGCGGTGCCGGCGCACTTCGGCGTCGAGACCCCGACCGCACTGGCGGAGGAGTTCCACGCCGGCCGCATCGAAGAGCGGCAGGCGGCAATCGACCTGGCGCCGGTCGTCTTCGCCGAGGCCGACCACGACGCCGTCGCCGCGGCCATCGTCGAGCAGCTCGCCGCGGAAGTCGTGACCATGGTCCGCGTCACGCTCGAGCGCCTCGACCTGACCGGTGAGCCGGTCGAGGTGGCGCTCGGCGGCGGATTGATGCAGTCGGGCGACAGCCGGCTGATCGGCGCGATCGAGGCCGGGCTCCGAGAGATCGCTCCCGCGGCGACGCTTCACGTCACGAGCACGCCGCCGATCGTCGGCGCCGCGCTGCTCGGGCTCGACGAGCTGCAGGCCGGCGCGGCGGCGCAGCAGCGGCTGCGCGACGAGCTGGCGGAGAAGTTCTCCCAGATCGAAACCCCCCAAATCGGCGGTCGCATGCGACCGGGAAGGAGTCGACGATGAAACGTCTGCTGGTGCTCTTGCTGGCGGTCGGCCTGACGGCGGCCGCATGCGGAGGCAACAAATCCGGCGGCAGCGCAGGATCGAGCGCCGTCACCATCTCGAACGAGCAGGGGACGACCTGGACCTGCGGGTTCAACCCCTTCAACGCGAGCGTGAGCTTCCTCTCGTTCGGCACCGAATACGAGGAGCTCACCTACGTCGACGGGCTGAAGAGCGGCAAGACGACGCCGTGGCTCGCGTCGAGCTACGCGTGGGGGAACGGCAACAAGACGCTCACCTTCACCATCCGCAAAGGCGTGAAATGGAGCGACGGAAAGCCGTTCAGCGCCGCTGACGTCGTCTACACCTTCCAGCTGCTGAAGAAGTACCCGGCGCTCGACCTGAACGCGAACTGGTCGGTGCTGAAGAGCGTTACGCAGAACGGCGACAAGGTCGCTTTCCAGTTCAAGACACCGGCCGTTCCATACTTCTACTACATCGCCGACCAGACCCCGATCGTCGCCAAGCACATCTGGTCCTCGATCAAGAACCCCACCACCTACAAGGACGATCACCCGACCGGGACCGGCCCGTACACCATGAGCTCGTGCTCGCCGCAGGTGATCAAGTACAAGAAGAACCCGAGCTACTGGCAGTCCGGGAAGCCGGCGATCGACACGGTCTACTACCCGGCGTTCACGTCGAACGATCCGGCGAACCAGCAGCTGGCGAGCGGCAAGGCGCAGTGGGGAAGCCAGTTCATCCCGAACATCAACAAGTTCTACGCCTCGAAGAGCCCCGACAACCATTACTGGTTCCCGCCCGTCGTCAACGTCGCCGTCTACATCAACCAGAAGGATCCGGTGCTCTCCAATCTCGCCGTGCGGAAGGCGATGGCGTACGGGATCGACCGCTCAAAGGTCTCGCAGGTCGGCGAGTACGGCTACGAGCCCGCGTCGAACCAAACCGGGATCGTCACGCCGACGTTCAGCGACTGGCTCGACCATGGGCTCGCGAAGCAGGTCGGCTACAACCCGGCGAAGGCCGAGCAGATCGTGCAGCAGGCCGGCTTCAAGAAGTCCAATGGCATCTATCAGACGCCCGACGGCAAGCCGCTCTCGTTCACGATGATCAACATCGGCGGCTACTCGGACTGGGTCGCCTCGGCGCAGATCGTCGCGGAGAACCTGAAGGCGATCGGGATCAAGGTCACGGCCGAGAACCTGTCGAGCCAGACCTACGACAACGACGTCTACAACGGCCACTACCAGCTCGCCTACGACGGGAACCAGACCGCCGGCCCGACGCCGTACTACGAGCTGCGGTCGCTCCTGTACTCGAAGGGCTCGGCGCCGATCGGCAAGACGGCCGGCTCCGACTGGGAGCGGTACTCGAACCCGGCGACGGACAAGCTGATCGAGGACTACGCCGCGACGGCGGACAAGGCGCAGCAGCACGCGATCGTGACGAAGCTCGAGCAGGCGATGGTCGACGAGATCCCCGTGATCCCGGTGACCGAGGGCGTCGACTGGTACCAGTACAACACCGGGAGCCTGTCCGGCTGGGTCACGCAGGGCGATCCGTTCGCTCGGCCAGCCGCCTACGTCAACCCCGACTGGGGCGTCATGCTCCTGCACCTGAAGCCGAAGGCGTAGCGAGCTGAGACGGGTTCAGCCAGCATGAGGCGCGCGAGATGAGGTTCGTCCTCCGACGACTCGGGTTCTTCGTCGTGACGCTGTGGGCGGCGGTCACGCTGAACTTCCTCATCCCGCGCCTCATGCCGGGCAACGCGGCGATCGCGATGATGGCGCGCTACAAGGGTCACGTGAACCCGCAGGCGCTGCACGCGATCCAGATTGCGTTCGGCGTGAACAACCACCAGAGCCTGGTCAGCGCGTATTTCGCCTACCTCGGGAACATTGCCCGCGGGCACTTCGGCATCTCGCTGACGTTCTTCCCGGACACCGTGGCGCACCAGGTGTTGCAGGCGCTGCCGTGGACGCTGGCGCTCGTCGGCGTGACGACGGTCATGGCCTTCGTCCTCGGGACGCTCATCGGGCTCGTCTCCGGCTGGCGGCGCGGGAGCGTGGTCGACGGCGCGCTGCCGCCCCTGTTCGTGATCACCTCGGCGTTCCCGTACTTCTGGCTCGCGCTGCTCTCGATCTGGCTCTTTTCGATCAAGCTCGGCTGGTTCCCCGAGAGCGGCGGCTACGAGGTCACGACCACGGTCGGCTGGAACTGGACGTTCATCACCGACGCCGTCAACCACTCGATCCTGCCGGCGCTGACGATCATCGTCACCGCGATCGGCGGCTGGATCCTGACTATGCGCAACAACATGATCACGGTCCTGACCGAGGACTACGTGCGGATGGCCCGCGCCAAGGGCCTCAAGCCGTGGCGGATCATGTGGACCTACGCCGGGCGGAACGCGATCCTGCCGAACCTCGTCGGCTTCGCGATGTCGCTCGGCTTCGTCGTCGGCGGGGCGATCCTCGTCGAGTTCGTCTTCAACTACCCGGGGGTCGGCTGGATGTTCCTCCAGTCGGTCGAGAACCAGGACTACGCGCTGATGCAGGCGCTGTTCCTGATGATCACGGTCACCGTGCTGTTGGCGATCCTCGCCGCGGACGTCGCGACCGCGATCCTCGACCCGCGCACGCGGGAGCGCGGGTGAGCCTTCCGTCCGTCGCGGACTCGGTGGAGCCGGTCGGCGCGACCGTCGGCTCCGGACCGCCGGAGGAGGCGACGAAGCGGAGCGCGGGCGCCGATCTGTGGCGCGCGATCGCGCGCAACCGCAAGGCGCTGGTCGGGCTCTGCATCCTGCTCTTCTTCGTCGTGCTGGCCGCCATCCCGGGGCAGATCGCCCCCGACGACCCGCGGGCGAAGATCTACCCGCGCGGGCTCGGCCCGTCCGTCCACCATCTCTTCGGCACGACCGCGTACGGCGAGGACGTCTTCTCGCAGCTCGTCTACGGGACGCGCCAGTCGATCCTGATCGCCTTCGCCGTCGGCGGCCTCGCGACGCTGATCGCCGTGCTCGTCGGCGTCTCCGCGGGCTATCTCGGCGGCACCACCGACGGCGTCCTGTCGCTGATCACCGACGTGATCCTGGTGATCCCGATCTTCCCGCTGATCATCGTCATCGCCGCCTACGAACGGAACGCGGGCTTCCTCACCCTCGTGGTGGTGCTCGGCGTCCTCGGCTGGTCGTACGGAGCGCGGCAGCTGCGCTCGCAGACGCTGTCGCTGCGCAGGCGCGACTTCCTGGAGGCGGCGCGCGTGCGCGGCGAGCGCAGGTCGTACGTGATCGTCCGCGAGATCCTGCCGACCATGACCTCGCTGATCCTGGCGAGCTTCCTCGGCGCCGCGCTCTACGCCGTCCTGTTCGCGGCCGGGCTGCAGTTCATCGGCCTCGGCAACCCGAACAGCCAGAGCTGGGGGACGATGCTCTACTGGGCGGAGAACAACGAGGCGCTCGGCGCCGGAATGCCGTACTGGGCGATCATGCCCGGGGTCTGCGTGGCCCTGCTGGGCGCGGCGTTCGCGCTCCTGAACTACGCCTTCGACGAGATCAGCAGCCCTGCCCTGCGGCTGCGGAAGCTCGAGAACACCGGTGTCGACACGGAGCGCGAGGCAAAGGCCGCCGTGCCGGCGCGCCCGCCGGACCCGAAGAACATCCTCGAGGTGCGGAACCTCTCGGTCGCGTACGCCTCGGAGCACGGGCCGGTGGTGGCCGTCGACGACGTCTCCTTCGACCTCGGCCGAAGCGAGTTCCTCGGGGTGGTGGGAGAGTCGGCCTGCGGCAAGTCGACGCTGGTCTACGCCGTTGCGCGGCTGCTGGGCGCGCCGCTTGCGGGCGAGATCACACGCGGCCAGGTGCTCTTCAAGGGCCGCGACATGGTCACGCTCGCCGACAGGGAGCTTCGCCACATCCGCTGGCGCGACTACTCCGTCGTGATGCAGAGCGCGATGAACGCACTCAACCCGGTGCTCACGGTGGCGGCGCAGATGCGCGACGCGTGCGAGGCGCACTCGACGATGACGAGGCGGGAGATCGAGGCGCGGTCGAAGGAGGTCCTGCGGCTGGTCTCGATCGACCCGGTGCACCTGTACAGCTACCCGCACCAGCTCTCGGGCGGGATGCGGCAGCGCGCGATGATCGCGATGGCGCTGCTGTTCACGCCGGAGCTGATCATCATGGACGAGCCGACCTCGGCCCTCGACGTCGTCGGCCAGCGCTCCCTGATGGTGCAGATCAAGGAGCTGCAGGAGCGGCTCGGCTTCGCCGTCATCTTCGTGACGCACGACATGTCGCTCGTGAGCCACTTCTCCGACCGGCTGCTCGTGATGTACGCGGCCCAGGTGGCCGAGCTGGGGCGGACACGCCAGCTGTTCGACAGGCCTTTGCACCCCTACACGCAGGGGCTGCTGGAGGCCTTCCCGTCGATCCACGGCGCGAAGGAGCGCCTGCTCGGGATTCCGGGCTCCCCGCCGGACCTGCTGCACCCACCGTCTGGCTGCCGCTTCGCCCCGCGCTGCCCCCACGTCATGGACCGTTGCCGCGCCGAGCCTCAGCGCTTGCTCGAGGTCGACGGCGAGCTCGTGCGTTGCCTCCTGCACGAGCAGGCGGCCGCGTCCGTGCCGGCAAAGGAGGGCGTCGCGTGAGCGAGCCGCTGCTGCGGGCCGAGGGCCTGACGCGCCACTTCTCGGTGGGGAAGCTGCTCTCGCGCCAGCGGCTCCACGCCGTCGACGACGTCAACTTC
>VAWL01000093.1 GCA_005883965.1 Actinomycetota bacterium
CTTCGAGCCGAACGCCCAGGCGCCGAGGTAGGTCGCGCAGCCGAGCAGCAGCGCGAACCTCCCTCTCGGGGTCATACCGGAACCGGTGTGTGCTCGAGCGCCTCGCGGACGAGCTCGGCGCCGGTCAGGCCGGCCGCGCGCGCCTCGGGCGCGACGATCAGGCGATGCGACAGCACCGGCACGGCGCAAGCCTTCACGTCGTCCGGAGAGACGAAGCCGCGGCCCTCGGCGAGCGCGCGGGCCTTCGCCACGCGTAGGAGCGCGATCCCGGAGCGTGGGCTCGCCCCGAGGTAGAGCCGCGCGTCGGAGCGGGTGTGCCCGAGCAGGGCGACGACGTAGCGGTTGACGCTCTCCTCGACGAAGATCTCCCCGGCCTCCGCGATCAGGGCGCGAACGCTCTCCGCGGTCGCGACCGGGCGCAGCGAGTCGAGCGGCGGGTCGACCGTCTGCTCGGTCAGCATCCGCGCCTCCTCGGCCAGCGGTGGGTAGCCGATCTCGACGCGGAGGGTGAAGCGGTCGAGCTGCGCCTCGGGCAATGGATAGGTGCCCTCGTACTCGATCGGGTTCTGCGTCGCCATCACCAGGAACGGCGGCGCGAGCTCGTAGCTGACGCCGTCGACCGTGACCTGGTTCTCCTGCATGCACTCGAGCAGCGCCGACTGGGTCTTGGGCGACGCCCGGTTGATCTCATCGACGAGCAGGAAGTTCGCGAACACCGGGCCCGGCCGGAACTCGAACTCGTTGGTGCGCTGGTTGAAGACGTTGACGCCGGTGACGTCGGACGGGAGCAGGTCCGGCGTGAACTGGATCCGCGAGAAGGAGCAGTCGACCGACCGCGCGAGCGCCTTGGCCAGCATCGTCTTCCCGACGCCGGGGAAGTCCTCGATGATCAGGTGGCCCTCGGCGACCAGGCAGAGGACGGTGAGGCGCAGCGTCTCGTCCGGCGCGCGCACCACGAGCGCAAGGTTGTCGACGATGCGGCGGATCGCGTCCGCGCCGCGGCTCGCCTCGGCCCGCTCCAGTGCCTGCTCGTCCACTACCCGCCTCCCCTCAGGCGCTCGGCCACCTCGTCGAGGATAGCCGCGGCGATCTGCTCCTTCGAGGCTTTCTCGAGGCGCCGCTCGCCCTCGCCGGAGACGAACACGACTTCGTTGTCGGCCGAGTCGAAGCCGATGTCCTCGCGCGAGACGTCGTTGAAGACGATCAGGTCGGCGCGCTTGGCGGCGAGCTTCTCGCGGGCGCGCTCGAGGCCCCGCTCCCCGGTGTCGGCGGCGAAGCCGACGAGCAGCTGACCATTCGTGCGCCGCTCGCCGACCTCGCGCAGGACGTCGGTCGTCGGCTCGAGCGTCACCGTCCAGTCGTTCCCGTCCTTGGGGCGCTTGGCCTGCTCCGGCTCGGCCGGGCGGTAGTCGGCCACTGCGGCGGCCATCAGCACGACGTCGGCGTCGCCGCGCGCAAGCGTCTCGCGGGCGACATCGTCGGCAGTCGAAGCGGGCACCACGTTCACTCCTACGGGCGCGGGCACCGAGAGGTTCGCGGCGACGAGCGTCACCTCCGCCCCACGCCGTCGCGCCTCGGCCGCGAGCGCCGCGCCCATCCGGCCCGACGAGCGGTTGCCGAGGAACCGCACGGCGTCCAGCGGCTCGCGGGTGCCGCCCGCCGTGACGAGGACGCGCAGGCCGTCGAGCTGCTCGCGCTTCTCGAGCAGGCTCTGCGCGCGCTCGAAGATCTCCTCGGGCTCGCTCATGCGCCCGACGCCGACCTCGCCCTCGGCCGTGTCGCCCTCTTCGGGACCGATCAGCTCGACGCCGCGGCGCGCCAGCGTCTCGGCGTTCCCGCGCGTCGCGCGGTGCGCCCACATGCGCGGGTTCATGGCCGGCGCAGCCAGCACCGGTCCGTCGAAGGCGAGCGCCGTCTGGGTGAGCACGTTGTCGGCCAGGCCCTGCGCGAGCTTGCCCAGCGTGTTCGCCGAGAGGGGGGCGATCACGAGCAGGTCGGCCTCGACCAGGTGCGGGAAGAGCTCCCGCGGCATCTCCCTTCGAGCGAGGGCCTCGAACGTCTGCGCGGCGACGAACCGCTCCGCCTCGGGGGTGAGGATCGGCGTCACCTCGTGTCCCGCGCGCACGAGCAGCCGCGTCAGCTCACACGCCTTGTAGGCGGCGATCCCGCCGCTGACCCCGACCAGCACGCGTGCCATGCTCACATTCTGCCTTGTGCAGGTAAATCCGCAGTAGCCGGGATCGCGTACTCACGGGGCAAATGAATCCAAGGAGGACCATGCGGAAGAAGTCGATCGCCATCATCGCCGGCTGTCTCGTCGCGATGCTCGTACTCGCCGGGACGGCCTTCAGTCAGAGCTCGAGCACGACCACGCTCAAGGGCGTCGTCGGCCCCGGGTTCACGATTTCGCTCAAGAAGGCGGGCAAGTCGGTCAAGGGCAAGACCCTGAAGGCCGGCACGTACAAGATCGCGGTCAGCGACAAGTCCGATTTCCACAACTTCACGCTGGAGCGCGAGAAGCCGGCCAAGCCGCACTTCGAGTTCCACATCACGAAGACGGGCTTCACCGGCTCCAAGACCATGACCGTCACGTTGAAGCCCGGCAGCTGGCGCTTCTACTGCTCAATCCACGAAGCAATGATGCACGGCGACTTCAAGGTCACCAAGTAGGCACCGCCACGGCGGCCGCTCTCTCCCTGGGGCGGCCGCCCTCCCCCTCCAAGACTTGGGGTAGGTGTACTTGATCTTGGAGCGCGGAGGAACCCCCTGGTTCCCCCGCGAGCCCTCCTTGCCGGCGCTAAAGGGATGCCAACGCAGCCGGAGCCGGCCAAGGGAAGCGGCGTGCCGAGCGCTAGGACTTGGGGTAGGTGTACTTGATCTTGCCCTCCTGGATCTCCTCCAGGGACATGGTCAAGTAGTTCTTCGAGCGCGACTCGACGAGCGGGGGCAGGAACTGGTCGAACGTGCCCTCGCCGAGCTGGTGGTGGTAGTTGTTGATCTGCCGGGCACGCTTCGCCGCGACGATCACCAGCGCATAGCGGGAGTCGACGTTCTCGAGCAGTTCGTCAACGCGAGGATGAATCACGGGCGCTCATGGTACCTGTACGAGCGCGGGTGAACCCCTGGTTCCCCCGCGACCCCCCTCCTTGCGGGCGGAACGCTCGGTTCAAATGTTTCAGGAGCCGGCACCTCGCTGCGCCATTCCACCCGCGTGCGAGGTGTTGAGTGCGCCGCGAACGATCTCCTCGAGCTCGCCCAGAGCCCGCTCCAGGTCGTCGTTGACGATCCGGTGGTCGAACACCGATTCCAGCTCGAGCTGGCGCCCCGCGACGTCCAGGCGCTCCTCGATCTCGCCTTCGCTCTCCGTCGCCCGCGCGCGCAGCCGGCTCTCGAGCTCCTCGCGGCTGGGCGCGGTCACGAAGATCGTCACCGCGCCTGGGATCCGGTCGCGGACCGCGAGCGCGCCGCCGGTCTCGATCTCGAGCAGCGGCGCCCTGCCGCCGTTGCCGATCCGCTCGATCTCGGACCACAGCGTCCCCGAGCGATAGCCGGGCCCCCACGGCAGCTCGACCCATTCGAGGAAGTCGCCCTCGGCGAGGCGCTTCTCGAACTCATCCTCGGAGACGAACCAGTAGTCGCGCCCGTCCTGCTCGCCCGGGCGTTGCGGCCTTGTCGTCGCCGAGACGGCGAGCTCGAGCTCCGGCAGGCGCTTCACAAGCTCGCGCGCAAGCGTGCTCTTGCCTTCCCCGGAGGTACCGGTGATTACGAAGACCGGTCTAGCGGTTGAAGAGCCCAATCAGCTCCGTCCGCTGGCGGTCGGAGAGACCGCCGACCGTCTTCGACTGGCTGATGCGGCACTGGTTCAGGAAGCGGGCGGCCTTGACGCGACCGAATTTGGGGACGGCCATGAGCATGTCGAAGACCTTCGCGGTCGACACGTACTCCGGCGGGTCGCTGAGGATTTCCTCGATGCGAGCGGAGCCGGACTTGAGGTCCTTCTTCAGCCTCGCGCGTCGCACGCGGATGTCGTTCGCCCGCTTGAGCGCTTCCATCCGTTGGTCGAGGGAGCGGAGTGGCGCCTGGGCCTGAGTCTTGAGCGCGGCCACGGCGGGGGATACTAACAAGGTGGCGGCGTGAATCAACCCGCCACGTTTGCGCGTGTATGCAGGCCTTTTTTGCGTCCTACTCTCGACTCGAGGTCGAGGGTCGAGGCTTCGGCCTCGTGGGCGGCGCCGACGATGTTGTCAGGGTCGGCAAAGCCGTGGGCTGCCAGCTCGGCTTCCAGCTCGGCTCTGATGCGGGCAGGGGCGCCGGGATCGGAGAAGAGAACCGTGCCGAGCGCGACGTCGCTCGCGCCCGCGGCGAGCAGCTCGAGCGCGTCGCGGCCCCTCGAGACTCCACCCATGCCGACGATCGGCACGCGGGTCGCCTGGTGGCAGGCGTGGACCGCAGCAAGGGCGAGCGGCCGGAGCGCCGGGCCCGAAAGGCCACCGGCCCCTCGCGCCAGAACCGGGCGGAGGGTGCGCTCGTCGAGCGCCAGGCCCTTGACGGTGTTCACGAGGCTGAGCCCGCCCGCGCCGGCCGCCTCCGCAGCCTGCGCGTTCTCGGCGACGTCGGCCGTGGGGGCGAGCTTCGCGTAGAGAGGCTTCGTCGTCGCGGCACGGGCTGCGGCGACCACCTCCCCCCCGCCCGAGGGCGCCTCGTCGACGTTCGGGCAGGAGAGGTTCAGCTCGATCGCAGCGACGTCCTCGCCTTCGAGCCGCTCGCAGATTTCCGTGTAGTCCCTGACGGAGAAGCCGCCGACCGAGACCCAGACCGGCCGGGGAAGGCGCGGCAGCACGTGCGTGAGGAACGCGTCGATGCCGGGGTTGGCCAGGCCGATCGCGTTCAGCATCCCGACCTCGGTCTCGGCGATTCGCACCGGGTCGTTCCCGCCGCGCGGAAGCGGCGTGACCGTCTTGGTCACGAACGTGTCCAGCCCGGCGGCGACGTCCGGCGCGGTCAGCGCGTCGAGGCAGCCGCTCGCGTTAAGCAGCCGCAAGGACCGGTCCCTCCACGCACAGGCGCTTGAGCTCGCCGTCGATCTCGACCGCGCAGCCGTAGCAGGCGCCGTAGCCACAGGCCATGGGAGCCTCCCAGGCGAGCTGCGCATTCGGGGTCAGGCGGCGAACGGCCTCGAGCATCGGCGCGGGGCCGCAGGCGAGAACGTCGTGCCCGGGCGGCAGCACCTCGGTGACGTAGGTCGGCTCCAGCACGACCTCCGCGTTGGGCACGAGCGCGGCGGCTTCCGCGTGCCAAGCGGTTCGGAAGCCGAGCACTGCCGGCGGATTGGCGAGCCGCTCGGAGAGGTACGGGAGCGGCGCTATGCCGATCCCGCCGCCGACGAGCAGCGGGCGCTCGACGTCGAGCCGGAAGCCGTTGCCGAGCGGTCCGAGGATCCGCAGCGTCTCGCCCGCGGCGAGGGAGCACAACGCCCTCGTGCCTGGTCCGATCGGGTCGATCAGGAAGCCGAGCTCGCTCGACGTGGCCAGGCAGAGGCTCATTGGTCGCGGCAAAAGCCGGCCCGGCACTTCGAGCATGAAGAACTGGCCCGGGATCCCGGGGTCGAGCTTGCCGCGCTCGACGCGCAGCAGCGTGTACGGGCCGACCACCTCGCTGCCGGCGACCCTAAGCGCTCTGCGCGTGAGCACCGATTCGCTCCTGGAGGCTGAGCGCGACCTCGTCCTGCGCGTGGGCGATTGCCTCGACGGCGGCCGCCGCCCCGGAGATCGTCGTCACGCAGGGGACGCGGGCCAGGAGTGCCGCCTCGCGGATCAGGTAGCCGTCCGTGCGCGCGCCCGAGCCCTGCGGCGTGTTGACGACGAGGTCGCAGCGCCCGCGGCGGACGAGGTCGACCACGCTCGGGTTCTCGCCGTCCTCGGTCACCTTGCGGACGTGCTCCACCGCCAGTCCCGCGGCGGCCAGCGTGTGCGCCGTGCCGGCGGTTGCGATCAGCTTGAAGCCGAGCGTGTCGAGCGCACGGGCGACCGGGACGACCGCGGTCTTGTCCTCGTCCCGGACGGAGAGGAACGCCGTGCCCTCGGTCGGCAGGCGGCGGCCGGCGGCGCGCTCGGCCTTGGCGAAGGCGGTCGGCAGGTCGGAGGCGCTGGCCATCACCTCGCCGGTCGAGCGCATCTCCGGGCCGAGCACCGCGTCCGCGCCGGGGAAGCGCGCGAACGGGAGCACCGCGGCCTTGACGGAGACCTGTCCCAGTGACTGTCCCAGTGACTGTCCCTGAGACTGTCCCTGAGACTGTCCCCCGGGCAGGGCCGGATCGGACAGGCTCGCTCCCGCGGCGAGGCGGCTGGCGGCCTGGACGAGGTTGACGCCGGTGGCCTTGCTCACGAACGGCACCGTGCGCGAGGCGCGCGGGTTCGCCTCGAGGACGAACAGCCGCCCGTCGGCGAGCGCGAGCTGGGCATTCAGCAGGCCGACCACGCCGAGCGCAGGGCCGAGGCACTCGACCACGCCGACCACCTGCTCCTGCTCGGTCCCGGTCAGGGACGTGGCGGGGAGCACGCAGCTCGAGTCGCCCGAGTGGATTCCCGCCTCCTCGACGTGCTGCATCACACCGGCGACGAAGGTCTCGCTCCCGTCGCAGAGCGCGTCGACGTCGAGCTCGATCGCGTTCTCGAGGAAGCGGTCGACGAGCAGCCTTCCGCCGCCTGCCGCCGCCGCTTCACGCACCGCCTCGGCGTCGTAGCAGACGCGCATCGAGCGCCCGCCGAGCACGTAGCTCGGCCGCACGAGCACCGGATAGCCGACCCGCTCGGCG
>VAWL01000094.1 GCA_005883965.1 Actinomycetota bacterium
GGCTGCCCTTGCCTAAGGCCCACCGATCCTCCTCCCCGAGGCGATCGTATCGACGAAACCCGCACGCGTGTGTGACGGCTTTGCGCCAGAATTGCACCAAGTGACCGGGCCGCGACGATTCAGCCAGGCCATCTCCGAGGGGGACGGCATCTCGCTCCTCGCGGAGGTCGAAGGGCCCGAGGCGGCCCGGCGGGCCGAGAGCGAGGGCGCCGAGGGGCTGCTCGTCCACAGCGGGAACGAGACGCAGCTCCAGCAGATCCGCGATGCGGTCTCGGTGCCGATCCTCTTCTGGTGGGACGGCGAGCCCGCCGACCGGCTGGCCGGCGCCGACGCTTGCGTCGTCGACGTCGCCGCCTGGTCGGGCGGGCTCGGCGGGGGCGACGACGTCGTCCAGCGCGCGCACGTCGAGCTCGACGACCACTTCGAGCTGGCGCTGCGAGTCGAGGACGACGAACAGCTCGCGGACGCGCTGGAGAAGTTCGACCCCGAGCTCTTCGTGCTCGCCGGGAAGGACGAGGAGGCGCTGGAACGGGTCCTCGACCTGCTTCCGGACGT
Organism: Actinomycetota bacterium; assembly: GCA_005883965.1. Lineage (GTDB taxonomy): Bacteria > Actinomycetota > Thermoleophilia > Gaiellales > Gaiellaceae > AC-32. The sequence goes on from VAWL01000094.1 coordinate 556, forward strand.
GCCCGCCGGCAAGCTCGCCATCGCGGAGCTGCCCGCGACGACGCGCGGCGACGTCAGCGAGCTCGAGCGCGCCGGAGTCGACGCGGTGATCGTGCGCGGAGGCCGTGTCGCCGAGCTCGTCGGCGAGCTCCCACCCGAGGTCTGAGACGAAACGTCCCGAGAGTGCCTGGGGCGACCGCCGCCTCGCGCTCGTTGCGATCGTGTGCGGCGCCGCCGCGCTGCGGATCGTCGGGATCGGCTACGGCCGGCCGTTCCCGCTCTTCAGCCCGGACGAGCAGAGCATCGTCCCGCGCGCCTGGCACATGGTCCACGGCGGCGGCCTCGACCCGCACTGGTTCGATTACCCGAGCCTGCTCCTCTACCTGATCGCGCCGTTCCAGTCCTTCGAGGGCTCGCCGTCATACCTCGCGGGCCGGCTGGTCGTGCTGGTGCTCGCGCTCGGGGCGGTCGCCGCAGCCTGGTGGCTCGGCAGCCGCGCGTACGGCGGGCCCGCCGGCGCGGTGGCCGCGGCGCTCGTTGCCGTCGAGACGACGGAGGTCGCCTACTCGCGGATGGCTGTCACCGACGTGCCGCTCACGCTCGGCGTGGCCGTCTCGCTCGCGCTGCTCGTCAGCGGCCGGATCGAGCTCGCCGGGCTCGTCGCCGGCCTCGCGACGAGCGTCAAGTACCCGGGGATCTTCCTGCTCGTCCCGATCGCAATCGCCGGCTGGCGGGAGCCGCGGCGCCTCTCGATCGGGGTGGGCCTTGCCGTCGCCGGCTTCTGCGCGACGAGCCCGTTCTTCGTCGCGCATTTCCCCAACGCCGTGGGCGACGCCTACCGTGTCCAGAAGCTGGCGCGCCAAGGCTGGCTCGGCTTCGAGCACGACCACATCGCCCCGATCGCCTTCCTGGCGCGGCTCTGGCACGGCCTCGGACCGGCGCTGATCGTCTGCATGATCGGCCTCGTAGTCGCGCTCGTCCAGCGCCGACGGGCCGACCTGATCCTTGGCTCGTTCGTGGTCGTCTACTTCCTCGACCTCTGCACGCTCGGGGCGCACTTCGACCGCTACGTCCTGCCGCTGCTGCCTGCGCTCGGCGCGCTCGCCGGCCGGATGCGCGGCCTGGCCCCGGTGACCCTGCTCCTCCTGGTCGTGCCGCTGACCTGGTCCGTGCGCGACACGCGGACGCTGACGAAGACCGACACGAGGGTGGTCGCGCACCGCTGGATCGAGAGCCACCTGCCGCACGGCGCCCGGCTCGCGACCGACTCCTCGCTGCCGCCGTTCGCGGGTTTCCGCGTGCTGAAGCTCCAGCTGCCGCTGCCCGAGGAGGCTCATGCCGACCCGAATCGCGACATACGCCGCCTGCACCGCAAGGGCGTTCGCTACGCCGTCGTCACGGGCGCGATCGCCGAGCGCGTCCTCGCCGCGCGCAAGCACTACCCGCGTGAGACGCACTTCTACGAGTCGCTCAGGAAGACGAAGCGGGTGTTTTACATCGCCCCCGGCGGCCCCTATGCGGGTCCCTGGGTTGCCGTCTACCATTTCTGACCGTGAGACGGGTCGTAGGGGCACTACTCCTGCTCGGGCTTGCCGTAACCCTCGCCGGCTGCAGCGGCGGAGGCGGCGGCGCGGGCGCAGCAGTCAAGGCGAAGCCGGCCTGCCCGGCGGCCAAGGGCTGGCAGCAGCTCGCCGACAGCGTCCGCGCGCCGGTCTATTGCCCCCGCTGGATGCCGGACCCGCTCAACGGCGTGATCAAGGGGCAATGGAACAACATCTATTCGGTCTCGCCCGACCGCAGCTACCTCGTCGGCTTCATCTGGTTCGAGCACGGCAGCGGCGAGCTGCACGTCAACCTGCGCGGTTACCCGGGCCGGACGAAGATTCCGAACTGCCCCGCCTCCGTCGGCAAGGGCACGCTTCCCTGCTTCGACGACCCGCACGGCCGGATGCACGCGAATGGCATCGACGCGACCGTCTACACGGTCAACCAGGGCGCCGATCAGTGGCACGTGCTCCTCGCCTGGCACCGGGACGGCTCCCTGTACACGCTCAGCCAGCACGTGGCGGCGCCGCTGACCTACGAGCAGGTCGTCGCCGACCTGAAGAGGATGCTGCGCGACCTCGTCCTGGTCGCGCCCAAGGCCTGATGGGCACAACCCGCCGGGGATTCCTCGCAGGCGCCGCCGCGGGGGCGCTCGGGGCGGCCGGGATCTACGAGCTCGTCGACCAGCTGACGACCTCGCCGAGCCGCTCGGCCGCGACCGGGCTGCCGGCCGAGCAGCACCTGCTGGAGGGCCTGAGCGTCGTCCGCGACAACGGCGTTGCCGTGATCGTCCCGCCGCTGCACCACCAGCTCGTGACCGCAACCGTCCGTGGCGGCGACCTCCGGACGGCGCAGCGCGACCTCGAGGATGCGCTCACCGGCCTCGACCGCCGCTTCGCGCCGACCCCCGCGGGGCTCGGCGTCACGGTCGCGTGGGGCCTTCCCTACTTCGAGCGACACGTGCCGGAGGCGTGGGCGAAGCACGCCCCACATGACCGCCGGGCCGGCAAGCTCGCGCTCCTGCCGCCGATCCGCTTCCCGAGCGACCCGCACACGACCGTGCTGGAGGCGAACGACGTCGCCGTGCTCCTGCGCAGCGACTCGCTCGACCACGTGGGCGAGGGCGCGAAGGCGCTCTTCCAGGGCCTGCGCTTGCTTGAGCCGACGAGCATTCGCAGGGGGTTCGCCGGCGGCGGCTTCGGCGGGGCCAAGAGCCTGCCGAAGCAGATGGCGATGGCAGCGGGCGTGCACGGCGCCGATCTGATCCCGGACACCTCCGAGCTCTTCCTGGGCTTCACTTCGACCCAGAAGGCCAACCTCGGTCCCGGCCGGATCGCGAACCTCGAGACCCTCGGCTACACGGACGCCGCCGGCGGCTACTTCCACGGCGGCACGCACATGCACGTGTCGCACATCTTCGAGGACCTCGAGGCCTGGTACCTGAACTTCGACTTCCAGGAGCGGGTCGACACCGTGTTCCGTCCCGGCCTCCACGTGCGCGAGAACGAGCAGACCGTCCCGCAGGGGCCGGCCACGGCGACGCCGTCAGCGGAGGTCGAGCGCGACTTCCGCCGCGTCGGCCGGATCGGCCACAGCTCGTCGATTCAGCCGACCTCGCGCCTGGCCGACCACGTCGTCGGCCCCGACGGCACCGTCTACGCGAAGGGCACCGCGATCCCGCAGCGCGCCGACTTCAACACGCTCGACAACCCGTTCTTCTGGCGGCCGGAAGGCGTCGACCACGCGCCGTCCGCGGGAGTGCACTTCGTCGTCTTCAACCCGACGAGCGACGATTTCCACCGCAACCGGCTGGCGATGGACGGCGTCCTTCCCGACGGGACGCGCCTCAGCCTCGAGCCCGGCTCACGCGCGCAGGGGATCAATTCCGTGCTGCACACGAGCCACCGGCAGAACTTCCTCGTCCCGCCGCGGCGGCACCGCTCATTCCCTCTCGCGGAGCTCTAGCCGAAGAACGCGCGGGCGACGTCGTACCAGTCGGCCGGCACGGTCTTCAGCTCGGCGGTCGCCTCCTCGAGCGAGACGTCGACGACCGCGTCGCCGTGCAGCGCGGCCATCCGGCCGAAGCTCCGGTCGTTGACGAGGTCGGCGGCCTTCAGCCCGAAGCGGGTCGCGAGCACACGGTCGCGCGGAGTGGGGGAGCCGCCGCGCTGGACGTGGCCGAGGACGGTTACGCGGGTCTCGTAGCCGGTGCGCTCCTCGATCTCGCTTGCCAGCCGCGCGCCGACGCCGCGCTCCGAGAGCCTGACGTGGCCGAACTCATCCAGGTCGCTCGCCTCGTTGAGCCCCTCGAGCTCGTAGCCCTCGCTCACGACGACGATCGAGAAGTCCTTGCCGCGCTCGTGGCGCTTGCGGATCTCCTCGCAGGCGTCGTCGATCGAGACCGGCTGCTCGGGAATCATGATCACGTCTGCGCCGCCGGCGATCCCGCTCATGACCGCGATCCAGCCCGTGTGGCGGCCCATCACCTCGACGACCATCACGCGGTTGTGCGACTCGGCGGTGGTGTGGAGCCGGTCGATCGCCTCGGTGCAGATCCAGACCGCGGTGTCGAAGCCGAAGGTGTAGTCGGTGCCGGAGAGGTCGTTGTCGATCGTCTTCGGGACGCCGACGACCGGAAAGTCGTTCTCCGCGTGGAGCTTCGCCGCGACCCCGAGCGTGTCCTCGCCGCCGATCGCCACGAGCGCGTCGAACTCTGCGCGCTGGAAGTTCGCCAGCACCGCCTCGGTGCCGCCCTCGAGCTTGAACGGATTCGTGCGCGAGGTGCCGAGGATCGTCCCGCCCCGCGGCAGCAGCCCGGAGATCTCGCGCGGCCCGAGCGCCTCGAACTTCCCGTCGACGAGCCCGCGCCAGCCCTCGCGGATGCCGACCACCTCGTGCCCGCGCGTGAACGAGCGCCGCGCGACCGCGCGAATCACCGCGTTCAGGCCGGGACAATCCCCGCCACCCGTGAGCACGCCGACCTTCACCGATGCCGAAGGTGGGAATCGAACCCACACGGGGCTTGCACCCCACCGGATTTTGAGTCCGGCGCGTCTACCAATTCCGCCACTTCGGCCTGAACGCTCACTGTATCCGCGGTACTCGTTTGCATAGGGCCGCGACTCGCCTCATACTCGCGGTCAGCGGGCGGTCGTGCCTGCTCTCGATATGACGGATCCGGCTGAAGAAGGAGGAGGCGTGAGGCGAGGCATCATTCTTGGAGGGGTCGTCCTGACCCTGGTTTTCGCTCTGATTGCATCTGCTTGCGGCAGCAAGAAGAACAGCAGCAGCAGCACCTCATCGAGCGGTGGCGGCGGCGGGGCCACGACACTGCCCGCCTCGTCCTGTGGGCCGCTCTATTACCAAGAAGGCGAGCTTCAAGGCCGGCAAGTACAAGATCGGCTACCAGTCCTGTGACGATTCGACCGCGCAGGCCGGCAAGTGGGCCTCCAGCAAGTGCTCGGCGAACGGCAATGCCTACGCGCAGGACAAGAGCGTCGTCGCCGTGATCGGCACCTTCAACTCCGGTTGCGCCGAGATCATCATCCCGATCCTGAACCGGGCGCCGAACGGCCCGATGGGCATGGTCAGCCCGGCGAACACCTACGTCGGCCTCACGCACAGCGGCCCCGGAACGGTCGCCGGCGAGCCGGAGAAGTACTACCCGAACGGCAAGCGCAACTACATCCGCATGGTTGCGGCCGACGACTTCCAGGGCGCCGCCGACGCGTCCTTCATGCAGCAGCAGGGCGCCAAGAGCGTCTTCATCCTCAACGACAAGGAGGCCTACGGCCTCGGCGTCGCGACGGACACGAAGAACTCGGCGACGAAGCTGGGCCTGAAGGTCGCAGGCTTCACCGCCTGGGATCCGAAGGCGTCGAGCTACGAGGCACTTGCGACGCGGATCAAGCAGTCCGGCGCGGACTGGATCTACCTCGGCGGCCTCATCTGTGAGAACGGTGCGAAGCTGATCGCGGACATGAAGTCCGGGGTTCCCGGTGCGAAGCTGATGGCCCCCGACGGCTTCAGCGACTTCACGGCGAACGGAGCGTCGGGCGTGGGCATGTACATCACCGTCGCCGGCCAGCCGCCGGAGAAGCTGACCGGCGCGGGCCAGGACTTCGTCAAGAACTTCGGCGCTCAGATCGGCACCGCGGTGAACCCGTACTCCACGTACGCCGCCCAGTCGATGCAGGTGGTGCTCGACGCGATCGCCAACTCCGACGGCTCGCGCGCCAAGATCACCGACAACCTCCTCCACACGAAGGTGACGGACGGCATCCTCGGCACCTTCTCGATCAACTCGAACGGTGACACGACGCGGAACCCGGTCACCGTCTACCAGCAGGTCGGCTCGGGCAAGAGCGGCACGGGCAAGACCTTCAAGGTGGAGGTCCCGCCCGCGAGCCTGGTGAAGGCGGCTTAGCGGGAGTCGGCAAGGACATTCCTGGGGGAGGGCCTGTGGGCTCTCCCCCAAGGTCTTTCAGGAGGGGCGCTTGGTCACAGAGGCGAGTCGGCAACCGTTGGCGGGACGCACTGGCTACAGGCCGAGCGTCACCTCCATCGTCGGCCTCTCGCTCGTCGCGCTCCTCCTCGCCTGGCTCGGCGTCAACTTCTACAAGACGCCGGCCGACTTCATCCAGATCTTCCTGATCGGCTTCACGCTCGGCGCCCTCTACGCGCTGATCGCGCTCGGCTACACCCTCGTCTACGGCATCCTCGAGTTGATCAACTTCGCGCACGGCGACGTCTTCATGCTCGGCTCGATGATGGCGGTGACCGTTGTCGGGACGACCCTGTTCAACCTTCACCAGGGCGAGGCGTGGTACGTGCTCTGGCCGCTCGTAATCGTGGCCCTGCTCATCTGCATGGCCTTCTGCGGTGGGCTGAACGTGACCGTGGAGCTGATCGCCTACCGGCGACTGCGGCACGCGCCCCGGCTGGCGCCGCTGATCACGGCGATCGGCGCCTCGTTCATCCTCCAGAACATCGGGCTCGCCTGGAAGGGCCCGAACTACGTGCAGACCGCCTCGGTCCTGCCGACCGGAACCGTCTTCTCGACCCACGGCGTCGAGTACACCTGGGAGAAGCTGATCGTCCTGATCGTGACGACACCGGTCCTCCTGGTGCTCGTCTGGCTCGTCCAGCGCACGCGCCAGGGTAAGGCGATGCGCGCGGTCGCGCAGGACACGGACGCCGCGGCGATGATGGGCATCAACGTCAACCGCACGATCTCGTTCACGTTCCTGATCGCCGGGGCGCTCGCCGGCGTCGCGGGCCTGCTCTACGCGCTCTACGCCGGGTCGGTCCGCTTCGACCAGGGCTTCCAGCTGGGCCTGATCGCCTTCACGGCGGCCGTCTTCGGCGGGATCGGCAACCTCCCGGGCGCCGTCCTCGGGGCGGTCCTGATCGGCCTGATCCAGGCCTTCAACGAGGGGCTGAACTGGCATGCCCCGGACAGCGACTGGACCCAGTCGATCCGCGGGCTGCGGATGGGGATCGGCGCCGCGCTGCTCTTGTTCGCGGTGGCGGCCGAGCACGGTTTCAAGAGCCTCGACGTCTCGACCTTCTACTTCCTCGCGGTCATCGCGATCATCTACGTCCCGCCGTGGGAGACCGTGCCGGGGGTCGGCCGCTACGCGCGGGCGACGATCGCGATGATCATCGCCTTCACCTACCCCTTCGTCTGGGACAAGCTGTTTACCGTCCCGATCTTCGGGGCGTTTCCCAGCGTCCCGACAGGCGTCGTGATGCTCGTCTTCATCATGATGGCTGTCGGCCTCAACATCGTCGTCGGCTACGCGGGGCTGCTGGATCTCGGCTACGTCGCCTTCTACGCGATCGGGGCGTACGTGGCGGCCTGGTTCGCCTCGGTGCAGTTCGCGCACGTCAACGTCCACTTCGGCGCGGTCGGGGTCGGCCAGAACGTCCCCGGCTTCCATATCTCGGTCTGGCTGCTGCTGATCGCGGCCGGTTTCCTGACCGCGATGGTCGGCGTGGTCATCGGCCTTCCGACGCTGCGCCTTCGCGGCGACTATCTCGCGATCGTGACGCTCGGCTTCGGTGAGATCCTGCCGCAGATCGCGCGCAACAGCGACAACTTCTTCGGCACCGGCTTCAACCTGACCAACGGCCCGAACGGGATCACGCCGATCGATGCACCCGGCTTCTTCGGCGTCAACTACCTGACCGGCTCCGGGACCTTCTGGACCTCCGAGCGCCTCTTCTACTGGACCGGCTTACTCCTGCTCCTGTTCACGATCTTCTGCTCGGTGCGTCTGCGCGACTCGCGGCTCGGCCGCGCCTGGATCGCGATCCGCGAGGACGAGACCGCCGCGGCGGCGATGGGCGTGCCGCTGATGCGTACAAAGACGTGGGCCTACGCGTCGGGCGCCTTCTTCGGCGGGATCGCCGGCGCCTACTACGCCAGCTTCAAGAGCGCGACGTTCCCGGGCGACTTCTTCTTCAACATCTCCGTCTTCATCCTCTGCATGGTCATCCTGGGCGGCATGGGCAACATCTGGGGGGTGATCTTCGGCGCGGCTTTCCTCTCCTACCTGGACCAGGAGGGGCTGGCCGACAGCGGGAGCTGGATCAGCACGCACCTGCACTTGAACTTCAACGTGCCCGAGTACGAGTCCGGGATCTTCGGAGTGATCCTGCTCGTCGTGATGCTCTTCCGGCCCGAGGGGTTGATCCCGAGCACGAGACGCGCGGCGGAGTTCCACGAGGGCGTGTCCGACGAGCCCCTCTACGACGTCCGGCACGGGGGGGCCTGATGGCCGACGACCTGTTGACGGCCCAGATGGTGCGCAAGGTCTTCGGCGGCCTCATCGCCGTCAACGACGTCGACTTCGCGATCCCGGAGGGGGCGATCGTCAGCCTGATCGGGCCCAACGGCGCCGGCAAGACGACGTTCTTCAACATGCTGACCGGCGTCTACAAGCCGACGGGCGGCCGGATCGTCTTCAACGGCGAGGACATCACGGGCAAGCCGCCGCACGCGATCACCGAGCGGGGCATCGGCCGGACCTTCCAGAACATCCGCCTCTTCCAGAACATGACGTCGCTCGAGAACGTGCTCGTCGGCATGCACTCGCGCCTGAAGGGCGGGATCGTGCGCAGCATCCTGCACACGCCGGGGATCAAGCGCGAGGAGCGCGACGCGACCGAGCGCGCCAGGGAGCTGCTCAAGTTCGTCGGGCTCGAACGGCGGGACGATGCGACCGCGAACAGCCTGCCGTACGGCGACCAGCGCCGGCTGGAGGTGGCCCGCGCGCTCGCGACCGAGCCGAAGCTGCTCCTGCTCGACGAGCCGACCGCGGGCATGAACCCCCAGGAGTCGGCCGACTTCACCGGCTTCGTCGCGAAGCTCCGGACGGAACAGAAGGTCGCGGTGCTGATGATCGAGCACGACATGCGCGTCGTCATGGGCATCTCCGACCGGGTGACCGTCCTCGACTACGGCGAGAAGATCGCCGAGGGCGGCCCCAAGGAGGTCCAGCGGGACCCGCGCGTGATCGAGGCATACCTCGGATCGGCGGCGGTGGCCCAGTGATCCTCACGCTCGAGGACGTCCACACCTACTACGGGTCGATCCACGCGCTCAAGGGCGTCTCCCTGGAGGTGGACGAGGGCGAGATCGTGACGCTGATCGGCGCGAACGGGGCCGGCAAGTCGACGACGCTGCGCTCGATCAACGGCCTCAACCACCCGCGCAAGGGGTCGATCACCTTTCAGGGCGACGACATCACGAGCGAGGCGCCGCACAACATCGTCAAGAACGGGATCGCCCAGGCGCCCGAGGGCCGCAAGCTCTTCCCGCGGATGAGCGTCGTCGAGAACCTGGAGATGGGTGCCTTCCAGCGGACCGACCGCCAGGGGATCAAGGAGGACATGGACCATGTGTTCACGCTCTTCCCGCGCCTGGCCGAGCGCAAGTCGCAGAAGGCGGGAACGATGTCGGGCGGCGAGCAGCAGATGTGCGCGATCGGGCGGGCGATGATGGCGCGGCCGAAGCTCCTGCTCCTGGACGAGCCGTCGATGGGGCTCGCGCCGGTGCTCGTCGAGCGGATCTTCGAGACGCTGGTCGAGATCAACAACGAGGGCACGCCGATCCTGCTCGTCGAGCAGAACGCGCTGATGGCCCTCGACATCGCCAAGCGCGGCTACGTGCTCGAGACCGGCCGCGTCGCCCTCGCCGACGACGCGAAGTCGCTGCGCGAGAACGAGCAGGTCCGTAAGACCTATCTCGGCGAAGACTAGGCGCTCACTCTCAGCGGAAAGTACGGCGGGCTGAGGAGGTAGCCGACGCGCGCGCGGCCGCCGGCGCGGCCGTGGGCCATCTCCAGCGCGGCGCCGAGTCCTCCGGCCGGGACGAAGCCGAGCTGCCGCGCGGCGACCGCGTCCCGGCAGCCGGCGACGACGACCGCGCCCACGCGGCCGAGCGCCGGCGCGCAGCCGGCCCAGTCGGCGAACGGCAGCAGCGGGTGGCAGGTCCGGCCCTCGCGGTAACCCGCGAGCTCGCGCTGGTCGGTGGCGATCTCCCGCTCGAGCCGGCCGAGCTCCTCCGGCTCGCGCGGGCCGGTGCCCAGCGCCTGGAAGACGTTGCGGTACGGCTGCTGGGTCGGGTGGGAGAAGTGGCGGGTGAAGCGGTGCAGCAGGATCACCGTTCCGCCGTCGGCGACCGGGAAGCGGTCGCGCCAGAGCCGCAGCGCGAGGCCGAGGCCGAGGTAGGCGGCCAGCAGCGGGTTCGGCCGCTCGCGCGGCAGGTGCGGGGTCGTCCGCGGAACGCCGATGCAGATCGCGTCGAGCTGGCCCTCGAGCGGCGCCGATCGGGCCTCGACCGCACGCAGCAGCGCCTCGGCGTGCGCGACGGAGGGCGGGCCGGCGAAGGCGGCGGCCGCGCTGAGCTCCCGCCGGAACGAGCGCATCACGCGGTCGCGCGCGAAGCCGGGCATCACGCGCAGCCCGTGCCGGAAGGGCGAGCCGGCGATCCGCTCCAGCGCCTCCGAGTCGTAGGGGTAGCCGCGCGCGGCGCCGGTCAGGCGAGGCTGGTTGAGGACCAGCGAGGCGCCGAGCACCGGCACGCGTCGCTGTAGGAGCCGCTCGAGCTCGAGCGCGATCCGCCAGCCCTGGGAGGTGCCGGTCTCGAGCAAGGAGTAGGCGCCGGACGCGCGCAGAGCCTCCGCGTTTGCCGCAGCGAGGAGCGTCGCGGGGCCGCCGTGAAGCACGCTCTCGGCCGCGCTGAGGCTCAGGACGAGATCCGTCTCGACGAGCGCCCGGTTGACCCGCAGCGGCAGGCTGCCGGCCGAGCCTAGCTCGACCAGCTGCGGATCCTCGGCGTCGTGGATCGCGACCGAGCCGGCGAAGCCCCGGGCGAAGGTGGGCGAGACGACCCCGAGCCGCTCGAGCTCGCGCTCCGCCGGCCTGCGCTGGAGGCCGCCGGCGATGAGCAGCGTCTGGCGCTCTGCGGGAATCCCGGCTCGCTCGAGCTCCGCAGCGACCGCCGCCAGCGCCGGCTGGCGCGGGTCGAACTGGGCGGCCGGCAGCGGCAGCGCCGGGAGCTCGACCACGATCGTCGCCCGCCCGCCCTTCCGCGCCAGTGCGGTGAGCGGCTGGCCGGCGAGCGGGAAGCGGAGAGCGTCCCGCAGCGCCGCGCGAACGTCCGCGACTGCCTCGCCCGGAGGCGGCGGCTGCAGGACGACAGCGTCCTCCGGAGCGTCGACGACCACGACGGTGCTCCCCGACAGGAGCGGCAGCTTCACGGAATGTGGCGGTAGAGCCGCAGGAACGCCGGGCGAAAGCCGCGCCTCGGCCAGAAGCGCGAGGCCCAGAGATTGGTCATCCGCCAGTCCGTCGTCATCACGGGAATGCCCTGCTCGTGCGCCCACGCGAGGACGTGTTCCGTCAGCGCCCGGCCGACGCCGGTGCCGCGCGCCTCCGGTTCCGTCGACGCCTGCGAGAGGTCGATGCTGTCCTCGCGTACGCGCAGGTCCGGCGGGCGCCGGTAAAGGAGGATGTGGCCGACGACGCGCCCCTCGCGCTCGGCGACGAACAGCTCGTATGCGTCGCTGTCGCCGTCCTCCTGCCACTCGGCGAGCGCCTCCTCGTAGGTCTGCGGGGTGACATCAGAGAAGCTCGGGGAGGGCTCCATCGCCTCTGACATCGCCAGCTCCAGCCGCGCCGCGTCGGCGAAGTCTTCCAGCGTCCCCGGCCTGACCTCGACGCCCCCTTCGAAGTGCTCTGCCGTCGTGCCGGTCTCGCGGATCGCCATCGCCGCCGAGGCGCCGAACGAGAGCCGGAACCAGGCGTCCACGAGCTCTGCGTCGTGAGCGGGCAGGAAGACGGCGTGCTGCCGGTGGCCCGCGTCGACCCAGCGCTGGGCCGCCGCCGCGTAGAGGTCGCGCATCGCCTCGCGGTCGCCCTCGATTGCCTGGCCGGCCATCCCGGCCCGCATCCAGGTGATCCCGCGGAAGGTGATCGGCGCGGCGATCAGGTAGCCGCGGCCGGGCGCAAACGCCCCCGAGGCGCCTTCGGTTCGCCACTCCTGCTCGACCGGCGCGAGTGGATCGGCGAGCTCCGGAAGCAGCGGTTCCGCCTCCCGGTGGCGGGCGTGACGGGCCGCCAGGAGCGCGGCCGCGTCGTCGAGGTGCCCGTCGGAAAAGGGAACGACTTCGAGTCCTGTCATGCCCGCTCCCGGCCCCGGCAAAGCCGCCGCCTCCGCTCCTCGATGAGCTCCGTCGAGCCTACGCTCATTCCCGCTCCCGGCGCCGGCAAAGCCGGCACCTCCGCTCCCTGGTGAGCTCCGTCGAGCCTACGCTCATGCGACGTAGACTCGCAGAGATGTCTCCGAAGACGCTCACCGGAGCCGAGCTGCAGCTCGACGACGGTCCCGCGCGCGACTCCGAGCTCTTCCTGGTCGACGGCAACAACCTCGCCTACCGGGCCTTTTTCGCGCTACCCGAAGAGCTGGCGACGAGCGAAGGGTTCTCGACGAACGCGCTGCTCGGCTTCACCAACATGCTCTTCAAGCTGCTCGCCGACTACCGGCCGAAGGGGGTCGCGGTCGCCTGGGACACGCGGCCCGTACACCGGACCGAGCTGCTCGAGACGTACAAGATCGAGCGCAAGCCGATGCCGGACCTGCTGCGCGAGCAGTTCCCGTACTTCCGGCCGATCGTCGAGGCCTTCGGCTACCGGAACCTCGAGTTCGAGGGCTGGGAGGCGGACGACGTGATCGCAACGCTCGCGCATCTCGCCGACGAGGCGGGGATCAAGACCACCGTCGTCTCCACCGACCGGGACGCCTTCCAGCTCGTGACCGAGAATGTCGCGCTGATGATGACCCCGCGCGGGGTCTCGGACGTCCACGTCTACACGCCCGAGCGGGTCGAGGCGCGGCTCGGGATCCCTCCCGAGAAGGTGCCCGACTTCATCGCGCTCAAGGGCGACCCGTCCGACAACATCCCGGGGATCCCGGGGATCGGCGACAAGACCGCCGGCCAGCTCGTCGCCCAGTACGGCTCGCTCGAGGAGGTTCTCGAGCACGTGGACGAGCTGACGCCGGCCCGCGCGAGGGCCGTCCGCGAGCACGCCGACCAGGCGCGCGGCGCGAAGGTGCTGGCGACGATGCGGACCGACCTCGAGCTCGGCTGCGACCCGGCCCAGCTCGTGCTCTCGCCGCCCGACCGCTCGACGCTGAAGGAGATGTTCCGGCGCTTCGAGTTCCGGAACCTGCTCGGCCGCGTGGACGAGCTGGACGCCGCCGTGCCCGCCGCCGCGTCGCTCGTCCCGACCGGCGTCACAGTCCCGTGGCGCGAGGAACTTAGTAACAGTCTGTTACTAAGTGGGGCGACCGCCGGGATCGCCGGAGACGCGGAGCGGATCGCGGCGGCGGCCGGAGAGGAGGTGGTCGTCTCGCCGCGGCCGGAGCGGGTCGAGGGCGACCTCGTCGCGCACGATGCCAAGGCGCTCGGCGTGGTGGAGCCCGTCGACGACACGATGATCCTCGCCTACCTGATCGACCCCGGCCGGGCCGAGTACGACCTCGACGACCTCGCCGCCGAGTACGGGCTCG
>VAWL01000095.1 GCA_005883965.1 Actinomycetota bacterium
TCGGCCGCTCACGTCCCTCCGGCTGAGCCGCCTCAGGAGCCGTGACGGCCAGCGCCGAGCCTCGCGTGGCTCGAGCTGTCGAGGGCCTATCGCCTTCCGCCGCCCTGACCACCAGGGCGAGGATGGCCGCTCCCAGGACCACCGCAACCGCCCGCGCGCCCGGGGCGGTTCGCGCGATGGCCCGAACTCTTCTCAACAAGGCGACTCTCACGGAGGACCCCGACGAAACACCTCGGACCGTACTGGTCTAGCCGGACGCGTCAACCCCCGTGTGGTTGCCCTCGCTCATGGGCTAGAGCGCAAGCCCCTCCGCGCGCATCGCTCGGCGGTAGGCGACCGCGACCGCGTCGAACTTCAAGTGCAGCTCCGCGGCGAGGTCGAACGGCACCTGCTCGGGGCGCTGGGACTCGACGACGCGCTTGTCCTGGTCGAAGATCACGTCCTCGAAATCGCGCAGCACCTTGTCTGGCTGCTCGAAGTTGTAGTTCCGCCCGATGCGCAGAAAGCCCTTGCAGCGGTCCTCGCGCACCGGCTGGGAGGCGAAGAAGTACAGCATCCCCTCGTTGCCGCCCCAACCCAGGCGGAGCACGAGCGTATAGGGGAGGTGCAGCTCGTAGCGGCTGCGCCGCTCGGGCGACTGCATGTCCTCGTTCGCGAACACGGGGAAGTCGTCGGTGTTCGGCGCCTCGGGCCGGACGATCTCGTAGTGAAGGACGCTCCCCTCGGTCCGCACCACGTGGTTCGGCACCTCAGGGCGCTCCGGATCTCCGAGCAGCCCCGGGTGCACGAAGGGGAAGTGGCCGAAGTCGGTGAAGTTCTCCACCTGGCGCGAGGCGTCGCAGCGCCACGCGTACGGGCCACACGACACCGTCCGCCACCCCTCCGACTCGAGCTCCGGAACGTCCGGCAACGGTAGCCGCGGCTCCTCGAGCGCAGCCCACACGAGGCCGAAGCGCTCGACGGCCTCGTGTCGCGTCGCACGCGCCTTCGCCGGCACGCGTGTCGGGTCGGCGAGCTGCGGGATCGCCGTGCAGGCACCGCTCGCCGCGTAGCGCCAGCCGTGGTACGGGCAGACGATCTCGTCGCCTTCGACGGTTCCCAGCGACAGCGCCGTCCCGCGGTGGATGCAGAGGTCCGAGAAGACGTTCGCGGTCCCGGCGGAGTCGCGCCATACGACAAGCGGCTCGCCGAGCAGCTCGACCGGGACCGGGACTTCGGAGACGTCCTCCGAGTACGCCACCGGGTGCCAGCAGGAGCGGAGCGCTGGGTGGTTGCCGCGCGCCGAGGGCGACTCGGTGCGCGCCGCCGTCAGACCGTAGCCTCCGCCCGGGCGGCAAAGCGCAGCTCCGGGACCTCGTCGAGCTCGCCGACGTCTCGGGCCAGCTCCAGGAAGGTGAGCAGGCCGGCCCGCTCGCGAGGGCCGAAGCGGTAGCGCAGCTTCTCGAAGTACCGCGCGAGGAAGCCGGCCGGGTAGCCGTACCGCTCACTCGACTCGTACGCGAGCTGCTCCGGCTCGGCGCGGGCGGTCAGGACCGAGTCGACCAGCGCCTGCTCCAGCTCACCGAGGCCGGGCGGCGGCGGGTCGGGGCAGGCCCAGACCGCGAAGACCATCGGCAGGCCGGTACGTTCGAGCCAGAGGCGGCCGAGGTCGTGGTGCGGGGTCGGGTCCTCGAAGGCGCTCTTGAGGGCGGCATCGCCGATCAGCAGCGTCGCGTCGGCCTCCTCCCCTAGCGGGACATGGTCGGCCTCCGGGAGCAGCACCTTCGTCAGGACGACGGACGTCGCGCTCTCCGGCGTGACCGCGACCCGGCGCACCTGCTCGAGCGGCTTGTGCGCGACGAGCTGGATCGAGTCGACGGCGCCCTCGGAGGAGACGCAGAGCCGCGGCAGCAGGCGCAGGCGGTCGGCGTTGCGTGCGTACTCGATCGACGAGATCGGCGCGAGGTCGAGCTCGCCGGCGAGGAGCCGCGCGTTCAGGTCGGTCGGCACGCCCTGCACCTCGTCGACCTCGGCCTCGAGCCGGAAGAAGACGGGCGCCAAGTTCACGTAGGAGATGCGCCCGAGCCTGATCACGACTCTCGGTCCACCACGGCGTCGGTCAGCGCTTCGAGCTCGTGACGGCGGAGGTGGCCGTCGAGGCACGCCCGCGCGCGCCGAGTGTACTCCAGCGCGACCACCCGCGAGCGGTCGAGGGCCCCGGTCTCTGCGACGCGGATCAGCGCCCCGTCTAGTGGACCGCCGGCGAGCGCGCTCCGAACGGACTCGTCCTCGCGCGCGGCCAGGATCAGCGGCAGCGTCGGCGTGCCCTCGCGCAGGTCCGTCCCGGCGATCTTGCCGGTCTCGATCGTCTCGCCGGAGCAGTCGAGGATGTCGTCCGCGATCTGGAAGGCGATGCCCAGCGAGAGCCCGAACTCGCCGAGGCCGCGGTCGCCGCCGCTCCCGAGCAGGCACCCCGCCTCGAAGAGCTTCCCCGTCTTCAGTGCGCAGCGCTCGAGGTAGCTCTCGACGCTCGTCTCGGGGTCGCGCGTCTGCGCCCGCTGCAGCGCCTCGCCCCGCGCAAGCGCGAGCGTCGCGCCCGCGAGGAAGCTGACCGCCTGGTGGTCCCCGGTGTCGGCGAGCTCGGCGAAGGCCCGTGCGAAGAGATAGTCGCCGGCCGCACGCGCGGCCGGCGGGCCGTGGCAGGCCCAGGCGGATGCGCGCCCCCGCCGGTACTCGGCGCGGTCGATCAGGTCGTCGTGCACGAGCGTCGCCGTGTGCACGAGCTCGACCGCCGCACCTGCCGGCAGCGGGTCGGTGTCTTTGGGCGCCGTGAGGAAGACGAGGAGCGGACGGAGCCGCTTGCCGCCGGCCGCGAGCGCCTCGGCGCCGACCGTCGCGACGAGGCCCGGGCAAGCCTCGACCGCCGCGGCCAGCCGCTCTTCGAGCCCCTCGAGGTACGCGTCGAGGCCGGGGCTCTCACGAATCGTGGCGAGGCTCATTCCGCCACTCCGAGATGCAGTGCGACGATCCCGCGCGCGAAGAGCCGGTAGCGAACCTCGCCGAAGCCGGCCTCGCGGATCAGACTCGCCAGCTCGTCCGGCCCCGGAAAGCGGCGCACGCTCGCGGGGAGGTACGTGTAGGCGGAGCTGCCGGACACGACGCGACCCATGAGCGGGACCCCTCGCTCGAACCAGAGGCGGAAGAACGGCGCGAGCGCTCCGCGCGGCTGCGTGATCTCGAGCACGCCGAGGCGCCCGCCCGGCCGCAGCACCCGCCTCAGCTCGGCGAGCCCGCCCGCCAGGTCCTCGAGGTTTCGGACGCCGAAGCCGACCGTTGCCGCGTCGAAGGAGCCGTCCTCGAACGGGAGCGCGAGCGCGTCGCCCTGCACCCACTCGATCGCGCTCGACTTGGCGCGCGCCCGCTCGAGCATCCGCTCGGAGAAGTCGAGGCCCGTCACCCGCCCGCCGGCACGCGCACAGGCCAGCGTCAAGTCGCCGGTGCCGCAGCAGGCGTCGAGCACGCGGTCGCCGGGGCTGACGACCGCCTCGGCTGCCACCCTGCGCCAGCGCCGGTCGAGCCCGACCGTCATCACGTGGTTCATCGCGTCGTACACCGGCGCGATCCGGTCGAACATCGTCCGGACGCCCTCGGCCGGCAGCGTTCCCGTACCGGTGCTCATTCCTGGCCCCAGCGGCGCACGAGCTCGTGCTCGAGCCCGAGCTGGTCGAGGCAACGCCCGACGATGAAGTCGACCAAGTCGCCGACCGAACCGGCCCCCGCATAGAACCCGGGCGAGAGGAAAAGGACGACCGCGCCCGCCTGGCGCACGCGCAGCATGTTCTCGAGGTGGATCATCGAGAGCGGCGTCTCGCGCGGGCAGAGGACGAGCTTCCGCCCCTCCTTGAGCGCCACCGACGCCGCGCGCTGGATCAGGTTCGACATCGCGCCGGAGGCGATCGTCCCCAGCGTGCCCATCGAGCACGGGCAGATCACGTAAGCGTCGACCTTCGCCGAGCCGCTGGCGTAGGGCGCGTGCCAGTCGCGCTCGTCGTAGATCGTCACCGCCTCGCGAGCCGGCTCGATCAGCCGAGCCAGCGTCTCGTCCGACGAGAGGCGGGCGTCGCCGTAGAGCTCCGTCGCGAGGACCTCGATCCCGGCCCGCGAGGCGCAGAGTCCGACCTCACAACCCGCCTCGGCCAGAGCCTCGAGCAGCCGCGCCGCGTACGGCGCTCCGGAGGCGCCGGTTATACCGAGGAAGATCCTCACGCTACTTCGGGCCCTTCGACGCCTCTAAGAAGGTCGCCAGCTTGTGGAGGTTGTCCTGGCCGAGGTCCTTGAACGACGGCATGGGCGAGCCCGGGTTCACGCAGCTCGGGCATTTGAGGTGGTCGATCTGGAACTGGACGCCCTTGCCCTTGGCGCCCTCCGCCGAGAGATCGGGAGCGCCGAGGTTCGACGAGCCCGTGCCGAGATAGGTGTGGCAGTTCGTGCAGCCAGACTCGGCGAACAGGTTCGCGCCGGCGACCGCCTCCTTGTTGTTGGCGAAGCCCTGCTTGGCAGCCCAGCTCGGGACGGCCGCCTTGACCTCGCTCGCGATCGCCTCCTTCGCGACCGCGCCCTTGTAGGTCAGCACGCCCATCGCCAGCACCGTCAGCGCGGCGGCGACCATGGCGACCGGCCGCCGCGACAGGCGCCTCTCCGTGCGGGTGTCCACGAACGGCAGACCCAGCAGCAGGACGAGGCAGAGGGTGGGAATCCCGACCGTGGCCAGGATGACCGTCTCCGGCCACTTGAAGATCCGCAGCAGATAGAAGAGGAAGTAGAAGTACCAGTCGGGCCGGGGCACGAACGTCCTCGTCCCGGGGTCGGCCTGGTCGCCGAGCACCGTTCCCAGGTAGTGGTGCCCGAAGAAGCCGTACTTCCAGATGACCGCGAGGAAGAAGATCACGAGCACGACGACGAGGCTCATCACCGTGTCGTGGAACATCGCGTAGGGGTAGAACGGCTTGCCCCGGCGTTTGACGTCCTGCTTGTAGCGCTGGAAGCCGGCGCGCCGGTCGTCGAGCCCGCTCATTCCGTCGGCCTCCCACGCAGGCTCGCGCCTCGCGGGCGCGTCTGGACGAGGCCCGCTCGTGCCGTGGGTGGCTCGGGCTCGCGCGGGTCGCCCGCAGCCTCGTCAGACCAGGGCGGGGAAGAGACGCCGAGCCGCACGACGAGGTAGAGGTGCAGCGTGATCAGGCCGATCAGCGCGCCGGGGACGAGCAGCATGTGCAGCGAGTAGAACCGGGAGAGCGTGTCCGGCCCGATCTCCGCACCGCCGCGCAATAACGACGCGAGGTAGGGCCCGACGAACGGTGCCGTGCCGTTGATGTTGATCGCCACCACCGAGGCCCAGTACGCGGTCTGGTCGAACGGCAGCAGGTACCCCGTCAACCCCTCGAACAGGCCGGTCGCAAGCAGGAGCACGCCGATGATCCAATTCAGCTCGCGCGGGTACTTGTAGGCGCCGAACAGGAAGACGCGCCCCATGTGCAGGAACATCAG
>VAWL01000107.1 GCA_005883965.1 Actinomycetota bacterium
CTCGTCGCGCCGGTCCCGGCGCGTCGCTCGACGCGCTCAGCTACGCGGAGCCGCGCTCCTTCGGCAGCGGCTCGAGCGAGTAGCCGACCCCGTAGCGAGTCTGGATGAACGTGTGCTCCGAGGCGCGCTGGTCGATCTTCTCGCGCAGCCGCCTCACACAGACGTCGACCGTGCGGTCGCGATGCGTCGCGCGCCGGCCCCAGATCCGCTGCAGCAGCTCGTCGCGGCTCGCGACCCGGCCGCGGTCGAGGGCGAGCGCGTAGAGCAGCCGGAACTCGGTCGGCGTCAGCTGCGCGTTCTCGCCGTCGACGAACGCCTGCACCGAGCGCGGGTCGATCCGGAGCTCGTCGATCACCAGCTCCTCGCCCCGCTCCTCCTGGACGCCGCGCACGCCGCGGCGGGCCGCGGCCTGGACGCGGGCGACGAGCTCCTTCATCGAGAACGGCTTGACCAGGTAGTCGTCGGCGCCGATCTGAAGCGCGTGCACCCGGTCGTGCTCGGTGCCGCGCGCGCTGACGACCACGATCGGCGTGCCGATGCCCTCGGCCCGCGCCTGCTCGATCAGGCTCCAGCCGTCGAGGCCGGGCAGCATCAGGTCGAGCACGAGCACGTCGGGCCGCTCGTAGCGCAACCGCGCCAGCCCGAGCTCGCCGGCGCCCACGCGGACGGGCTCGAGGCCGGATGCCGTCAGGTGCTGGGCCATGCCGTCGGCGATCAGCTCGTCGTCTTCGACGATCAGGACCTTGGTCACTGCATACTCAGCCTAGTGTCCCGGTCCGAGTACGAGGAGCTCCGCGCGGCCTTTACGGCGGCCGTCTCGCACGAGCTGCGGACGCCGCTCGCCCGGCTGCTGGCGCTGCTCGAGTCGGCCGAGCTGCCCGGCGCCGACCAGCCCGCGCTCCTCGCGCAGGCGCGCGATGAGGTCGAGGAGATGACCGAGCTGGTCGACGACATCCTCTTCCTGAGCGAGCTCGAGCAGGGGCGCGAGGTCGTATCGCTCGGCGAGACGGAGGCCGCGCCGCTTCTTCGAGCCCTCGTCGACGAGAAGCTCGAGCGTGCCGAGCTGGCCGGAATCCGCCTGGAGATCCAGATCGAGGACGAGGAGCTGCTCGTCCCGCTCCGCCGGCGCATGCTCCGCACTGTCGCCGACAACCTCCTCGAGAACGCCATTCGCTACGCCGGCGAGGGCGCGACCTGCGTGGTCGCGCTGCGGCGCGAGGACGGCGAGGTCGTGCTCGAGGTGAGCGACGACGGGGCCGGCGTCCCCGAGGAGGACGCGCCGCGGCTGTTCGAGCGCTTCTTCCGCTCCGACCGCGCCCGTACCACGCGCGGCAGCGGCCTCGGGCTCGCGATCGTCAAGCACGTGGTCGAGACCGCGGGCGGTAACGTCGAAGCCCGCGGCTCCTCCGGCCACGGGCTCGATGTGAGGTGTGCGTTTCCTGCAGATGGCTAGGTGTGCAGACGCGCCGTGGTCTTCCGGGCAGCCGTCTTCACGACCTTCGGAATCGGGAGGAAGAGCAGCGGGTGCCCGTACGTCTGTCCCTTGGTGACGGCCCAGTCGATGAACAACTTCAGGTCGTGGGCCTTGGAGGTCTTTAGCGGCACGATCACCCAGGTGAAGGTGCAGATCGGGTATCCCTTCGTCACCTTCTTCGCCGGGTCGACGACCGAAATCGCGTTGTTCTTCGGCACCGACTTGACCTGGGCGGAGACCGCAGTCAGCGACCTGACGCTCGGCAGGATGAACTTGCCGGCGCGGTTCTTCAGCTTCGCGATCTTGTAGTGGAACCTGTACGCGTACGCGACATCGACGTAGGTGATCCCGCCGGGCGTCGACCCCAGCTTCGCGGCGACGCCGGAGCTGCCCTTCGCGCCGACGCCGACGCCGGACGGCCAGGCCGGAGACGTGCCCTTGCCGATCTGGCTCTTCCACGTCTTGCTGACACGCGAGAGGTAGTCGGTGAAGTTGAAGCTCGTGCCGCTGCCGTCGCTGCGGTGGATCGGGACGATGTCCTCACTGGGCAGGTTGACGCCCTTGTTGATCGCCTTGATCCGGCTGTCGTTCCACTTCGTGATCTTGCCCGTGAAGATCTGGGCGAGGATCGGCCCGGTGAGCTTGAGGCCGTAGCCGACTCCCGAGACGTTGTAGGGGATCGAGGTCGCTGCGAAGGCCCAGGGGATCTGGACGCAGCCTTTGCAGGCCGAGGCCTGGTCGGGCGTCAGCGGGGCGTCGCTCGCGCCGAAGTCGACGGTGCGGGCGGTGATCTGCTGGATGCCCGCGCCGCTGCCGACGGCGCTGTAGTTGATGTCCGCGGTGTGGTAGTTGGCCGTCCACTGGGCAACAAGTGGGGCGACGAACGTGCTGCCCGCGCCGGTCAGGGATGTCTTCTTGGACGAAGCTCCCGCGAGTCCTGTCCACGCGGTGAGCGCGATCGCCGCCACTCCGAGCACGGCGAGCACGGCCGCGAGGCTCCTCATGCGTTTCACGTTGTCTCTCCTCTCCTCAAGGGTCTACGTCAGGTTCACCTGGCCCGGGCGCGCCGTGGGCTGAAAGGCGGTAGGCGTCTGGTAACGGTCCGGTAACGGGACGCATGAACAGCGGGTTGGCGCGATAGCGTGGCCGCGCATGAGCACCCTTCCCGCTGCCTCAGAGCTGACGGGCCACCGGCGCCTGCGCGATTGGATCGGCGACCGGCTGCTCCTGCTGCTGACCGCCGGCGCCTCGATCGCCGCCGTGGCGCTGATCGTGCTGATCGCGCTCAAGGTCCTTCGCAGCGCGCATCTGGCCTTCAGCGCCTTCGGCCTCTCGTTCGTCAAGAGCTCGGCCTGGGACGTGAACCACAAGGTCTTCGGCGCGCTGCCGGGGCTCTACGGAACGGCGGTCAGCTCGCTGATCGCCTTGCTGATCGCCACGCCGCTCGCCCTTGCGATCGCGCTCTTCCTGAGCGAGCTCGCCCCGACATGGGCCCGCGTGCTCGTCGGCTCGCTGGTCGAGACGCTGGCCGCGATCCCGAGCGTCGTGCTCGGGCTCTGGGGGATTCTCGTCCTCGGACCGATCGCCGCGAACCACCTCGAGCCGTGGCTGAGCCGCTGGTTCGGCTGGCTGCAGGTCTTCAGCGGCCAACCGTCCTCGAGCGGGATCCTGATCGCCGGGTTGATCCTGGCGATCATGGTCGTCCCCATCATCGCCAGCATCTGCCGCGAGCTCTTCCTGCAGGTGCCGAGCGAGCTCGAGGAGGGGGCTCTTGCCCTGGGCGCGACCCGCTGGGAGATGGTGCGCGGCGTGGTCCTCACCTCGTCGCGGCCCGGGATCGCGGCGGCGATGATCCTCGGCCTCGGCCGCGCGCTCGGCGAGGCGATCGCCGTCGCGCAGGTGATCGGCGCCGGGTGGACGATCCCGACCTCGCTCTTCAAGCCGGGGGACACGCTCGCAAGCAAGATCGTCGAGGAGTTCCAGGGCTATTCGACCAAGCTGCAGCTCTCTTCGCTCTTCTACCTCGGGGCGATCCTGCTCGTGATCGGCCTCGTGACCAACCTGTTCGCCCAGCTGATCGTGCGCCGCTTCGACGTCTACCGCACGGGGGCGCGCTGATGGCTGCGGTCGAGCAGGCGCTGACGATCGACCTGCGCGCAGGTGCTCGGGCCCGCCGCCGCAGGCTCGTCAACCGCATTGCGGAGGCGATCGCGATCCTCGCCGCCGCCGTCGCCGTCGCCATGCTCGTCTGGGTGGTCTGGTCGGTCGCCGAGCGCGGCGCGAGCCTGATCTCCTGGAGCTTCCTCACCGGCGACCTGCCGATCCCGTTCAGTCCCGAGGTCGGGGGCATCGGCCCGTTGATCGTCGGCTCGGCGATCGTGGTGGGAATCGCGACGGCGATCGCGCTGCCGGTCGGCGTCCTGATCGCGCTCTTCCTCGAGGAGTTCGCAAGCAATTGGCTGCGCGTGCCGATCCAGCTCGCGATCGACCTGATGACGGGGCTGCCCTCGATCATCATCGCCATCTTCGTCTTCAGCGCCCTCGTCTATGGGCACGCCGAGAACGGGGTGGCCGGCTCGCTCGGTCTCGCGATCGTGATGATCCCGCTGATCACCCGCGCGACCCAGGAGGTCCTGCGCCTCGTTCCCAGCGACCAGCGCGAGGGAGCGCTCGCGCTCGGCGCCAGCCGCTGGCGCACGGTGGTCGGCGTGATCCTGCCGGCGTCCCTGGGCGGAATCCTCACGGGCACAGTGCTCGCGGTCGCCCGTGCGGTCGGGGAGACGGCACCGCTCCTGTTCGCAACCGGGATCTTCGGCCGGACCTTGCAGCTGAACCCGACGAAGGCAATGCCGAACATGCCCGTGCAGATCTTCATCTGGTCGGAGTCGCCCGACCCGCTCGACCACAGGCGCGCCTGGGCGACGGCGCTCGTCCTTATGACCCTCGTCCTCGTGATGAGCCTCGTCGCCAGGATCGCGCTCAACTGGAGTCGCAGGAACACGACACGATGAGGGGAGACGAAGTGAGCCAGGATACGATGGCGCCGATGAGGCCGGTCGACGTCGCCGCGCAGACGGAGCCCAGCACTCCGCAGTCTCGGGAGACCGTCTTCGACATTCAGGGCCTGAAGGCGAGCTACGGCTCGAACGTCGCGGTCAAGGGCGTGGACCTCGAGATCTACCGCAACCTTGTCACTGCCGTGATCGGACCTTCCGGGTGCGGTAAGAGCACGTTCATCCGCTGCCTGAACCGGATGAACGACGAGGTGCCGGGCTTCCGGCAGGAGGGCAAGATCCTCTACCACGGCATCGATCTCTACGGTGACGGCGTCGACCAGATCGAGGTGCGGCGCCGGATCGGGATGGTCTTCCAGCGGCCGAACCCGTTCCCGAAGACGATCTACGACAACGTCGCCTGGGCGCCGCGGATCCTCGGGCTGAAGAAGGACCTGGACGAGCGCGTCGAGAAGGCGCTCAAAGGCGCCGCGCTCTGGGACGAGGTCAAGGACCGGCTGAAGAAAAGCGCGCTCGCGCTCTCCGGCGGCCAGCAGCAGCGGCTCTGCATCGCGCGCGCGATCGCGATCGAGCCCGAGGTGCTGCTGCTCGACGAGCCGGCCTCCGCGCTCGACCCGATCGCGACCGCGTCGATCGAGGAGCTGATGCACGACCTGAAGACCGACTACACGCTCGTGATCGTCACGCACAACATGCAGCAGGCGGCCCGCGTGGCCGACCGCACCGCCTTCTTCAGCCTCGACGTCGACGAGTCGGGCCAGGGCGCCGGCGTCCTGGTCGAGTACGACGAGACGGGCAAGCTCTTCACCGCTCCCTCCGACAAGCGCACGGAGGACTACGTCACGGGACGCTTTGGGTAACACTGCGAACATGAGGGTCAGCTTCCAGGAGGAGCTCGACCAGCTCGAGGCCAGCCTTCAGGAAGAAGGGGCCCTGGTGCTCCGAGTCCTTCGCGGCGCCCTGAACGCGCTCGAGCAGCGGGACGTCGAGCTCGCCGACGAGGTGATCGCCTTCGACGACGACGTCGACCGGCTCTACCTCCAGATCGAGCTGGGGATCCAGACGCTGCTCGCGCGGCAGACGCCGGTAGCGACCGACCTGCGGCTCGTGCTGGCGATGCTGCACATCAACCTCCACTTGGAGCGGATGGCCGACTACGCGGTCACGATCGCCAAGCTCACCAAGCTCGTCGCCGACGTCGAGCCGGACCCGCCGCTCCAGCAGAGCCTGCAGGAGATGGGCGAGCGGGCCGAGGAGATGATCCGCGTGGCGCTCGATTCCTTTGCCGACCGCGACCTCGACCGCGCGGAGACCCTGGTCGAGCTGGACGAGCTGATCGACCGTACGAACCGCCGCTTCGTGGAACGGGTCGTCGAGCTCGTCGCCGAGCCCGAGCTGCGCGAGTGGGTGCTGCGGATGGTGCTCGTCTCGCGAACGCTGGAGCGGATCGGTGACCACGCGGTCGACATCGGCGAGCAGGTCGCGTACCTGCTGACCGCCGAGTTCCGCGAGTTCACGGACGCCTCGCATCCCGAAGAGCACGTCTGACGACCTGTACGCTTAACCAGATCGACCCAGGTTTGTAACCCACGCGGGGGGCCGCGGGCGAGAGGATAGGCCACTTGGTGGCTGCTGAAACAGTCGAGGGGCAGGCACGCTTCCTCAACCGCGAGCTTTCGTGGCTCGACTTCAACGCGCGGGTCCTCGAGGTCGCCTCCGAGGCCGCCCTGCCGCTCCTGACGCGGGTGAACTTCTGCTCGATCTTCTCCTCGAACCTCGACGAGTTCTTCATGGTGCGGGTGGCCGGGCTCACCGACCAGGCGGCGGCCGGGATCGCCGTGCGCTCGCCGGACGGGATGACGCCGCAGGAGGCGCTGCGCGAGATCCGCGACCGCGCGCTCCGGCTGACAGGCGCGCAGGCGAAGCTCTGGAAACGCCAGCTCAAGCCGGCTCTCGAGGAGCAGGGGATCACCATCGCCGAGATCGAGGTGCTGAACGCCGCCGAGCTCGAGGAGCTCGAGACCGTGTTCAAGCGGAAGATCTTTCCCGTGCTGACCCCGCTGCCGGTCGGCCCGAGCCAGCCCTTCCCGTACATCT
>VAWL01000108.1 GCA_005883965.1 Actinomycetota bacterium
GAGGCGGCGATCGCCAACGCGCGCGCGACGGTTGCGCTCCGCGAGTCCGGAACGACGCTGCCGCAGCTCGTCTGGTCGCACCGGCCGAAACGCCCGCGCGTGCCGCGTTCTCGGAAGGAGTGGCAGGCCTCGACGCCCGAGTCTGTCGCGCTCTCGAAGGAGCTGCGCGCGGTGGGCTTCCGCTTCGTCGGCCCGACCACCGCCTACGCGGCGATGCAGGCTTGCGGCATCGTCAACGACCACCTGGCCGGCTGTCCCGCGCGCCCGGCCGCCGCGCGCGCCCTGGCCGCGGCGGAGCTGCCGTAACCTCCTTGGGGCGACGATTATCAATCCGTTGGGGTCGAAGTCGCGAAGATCGTTGGTCGAACGGACGTCTGGGCTGGCCGTTCGGATAGTGCTGTCCACGCCGCTCTGAGCGAAGCTCATCTCGTGGAGGCGTTTCTCCATCCGACGCCAGCCACCCCCGATGAAGTAGAGCAGCTCAAGACGCGGGTGCGGCTGGGCGTGCTTCGTGCCGCATTCGCGGCGCTGCGCCCGCGTCAGTGGTCGAAGAACCTACTACTGTTCGCCGGGGTCGTCTTCGCGGCGAAACTTGGGGATGCGGTCAAGGTCGCGGAGGCGCTCCTCGCTTTCGGCGCCTTCTGCGCGGCCTCGAGCGCCGCCTACCTCGTCAACGACGTCCGCGACGTCGCCCACGACCGCTTGCATCCTGTGAAGCGGCTGCGGCCAATCGCGAGCGGCCGGCTGAGCGGCCGGACGGCCCTGCTGCTGGCGACGCTGCTGGCGGCGGCGTCCGCGGCGCTGTCGGCCGGGCTCGGCTTGCGGTCGCTCGCTGCAATCGCAGCCTTCATCCTGCTGCAGCTCGGCTACTCGCTTGGCCTGAAGCACCTTGTGCTGGTCGACGTGATGACGATCGGCGCGCTGTTCGTCGTCCGCGCCGCCGCCGGCGCGGTCGCCGTGCAGGTGCCCATCTCGCCCTGGCTTCTGCTCTGCAGCGGCCTGCTGGCGCTCTTCCTCGGTCTCGCCAAGCGTCGCGGCGAGCTCGTCTTGGTCGGAGCCGATGCCACGCCTGGACGACCCGTACTCGAGGGCTATTCGCTTGCGATCGTCGACCAGCTGGTCGGCGTCGTCGCGGCCTCGACGGTGATCGCCTACGCCCTCTACACGTTCACTGCCCACACCCCGGCCATGATGCTCACGATCCCTTTCGTCGTCTTCGGAGTCTGCCGGTACCTCCTGCTCGTCCACCGACACGACCTCGGCGAGGAGCCCGAGACGGTCCTGCTCTCCGACAGGGGGATCTTGGCGTGCGTCGCGCTGTGGATCGCATCCTCGGCTGTGGTGCTCGGTGCCTTCGCCTAGCTCAGGGTCCGCGGGAGCGGGTGTACGCGAGCTAGGCGCGAGGACGCCGCTGCTTCTCGTCGGCGCGTCGGCAGCCGCATTCTACGCCGTCTTCATCGCGCGCAGTGCGTTCCACATCGGCGGCAGGCTCTACTTTTCGTTGTTCGACGACGCGATGATCTCGATGCGGTTCGCGAAGAACCTCGCGAACGGCCACGGCCTCGTCTGGAACCCCGGAGAGCACCCCGTCGAGGGATACACGAACCCTCTTTGGACACTCTGGATGGCGTTCCTACACGTCGTGCGACTGCCGACACCGATCATCTCGCTAGGGGTCATGGTCACAGGCGCGCTTCTCCTGCTCGCGAACGTCGCCGTGGTCGCAGCGATTACCCGACGGCTTTCGAGCTCGCGGCTGCCAATCATCATCGCGGCGAGCTTTACGGCCTTCTACTACCCCCTTGTCTACTGGACGCTCCGTGGCATGGAGGTCGGTCTCCTAGCGCTCCTCGTGTCGCTCGCAATCCTTCTCGCCTTGCGCCTGCGAGCGGCGGCGCGGAAGCTCGACCTTGCACTCCTCGCGGTCGTGCTCGCGGCCGGGGTTCTGACGCGAACGGACGCGCTCGTACCACTCGCTGTTGTCGTGGTCTGGGCGATCGCACGCGCACCGAGAGGAGTTCGCTTCGCGCAGCTAGCCGTCCTCGGCGGGACGCTCGTTGGGACGGTCGCGGCCAACACCGCCTTTCGCCTTGCGTACTACGGCCTGCCGTTTCCGAACACGTACTACCTCAAAGTGCTGGGTTTTCCGCTCCCAGACCGCCTCTACCGGGGAGCGGTCGGGCTGGCGACGCTCGAGCTCAGCCACCTGTGGGCGCCGACGATCTTGATCGCGGCCTACCTCGTGGTTACGCGAGCACGGGTGCCGGCCGGAACGTTTCTTCTCCTCGCCGTCTTCGGAAGCTCGTGCGCGTACTCGCTGTACGTGGGCGGGGACGCCTGGGAGTGGATGCTCTACAGCAACCGGTACATCGCCCCGACCGTTCCCGGTCTGCTGATCGTTGCGGCGCTCGCGGTGGACGCGCTTCGCCGTTTCGAGGTCGGCCGGCTCCCGCGAATGCTCGTCG
This sequence comes from Actinomycetota bacterium, assembly GCA_005883965.1. Lineage (GTDB taxonomy): Bacteria > Actinomycetota > Thermoleophilia > Gaiellales > Gaiellaceae > AC-32. The sequence continues at coordinate 2,466 of VAWL01000108.1, forward strand.
GCGCGGCCTGCGTCGCTTGCTTCTTGCTGACGCTCTGGTCGTGGCTCCCGCTCGACCGGATCCAGATGCAAGACGGGACGTGGAAGTCGATCCCGGTGCAGTTGCTCGGACCCGTGCTCGCTACCGCCTACGTCGCCTTTCCGCGAAATGAGGCTGCACGACTCGAGCCCCGCGTACGCACGGCTGCGGCCATTTTTGTAGCCCTATTGTGCTGGCTCGCGGTCAACGGCCTTCCCGCCACTCAGTGGGTCTTTACGCGGGGCGCTTTCGTCGACGCCGACGCTAACCTCGCGCGCTACGGGGTCGCGCTGCGGCAGGTGACGGCGCCGACTGCCTCCATCGCGGTCGTCACCGCGGGAGCGCCCTCGTACTTCTCGGATCGTCGCGCGATTGATCTTCTCGGGAAGAGCGACCACTTTGTCGCGACGCGTCCGCCTACGACGAAGCTCTTCTATCCCGGCCACGACAAGTGGGACTACCGGTACAGCATCGGCCGACTGCGACCGGACCTCGTCGCGCAGATCCGCTACCCGACGGCGACCGATCTTCGGCTGCTATCTGCGTGGGGATACGTCGCGCTTGTGCGCGGCGTCTTCGTTCGTCGCGGCGACGACTCGGTCGAGGTCCCCGCGATCCTACGGGTCGCGAAGCGCTTTTCCTCGCTCACGTCCGTGCAGCAAGCTCGATAGAGCTTCGGACATAGGGTTCGTCGGCTCCCGGAGAGAAACAAAAGCGAGAGACAGTCTGAGATAGTTACTTAGTGCTGGACGACCGCGTTCGCGCCGTGCTCGCGCGGCTCGAGGCCGAGGACGCCCGCGAGCGCGAGCAGGGCGTCGCGCGCGAGCTCCGCGCCCGCCAGGTCGCGCGGACGACGGGCCAGTTCCTGTTCGGCTTCGTCGCGCCGCAGACCGACTGCGAGGTGCTCGAGATCGGCGGCTCGCGCGGCTACTCGACGGTCTGGCTCGCCGCCGGCGTGCGCTACCTCGGCGGTCGCGTCCTCTCGCTCGAAAGCGACCCGGCCAAGGTCGAGGCCTGGCGCGCGAACGTCACCGAGGCGGGCCTCGAGGACTGGGCCGAGCTCGTCGAGGGCGACGCCTTCGAGACGCTGCCGGCGATCGACGACGTCTTCGATGTGGTCTTCCTCGACGCCGAGAAAGAGCAATACGAGGAGCTCTTCCAGCTCGCGCGCGGCAAGGTCGAGCCGGCCGGGGTGGTCGTCGCCGACAACGTCCTCTCGCACGCCGACGCGCTGGCCGCCTACTCGCTTGCCCGCCAGGCCGATCCGACCCTCGAGAGCGTGACCGTCCCGCTCGACCGGGGGCTCGAGCTGTCGGTAGTCCTCCGGGATAGCTAGAGTGAGGGCACTACGGAAAGGAGGTGGTCCGACGGTGAAATCTTCAAGTACGGGCAGTGGAGGTACCAGCGGGTAGAGGTGCGTCCCCGGGACCTACGGGGAATCGCCTAGCCAGCGTAGGGGGCTCGCGCATGTTGCGCCGCCGGTTGTAGACCGGCAGGAAGCGCCTCTACCACTTCAACGCTGGTAACCGGAATCGGGGGCCGCCTCTGTGCGGCCCCCTTTCTTTTTAAGCGGCGCGCCTTTAGGCCGCGCGGCGGAGCTGCTCGTCGAGCGGGACGAGCGGGAGCTCGAATGTGCGGACGGCGCTGTCGTCGGCGGCCACGTTGTCGCCGTGCTCGAGCATCTTCAGCAGGTCGCGCGTCAGCGGGATGTTCCCCGGCAGGCGCTCGGTGACGAGCGCGTTCGCCTTCATCAGACTGACGGGCACGTGCAGGCTCGGCCGGCGGATGCCCTGCGCCTTCTTCAGCCGGTCCCAGAACTCGTTCCAGCTGACGATGTCGGGCCCGCCGAGCTCGAACGTGTGCCCCGCGGCCTCCGGCTTGTCGATCGCGGCGGCGAAGTAAGCCGCGACGTCGTCAACCCAGATCGGCTGGATCCGCTGCTTGCCCGAGCCGATGACCGGCGTCACCGGCGTCAGTTTCGCGAGCTTCGCGAAGGTCGGCAGGATGCCGCCGTCGCGGCCGAAGATGAAGCTCGGGCGGAAGATCACGTGCTCGAGGGGCGAACCGGCGATCGTCTCCTCCTGCTCCCACTTCGCGTGGTAGTAGGGCACGAGGTCCTTCGTCTCCTCGCTCGTCCCGAGTGCGCTCATCAGGACGAAGCGGCGCACGCGGGCGTCGGCGGCCGCGGCGACCAGGTCGCGCGTGCCCTGCTCCATCACCTGCCGGAACTGCTCCTCCCGGCCCTGCCGGATCGCGACCAGGTGAACGACCGCGTCGCAGCCCTCGACCGCGCGGCGGAGGCTTGCCGAGTCGGTCATGTCTCCCTCGACGAGCTCGCAGCCCCACGCGGCGAGCGTCTCCGATGGTTTGCGGACGAGGCAGCGGACCGGCTTCTCGGCCGCCCGCAGCGCGTGCACGACCTTCGGCCCGACGAATCCGGTTCCACCGGTGACGAGGATCACGCCCTCGATTCTAAGGCCGCGCTGTTATACGGTTTCCAAGGAGGACTGCGGCGATGCGAAAGTGGGTCATTTGGCTGTGTGCGGCCGGGGCGCTGGTGGCTGTGCCCGCCGCGATCTCCCAGGTCGTCCTGGCCCCGACCGTCTACCACAGCGCGTCGCTTCCGTCGGACTCGATCAGGACCTTCACGGTCACTTGTCCGGCCGCGTATTTCGCGGTCAGCGCCGGGGTCTCGAAGGCTGCGCCCGGGGTGACGACGCTCTCGCTCCGCCCCGCCGGGGCGCGCGCGTTCGTCTTCCGCTTCGGGAACCCCTCGACGAACCCGGACCGGACGATCAGCGTCGCCGTCGCCTGCCGCAAGATCCGGGCCCTGAGCGGGAAGCCACGCCTGAAGCTCGTCCGGCTGAAGACGAAGCCGGTGCTCGTTCCCGCCAAGGGGCAGAAGCTCGTCGTGATCCAGTGTCCGAACGGGACGGTTCCTGCGGGCGGCGGGGTCGACCTCGCTCCGCGGAGGGGGAAGGCGCTGGCAGGCTTCGGCGGGAGCCCGCTCGAGCTGCGCAGCCAGAGCTCGGACCTGAAGCGGTTCGGGTTCGACGTGCGGAACACGGACAGCAAGCCGCACGCCGCGGTGCTCTACGGGAACTGCGTGACGCTCGTGCGGCCCGCGGGCTCAGAGCCCGGTCGCCTCCAGGTCAAGGTGACGACCCGGACGACGCCCGTGCAGCCGGGCCTCCATACGTTCAAGCGCTCCTGCTTGTCCGGCTGGGTGGCGCTTGCAACCGGCTACACGCTCGCGCCGAAGCTGACACTCGGCGGCTCCGCTGCCGTCGGCCGCGCCGGCAAGTGGACGATCGCGAACGGAGGCGTGGGGCAGGTGCTCGCCCAGCTGCAGCTCACCTGCGTGCGCCTTGCCTAATTTGTAACCAACTGCGCCGACGGGGCCGTACGTCTAGGCGTGACCCGCGTTTCGGATGGTCACAGCCGCTGCTAGGCGTGGTACTCAATGCTCATGCGGCTTCGCGCGCGCTATTTGACGCTGGCTGCAGCGGATCTGGCCGGCGGCCTGACCGCGGCGGTCATGGCGCTCTCGTTCTTACACTTCGCCTATCGGAGCGGACCGCTTCACGCCACCATCGAGACGGCGTGCGGAATGATCGGCTTGCTGGCGGCCTTCCTGGTATTCGGCCGCTTCCGCCGCACCGGCCAACTGGACGACCTCGCGCTGGCCATCGGGCTTGGCTTCCTCGCCTGCGCCAGCCTGGTCTTCTCAGCCATGCCGTGGTCATTGCTCAGCACCGATTCGATGCGGTTCTCGGCCTGGACGTCGCTGGTCGGGACACTCCTCGGTGCCGCCACGCTGGCTCTCTCGTCGGTGATGCCGCGGCGCCAGCTCTGGAATCCGGCCCGAGCCGCCGGCATCGCGCTTTTGGTCAGTGCAGTGGTGTACGCGGTCTGCGCGATTCTGGCCGGCGTGTTCGAGGCGCGGCTCCCGCTCGGAATCGCTCCGACCACGAAGCTCCCGCCGGCCGGGATTCCGCATCCGATCGGCGCGCACCCCCTTCTTGTCGCTCAACTGGCGTGCGCGATCCTGTTCGCGGTCGCCGCCTTCGGCTTCACGCGACGTGCGGACAGCACCGGCGACGTACTGTTCAAATGGTTCGCGCCGAGCGCGGCTCTGGCGGCGATCGCACG
>VAWL01000109.1 GCA_005883965.1 Actinomycetota bacterium
GAGCAAGGAGCTGGCGCTCGTCGGGACGCTCGCCGCCGCGGCGGCGGCGGGGAGGATCCTGTTCGCGGCGATCCCCAACGTGCAGCCGGTGACGACGATCACGGTCGTTGCCGGGGTGGCGCTCGGCCCACGTGCCGGCGCGTGCGTGGGCGCGCTGGCCGCGCTCATCTCGAACCTGTACCTCGGCCAGGGCGCCTACACCCCGTGGCAGATGCTGGCCTGGGGCGGCTGCGGGCTGATCGGCGGCCTCGGCGCGAGAGTGCTGCGGAGGCGGCTGCCGCTCGCTCTGACCTGCTTCGTGCTCGGCTTCGCGTTCGACGCGGTCATGAACGTCTGGGAATGGCTTAGCTTCTACCCGCACACGTGGCAGGCGTTCGTCGCGCTCACCGGCCGCGGAATCTGGTTCGACGCCGCCCACGCGACCGGGAACTTCGTCCTGGCGCTGGCGATCGGCCCGGAGTTACGACGGCTGCTCGAGCGCTACGCGCGGCGGCTCAAGGCCGAGGTGGTCTGGGCGTGATCGCGACGCCGGTCACGTACCTCGAGAGCCGGCAGGCTGCGAACGGCGGCTTCGCCGAGCCCGGCGGGACGCCGTACCCGCAGCTGACCGCCTGGGCCGTCCTCGGCCTGCGGGCGGCGGGCGCGCACCCGAACGCGAACACGCTCGGCTACCTGCAGGCGCACGAGGGCAACCTTGAAACCGTGACCGAGATCGAGCTCGCGGCAATGGCCGAGAGCGTTCTCGGCACGAGGCCTGGCGCGCTGCTCGTCCGCATCCAGAGCGCCGAGCGACCGAACGGGGCGATCGGCCCCGGGATCAACTCGACCGCGTGGGGGATTCTGGCGCTGCGGCAGGCGCATGAGCGCGCTCCGAAGCCGGCGGTGCGCTACCTGATCCGCCACCAGGCCCGCTCGGGGGGCTTCGCGTGGAACCCGGGCGGGCAGCCCGACTCGAACGACACCGCCGCCGCGGTCGAGGCGCTGCAGGCGGCCGGCGTGAAGGGCTCGCCGATCCGGCGCGCGCTCGCCTACCTCGGCCGGCGCCACAAGCGCGACGGCGGTTTCGAGCTGACCCCGGGCCGCGGCTCGGATGCGCAGTCGACGGCCTGGGCGATCCAGGCTTACGCCGCCGCTGGTCGCAAACCGCCGCGCGGCGCCCTCGCCTACCTGAGCCGCCTGCGCCGCAAGGACGGGAGCTTCCGCTACTCGGCCCACTACGCGACGACGCCGGTCTGGGTGACGGCGCAGGTTTTGCCGGCGCTTCACCGGCGCGCCTTTCCGTTCTAGCCCCGCTCCGGCAGAGGACCTGAACGGCGCGCAGGGCCGTATCCGTTTGAGATGCTTCGCCGTGCTCTGCTCCTTAGCTTGGCGCCGCTGGTCCTCGCGGCCGCAGCGCCTGTCCGAGACGAGCGTTCGGCCGAGGGATCGCTGTCCCTCAGGGGCGAACCACTTGAGCTCGTCGCCGCCCGTGGCTCGTTGTGGGTCCTGACGTGCGACACCGGCTGCAGCGGTGAAGCGCATAATGCGATCGGCAGGATCGTCCGCATCGACCCGCAGAGAGTCCGCGTTGTCGAATCGATCCGGCTTCGGCGCCCGGGCGCGATAGCGGTTGGGTCGAAAGCCGTGTATGCGACGGACTTCTGGCGAGACGCGGTTCGCCGGATAGATCTCCGGACGCGGGCCGTGCGGAGACTGAAGCTCAAACTGCCGTTTCGCTTCACGGCTCGCGACAACAGGTTCTTGCCGGAGGACGTCGCGGCCGGGGCAGGGGCTGTCTGGATCGTCACTGACCGAGGCGCGCTTGCCCGCGTGGACCCTTCCCTTCGCCGAGTTATCTCGACCGTGCGGCTTCCGCTCGACGCATTCGGCGGCATGGCGGCCGGTCGAGGGAGGGTCTGGGTATCGGAGAGTCTCGCGGGCGTCTATCGCGTCGACCCCCGGACCAGGCCAGCAGTCGCGCGGATCCGGATCCCGCTCGCCGCCGGGCGCTTCGACGCCGGCATGGTCGTCCCGGCGGCGATCGGTGTGCTCGTGATAGGCGACGAGACGTCGGGCGGTGTCTACACCGGCCGGAACGTGCTCGTTCGCGTCGGTTACAGAGATGGCGAGGTAAAGGGATTCTCGCCGCTCCCGCCCGGGCCGCTTTCTGTGGCCTTCGGCAAGGGATCGCTATGGGTGGCTCGATCAGGTGGTTCGAGCGTCGAGCGCATCGACCCACGGACTGGAAGGCCCGTGAGGCGTGTGCGGGCCAAGATCGGCTCCGCGCTTGCGTTCGCAGGAGACAGCCTGTGGACGATCTTCCTGGACGGAACTCTCCGGCGGCTGGGCCCGGCATCCTAAGCGGGCTGCGCGAACCTCGTCGCGTTCTCGCGGATCAGGCCGTCGCCACCCAGCCAGGCTCGGGTCGCACGAGCCGGCCCTCCGCGACGAGTCGCTCGACGAGGTCGTCGTCCCAGTACCAGCGCCAGGAAAACCACTGCCGCAACTCCTCCTCGGGTGCAACGATCGCGGCGCGCACCCCGGCGACCACCAGGTCCTCGAAGCCGCCTTCGCTCGATTCTGGCACGACCTGGTCCCAGCGCGAGAGCACGCTCGTGTGCCGGTGCGGCTCCTCGTAGACGATGCTGCGCGAGACGACAGCGCCGCAGCGCTCGAGCGGGTAGCGCAGCGACTTCAGCTCCTTCGGCTTCAGCCCCAGCTCGAGCTGGAGGTCCTCCAGCTCGGAAGGCCCCGCCTCGGCGAGATGTCGCAACAGCGGGTCGTCGCCGAGCCGCTCGAGCTCCGCGCGGCAGACCGGGTCGAGTAGCGCAGCCACCTCGCCGGTGACGAGCAGGTTCTTGCCGCGGTGTACGCCGAGCACGAGGTAGCCGCGGGCGCCGAGCTCGCCGAACCAGGGGAACTTCGTCCGCGGCCACTGCCCGAAGCCCGGGCTCGCCGGCGCGTACGGCTCCTCGTGGCAGGCCTCGAACAGGCTCGGCAGCGCGCAGTCGGCGGTGCGGGTCAGAAGCCCGCGGTCGAGCAGGAACGCCTCCGCCTCGTCGAGCGAGCCGAGCGCCCGGTCGGGCGTCAGGCGGCACTCGAATGCCCGCCGCTCCCGAAGCTCGTCCAGCGAGGCCATCGGCGGGATTCTGACCGTACTGGTACCGTGGTCGGAGGTCGCCCGATCTTGGGAGTCGCGTGGCCGGCGCGATGCGAGCGACCACCTCGAAGACGCGTTCGTGGGACTCACCCTTCCAGGGGTTCGCCTCGCCGCGGCGAATTGCCGATGCCGTGAAGGTGAAGGTGGGGCGCCGAAGCATCGCAATCGTGGTCGGCTTGGTCTCGTTGGCCGGTGTCGCGCTGCTCGTCCAGCGGACGGGTACCACCGCCATCCGCGCCGCGGCCACGCCCGACTGGCGCTTCCTGCTCGCCGGGCTCGCGATCTGCGCGGCGGTGCAGCCGCTACGCGCGCTGGCCTGGACCTCGACCGTGCGCCAACCCGAGATCGGCTTCCGCGCCATGTACACCGCCAGCTCGGTCGGCTCGTTCCTCGACACAGTTCTTCCTGGCCGGCTCGGCGAGGCCTCGAAGGTCGCCGTGCTCAAGGTCACCGCCGGCCCGCGCTGGCCGGGCTTCTCGCGCGCGGGAGGCAGCCTGCTCTGCGCGCACCTGCTGGAGATGATCGCCTTCGTGCTCGTCGGTGCGGGCTCCGCCTTCTTCCTGCCGGTTCCCGTCTGGGCGAAGGTGACGATGGTCGTCGGCCTCCCGGTCGCGGCCGGCGGTCTGCTGCTGGTTTCCCTTCTGCACGCCAAGCTGTCGCACCGCCTACCCGACGGAGTCGGCGCATTTTTCGCCGGAGCCGCCGCGCCGAAGCGGATCATGCTCCGAGCCGGCCTGATCCTCGTCGTGACCTGGGTCGCGCGCTGGTTCGGCGTCCTTTTCCTTCTCCACGCGGTCGGCGTCCACGTCGGCATCGGCGCGGCGCTGCTCTACATGGTCGTGACCGGTCTCGCCAACACGATGCCCGCCCTGCCCGGGAACGTCGGCATCTATCAGGGCGCGGCGATCGGCGCGCTCGCGATGGGCGGCCACGGGGGCGACACGGCGATCGCAGCGAGCGTCTTCACGCCCGCGGCCGGGAGCCTCGCCACTGGAGCGGCCGCGCTCGTCGGCCTCGCGCTCTACGGCCGCCGAGTCGGACAGCTCAGCCGCGCCGCCGTCCGTTTTTAGCCCAGTTTGCTCGGATCCGCGGGCGCGCCGTCGCGGCCGACGTAGCCGTCCTTCGCGCCGACGACCAGCATGACCAGGTCCTCGTCGCCGACGCTCGTCACCTGGCGCGGCGTGGTCGACTCGACATGGCAGAGACCGCCGGGGCCGAGCTCACGCGACTCGCCCGGCAGCGCGAACTTCGCCCGCCCCGCGTGGATGAAGTACAGCTCGTCCTGCTCCTCGTGGTAGTGCGGCCTCGCGACCACCCCGGAAGGGATCACGAGCACGTTGACGCCGAACGCCTTGACGCCGAGCTCCTGCCGCACCTTGCGGAAGACGCCGTCGCCCAGCTCGTCGATCGTCCCGAACGCATAGCCCATGCGATGAGTTTCTAGCAGCCGGGCGGTCTTTATGATCGACCCGACCAAGGAGGCTCCCATGCCACAGGCAACCGCAACGAACATCACCCAGCTCGGCCGCGTGATCGTCCCGGTCAGCGACCAGGACAAGTCGCTCGAGTTCTACACCGGCACGCTCGGCTTCGAGGTGCGCGCGGACATGCCGTTCGGAGAAGGCGACCGTTGGCTCGAGGTGGCGCCCTCGGCTGACGGGGCGGCCGTCGCGCTGATGCCGCCGCGGCCCGGACAGACGCCGCACAACGACCAGGTCGCCGTCGTGTTCACGACCACCGACCTCGACGCCGACCACGCGGCGCTGAAGGAGCGCGGGGTGGACGTCGACGACCCGATGGGCGGCGAGGGCCCGGTCCCGCGGATGTTCTTCTTCCGCGATCCGGACGGGAACATCCTGCTCGAGGTCGAGGAGAACGCTGCCTGACGTGAAGGAGATGCGCGTTGCGCTGACGGTCGACGACTTCGACCAGGCGCTGCGTTTCTACCGCGACGCGCTGGGTCTCGAGCAGACGGCCGACTGGAGCTCGGATGACGGGCGGGTCGTTCTGCTCGAGGTCCCCCGCGGGACGCTGGAGCTCTTGGACGAGCGCCAGGCCGCAGTGATCGACGACGTCGAGGCCGGCAAGCGCGTCTCCGGCGCGGTCCGCTTGGCGGTCGAGGTTGCCGACAGTGAGGAGACCGCGCAGCGCCTAATTGCGGCCGGCGCGGATCAAGTGGCCCCGCCGGTGACGACACCGTGGGGCGACCGCAACGCTCGCGTGCGTACACCGGACGGGATGCAGCTGACCCTGTTCACGTCCGACTAGCCCTGCGGCCGCGACGGTCGCCGGCGCCTCCCGGCTCGGCCGCTAGCATCGACGCGTGGCCGTCGCGTCGCCTGAGTCCTATCTCGCCGATCTCAACCCGGCACAACGAGAGGCGGTTCTGGCCACCGAGGGCCCTCTGCTCGTCATCGCCGGCGCCGGTTCCGGCAAGACCCGTGTCCTCACCTACCGCGTCGCGCACCTGCTCCACGCGG
>VAWL01000110.1 GCA_005883965.1 Actinomycetota bacterium
GACGGGCTGATCAGCATCCACACGAACCTGCTCGTGCCGGCGCTGAGCGGCACCATGCCGACGGACACCGACGAGGAACGCGCCGCGGCCGCGCAGATCGCCACCTTCCAGCGGTCCGGAAACGGCTACTTCGTCGAGATGGCCACCCGCCCTCAGACGATCGGCTACGCCCTGCTCGACTCCCCCGTCGCCCTGGCCGCCTGGATGATCGACCACGACACCGACGCGTACTACAAGATCGCCCACGCGTTCGTCGACGGGCAACCCTCGGGCAACCTCACCCGGGACAACGTCCTGGACAACATCACGGCGTACTGGCTGACGGGCACCGGCGCCTCCGCGGCCCGGTCGTACTGGGAGGCCTACGGGCCGGACGCACCGGCTGCGGGTCGCCAGCCCCTGCCGCCGCCACCGATCCCGGTCGGCTTCACGACCTTCCCGGGCGAGATCTGGCGGACTCCGCGCAGCTGGGTCGAGGCGAGCTACCCGAATGTCATCTACTTCAACGAAGTCGACCGGGGCGGCCACTTCGCCGCCTGGGAAGAGCCGCAGCTCTTCTCCGAGGAACTACGCGCCACGTTCGCGTCGGTTCGCTGAGTGCCCAAGTCCAACTACCCACGGAGGTCCTCATGAGTACCACCAGCGTGCTCCCTGACGTCGGGATCGAGCTTCGGGAGGGTTACGCCGAGATCGGCGATGTGAACTTGCATTACGTCGAGGCCGGTGAAGGCCCGCTGATCGTTCTGCTGCACGGCTTTCCGGAGTTCTGGTTCGGCTGGCGGCTGCAGATCGCGCCGCTTGCAGCGGCGGGTTTCCGGGTCGTCGTTCCCGACACGCGTGGCTACAACCTGTCCTCGAAGCCAGAAGGCTTCAAGGACTATGCCGTCGACCTGCTCGCCGACGACATCCGCGGCTTGATCGGAGAGCTGGGTGAGGAATCCGCGCTGCTGGTCGGTCACGACTGGGGCGGGTCCATCGCCTGGACGGTTGCGATGAACCACCCCGAGGTGGTCGACCGGCTCGCCATCCTCAACGCGGCCCATCCGCGCCGGCTCCAGGAGGGACTGCACCACCCGAGTCAGCTACGGAAGTCCTGGTACTTCTTCTTCTTCGCGGTGCCGGACTTGCCCGAACACGTGGTCCACGCCAACGACTGGCACTTCTTCCGGCACTTCCTGCACGACGCGAGCCCGCCGTACTCGCCGGAGGAAATCGAGCGCTACATCGAGGCGTGGTCGCAGCCGGGGGCAGCGGCCGGGATGATCAACTACTACCGCGCCTCGGTCAGGTCGTCCCAGAAGGAAGCCGCGGCAGCGATTCGCCCGCTCTCGGCGCCGACACTGGTGATCTGGGGTGAAGACGATGCCTATCTCGGCTCGGACCTTGCCGAGCCCGAGCGAGACGACGTGCCCAACCTCGACCGCGTGGAGCGCCTGATCGGTGCATCGCACTGGGTGCATCACGACGAGGCTGAGCGCGTCAACCAGCTGCTCATCGACTTCTTCGGGGCCGCTGCGGGATAGCTCCCCCGACAACGCGGCTCCGCCCAGCCTGACTTAGGCCTGCGCCGGCTCCGGAGCGGCCGCTGGGGCGCCGGCGGTCACGCAGTCCCGTGACCGCAACAGCGAAACCGCCGCGAAGCAGTTCGCAACAACGCCCAAGAGACCGCCATTGGCCACGCATCTAGGGCGCCCCGGCCAATAGGTCTCGACCACTTCTAGCGATCGTTCATGGGCTTCACCGCAGCCGAGCGCTAGCTGAAGTTCTGCCAGTAACGGCTCGGCGTCGGGCCCTTCTGGCCCTGGTACTTCGAGCCGAGCGAGCCGTCGCCGTAGACGTGCTCGGCGGGCTCGGTGAGCTGCACAAACGAGAGCTGGCCGATCTTCATCCCGTAGTAGATCGTGATCGGGAGGTTGGCGACGTTCGAGAGCTCGAGCGTCACGTGCCCGTCCCAGCCGGGGTCGATGAAGCCGGCGGTCGAGTGGATCAGCAGGCCCAGCCGGCCAAGTGAGCTCTTGCCCTCCAGGCGGCTGACCAGGTCGTCGGGGAGGGTGATCCGTTCCAGCGTCGACCCGAGCACGAACTCGCCGGGGTGGAGGATGAAGGGCTCGTCGTCGGCGACCTCGACCAGCTCGGTCAGGTCCTCCTGCGGCTCCTTGACGTCGATGAACGGGTAGCGCGCGTTGTGGAAGACGCGGAAGAAGCGGTCGACGCGGACGTCGACGCTGGACGGCTGTAGCAGCCCCGCGTCGTAGGGGTCGATGCCGATGCGCCCTTCCTCGAGCAGCCGGCGGATCGTCCGGTCGGAGAGAACCACGGGGCGATTCTACGAAGGGCATATGCTTGTGCCCCTTTTCGATGGACGCGCCCGACCGGAATGCTGCAGCCCGCGAGCGCCGGCGAGCCCGGCGCAGGCGTCAGGTTCGGATCCGGCGGACGGTCGCCGTGGCCGTGCTGCTGGCTCTCGTTGCAGGCATTGCGCTCGGCGCGCGGGCGGTCGGCGGCGGCGGCGGCAAGCAGGCGGCCGCCCCTTCGGCGAAGCGGCCCCATACCGTGGCCCGTGCGAACGGCGGGCCGCCCGTCCCGGACCAGATCCGCGGCGTGCACGTCACGATGGCGCTGGCCTCGCTGCCCGGGAAGCTTCAGCAGTACTTCGTCATCCCGGGCCTGAACGCGATCGAGCTCGACGTCAAGGACGAGAACGGGCGTGTCGGCTTCGACCACCCGCGCGTGCCGCTGGCGCACCAGGTCGGAGCCTCCGCCCCGTACTACGACGCGAAGAAGGTCGTGCGCCTGGCGCATGAGCACGGGATCTACCTGATCGGCCGCGTCGTCACGTTCGAGGATCCTGTGCTCTCGGCGAAGCGGCCCGAGTTGGCGGTGCATCGCAGCGACGGCTCCCTCTGGCTGAACAACGCGGGCCTCGGCTGGACCAACCCGTACGACCGCCGGGTCTGGCGCTACGACGTGGACGTCGCCACCGCCGCCGCGAAAGCCGGCTTCGACGAGATCCAGTTCGACTACGTGCGCTTCCCGAGCGACGGCGACCTCTCGATTATCCGCTACCCGGGCCCGCACCCGCAGCCGATGCGTTGGACGATTCCCGCCTTCGCGCAGTACGCCGTCCATCGGCTACACCCGCTCGGAGTGCGTGTCGGGATGGACGTCTTCGGGCTCTCGGCGACCCGCGACCTCGGGATCGGCCAGGCCCCGCGCCGGCTCTCGCGGTACATCGACGCCGTCTATCCGATGGTCTATCCGTCGCACTACAACGCGGGCGAATACGGGATCGCACAGCCGAACGACGCGCCTGGGCAGGTCGTGTCGCGGTCGCTCTCCGACTTCCAGCGGGCGCTCGAGGGCCGCAAGACGCGCATCGTGCCGTGGCTGCAGGACTTCTCGCTCGGCCGCACCTACACGCTGAACGACGTCGAGCTGCAGATCGCTGCCGCGCGCGCCCACCACACCGGCGGCTTCCTGCTCTGGAACCCGGAAGGGGCGTACACGCCCGACGCGCTCGCGCCATGATGAATGGGCGCTATGCAGGTATGCACAACCGCCGCGCGCTTCTGTAAGGTCAGCGTATGGCGGTCACGCGGTCGATCGAGCTGAAGACGGAAATCCCAGGCCCGCGGTCGCGGGAGATCCTCGAGCGCAAGGAGCGAGTCGTCGCCGAGCCGTTGTCGATCTTCCTGCCCGTGGTCGTCGAGGAGGGACACGGCGCGACGGTCACGGATGTCGACGGCAACACGTTCATCGACTTCACCGGCGGCGTTGGCTGCCTGAACGTCGGCCATTCGCACCCGCAGGTGGTCGCGGCTGCGCAGGAGCAGCTCGCACGCTTCTCGCACACGGATTTCACGATCGTCCCCTACGAGGTCTACGTGACCCTCGCCGAGCGCCTCTGCGAGCTTGCGCCCGTGCGCAAGCCCGCCAAGGCCGCGTTCTTCAACGCGGGCGCCGAGGCGGTCGAGAACGCGATCAAGTTCGCGCGCTCGTTTACCGGCCGGCCCGCGGTGATCGGGTTCGAGGGCGGCTTCCACGGCCGAACGCTGCTCGCGCTCAGCCTCACCTCGAAGACGCACCCCTACAAGGCCGGGCTCGGGCCGTTCGCGCCCGAGGTCTACCGCGTGCCTTACCCGAACGAATACCGCGGCCCGTCCGCAGCCGAGGCTTTGGCGGCGCTCGAGCGGGCGCTCGTCACGCAGGTCGCGGCCGAGACCGTCGCGGCGATCGTGATCGAGCCGGTGCAGGGCGAGGGAGGCTTCGTGGTCGCGCCGCCGGAGTTCCTGCAGGGAGTGCGCCGGCTCTGCGACGAGAACGGGATCGTGCTGGTCGTCGACGAGGTGCAAACCGGTTACGGCCGCACCGGCGCGATGTGGGGCATCGAGCATGCGGGCATCGAGCCCGACCTGGTCACGATCGCGAAGTCGATCGCCAACGGCCTGCCGCTCTCGGCGGTCGTCGGCAAGGCCGAGATCATGGACGCGCCCGGCGACTCGGCCATCGGCGGCACCTACGTCGGCAACCCGGTCGCCCAGGCGGCCGCGCTCGCCGTCCTCGACGTGTTCGAGGAAGAGGGCCTGTCGGCCCGGGCGGCGGCGATCGGCGACACGATTCGCTCCCGGATGCTCTCCTGGCAGGACCGCTGGGACGCGATCGGCGACGTGCGCGGCCTCGGCGCGATGCTCGCGATCGAGCTCGTGACCGACCGCGCGACGAAAGAGCCGGCGGCCGACCTGGCCAGCGCGGTCGTCGAGGCGGCGGCCGAGCGCGGCCTGCTGCTGCTCAAGTCGGGCATCTACTCGAACTGCATCCGTGTGCTGACGCCGCTCGTGATCTCCGACGGCGAGCTCGACGAGGCGCTCGACGTCTGGGAACAGGCGCTGGACGCTTCTCTGGCTTAGTCCAACCGGTTACGGGCAAACTTTGGGCGTGGTCGGCGAGCTGATCGCGGAACGGTACGAGCTCGAGGAGCTGATCGGCACCGGCGGGATGTCGAGTGTCTACCGGGCTAACGACCGCCTGCTCGAGCGCGCCGTCGCGCTGAAGGTGCTGCACGAGCAATTCGGAGACGACGACGAGCAAGTCGAGCGGTTCCGGCACGAGGCGCGCGCCGTCGCGCAGCTCTCGCACCCGAACATCGTCACGGTGATCGACCGCGGCGAGCAGGAGGGCCGCCAGTTCATCGTCTTCGAGTGCGTCGACGGCGAGAACCTGAAGGAGCTGATCGTCCGCGAGGCGCCGCTGTCCGAGCAGGACGCGGTGATGCTCGCGCTGCAGATCGCGAGGGCGCTGGCCTTCGCGCACCAGCACGGGCTCGTCCACCGCGACGTCAAGCCGCAGAACGTGCTCCTGCCGGAGGGCGGCGAGGCAAAGGTGACCGACTTCGGGATCGCCCGCTCCCTCGACGTCCAGGGCGGCATCGTCCTCTATGAGCTGCTGACCGGGGAGGTGCCATTCACCGGGGACAATTTCGTCGCGGTCGCGATGCGCCACATCAACGAGCCCGTGCCGAGTGTGCGCGAGCGGCGGCCCGACGTCTCGCCGCGGCTCGACGCGGCCGTCCGGCGCGCTTTGGCGAAGAGCCCGCGGGACCGCTTCCCGTCCATGGACGCTTTCGCCTCGGAGCTGCAGGCGTCGCTCGCCGAGCCGCAGAACGGGACGGGCCCCGCCGACGAGACGATCGTCGTCGCGCCCAAGCCGGACCAGCCGCCCCGCAAGCGGCGCCCGCCGCGAGCGCCTGCCGAGCGCCCGAGTATCTGGCCGCTGATCCTCCTGCTCGCGGGCCTCGCCGTCCTGGCCGGGATCTTCGCGGCGGCCTTTGCGTTCAACGGGCCGCGGACCCAGATCAAGAAGAGCCTCGGCATCGACAACAGCGGCGGCAGCGGCTCCGGAAAGGCCGTCCACCTCCTCGGGATGACGGGCTACGACCCGTTCGGGACGGGCGGCGAGCACGACCAGGACGCGAAGCTTGCGACCGACGGCAACGCGACGACCTTCTGGGAGACGGAGCACTACAACAGCCCGTTGAGCGCGATCGGCAAGCAGGGGGTCGGGCTCCTTCTCGACGCAGGTCGGCCGCGAAAGCTCTCCGAGATCACGGTCACCTCCGACACTCCCGGCTTCACCGCGGAGATCAAGGCAGGCTCGTCGCCGACCGGGATCTCCAGCGTCGTCTCTGGCTCCCAGACCGCCGCCAGAAGCACCAAGTTCACGTTGCACGGCGCCAATGCGCGTTACTACGTCGTCTGGATCACCGACCTCGGCCAGAACGACCAGGTGCACGTGGACGAGGTCACAGCCCGAGGCTGAGGAACAATCCGGGCATGACCTGTGCCCACTGCGGAGCCGAGCTCCCGGACGGCGCCCGTTTCTGCCCGAACTGCGCGGCGCCGGTCGAGGACGCGTTCACCGGCGGCGAGCGGAAGGTCGCCACCGTCCTCTTCGCCGATCTCGTCGGCTCGACCGAGCTCGGCGCCTCGCAGGACCCCGAGCGGACGCGCGCGCTCCTCGATCGCTTCTACGACGCAATGTCCGAGGAGGTCGAGCGTGCGGGCGGCACGATCGAGAAGTTCGCCGGAGACGCGGTGATGGCGGTCTTCGGCGTCCCGGCCGCGCTCGAGGACCACGCCGAGCGCGCGCTGCACGCGGCGCTGGCGATGCTGCACCGGACACACGAGCTCGACAGCCGCCTCGACCTGCGGATCGGCGTGAACACCGGCGAGGTCGTGGTCGGCCGTCCGCGTGAAGGGAGCTCATTCGTCACCGGCGACCCGGTCAACGTTGCGGCACGGCTCGAGCAGGGGGTGGCGCCCGGTGAAGTGCTCGTAGGCGAGCGAACTGTCTCGCTGGTCCGGGGCGCCTTCGAGTTCGGCGAGAAGCAGGCAATCGAGGCGAAAGGCAAGTCGGAGAACGTTCCCTGCCGGCGGCTCGTCCGTGCCCTCTCGCTCATGCGCCCGCGCGGCCTCGGCGCTCTGGCACGTGCATTCGTCGGGCGGGACGAAGAGCTTGAACTGCTCCGCCGCGAGTATCAGGCGGCGGTTCAGGAGCTGCGCCCGCGGCTCGTGACGGTGCTCGGAGACGCAGGAGTCGGGAAGACGAGGTTGATCCGAGAGCTCTGGGGATCGCTTGCCGGGCAGGATCCCGAGCCGCTCCGACGGACCGGGCGGTGCCTGTCGTACGGCGCAGGGATCGCGTATTGGGCGCTGGGCGAGGTGCTGCGCGAACACCTCGGGCTGCTCGAGAGCGATCCGCCCGAGCGGGCCCTCGAGCTGCTCGGCGACCAGCAGATCCTAGGGCTGGCGCTCGGACTCGACGTCGCAGGCGGCCTCCATCCGCTCGCCGTGCGCGATCGCTTCCAGGACTCGTGGGCGGCGTTTCTGACGGCGGCCACGGCTGAGCAGCCTGCCGTGCTCCTGATCGAGGACATCCACTGGGCCGATGACCAGTTGCTCGACCTGCTCGAGCACGTGCTCTCAACCGCCCGCGGCCCGCTGCTGCTCGTCGTCACCGCGCGACCCGAGCTGACCGAGCGCCGACCTGGCTGGGGCACGCGCGCCGCCGGCGAGAAGCTCGATCTGGAGCCGCTTTCTTCCGACGAGTCCGTGCTGATGCTCGACGAGCTCCTCTCCGGAGGGCTTCCGTCAGAGCTCCGCGAGCTGGTGGTCGCGCGGGCCGAAGGCAATCCGTTCTTCGTCGAGGAGCTGCTCGGGATGCTGATCGACCATGGCACGCTGCGCCGCGCCAATGGCCGCTGGACGCTGGACGAGCTCCCGCCGGACTTCGCTGTGCCGGACTCCGTCCACGCGGTTCTCGCTGCCCGCATCGACCTGCTCGAGCCAGCCGAGAAAGCGGCACTCCAGGCTGCAGCCGTCATCGGGCGCGTCTTCTGGGGCGGGCCAATCTACGAGCTCGTCGAGGCGGAGCCGGACCTGCGCATCCTCGAGGAACGCGACTTGATCCGCCGGCGCGGCGGGTCGAGCATGGCGGGAGAGCGGGAATACGCAATCAAGCACGCGCTCACCCGCGAGGTCGCCTACGCATCCCTGCCCAAAGCGCGGCGAGCGGGTCTGCACGCGGCGTTCGCCGACTGGCTCGAGCGCCTGGGCAACCGCGACGAGCTTGCTGCGTTTCTGGCGCACCACTACGCGGAGGCCGTCCGACCGGAGGACGTCGACCTCGCGTGGGGTGACGACGATGGTGAGCGGCAACGCCTGGAGGACAAGGCGCTCTTCTGGCTCGAGCGGGCGGGGGAGCTCGCGCTCGGGCGGTTCGAGCTCGACGATGCCCTCGCGCTCCTTCACCGCGCTCTCGCCCTCGAGCCGGCGAGGGAGGCTCAGGCGCGGCTCTGGCGGACGGTTGGGAGGGTTAACGCGCTCAAGTTCGACGGCGATGCGTTCTTTCAGGCAATGCAGCGCTCGCTCGACGTTTCCTCTAACCCTGACGTCACCGCTGAGACGTACGGCGAGCTCGCGTTCCAATCCGCGCTTCGAGGCGGGATGTGGCGAAGGCTGCCGGAGCCGGAGCTCATCGAGAGCTGGGTCGACCGCGCGCTCGAATCCTCCGGATCGGACAACGTCACGCGGACGAAGGCGCTGATCGCCCGTTCCCTGTGGTTCAGCAATCCGCGGCCCGAGGTCGCCGAGGAGGCGACGGCGCTTGCCGAACGGGTCGGCGAGCCGGAGCTCTTGGGCTATGCCTGGGCAGGCGAGTGCATGGCTGCATTCAGAGCCGGCGACTTCGAGACCGCCTTCGGCTGGGCGCAGAAGCGTTTCGGCATGCTGGACGAGATCAGCGACCCCGACCACGTCGCAGACATCTACGAGTTCGCGGTCACCGCGCACGCGGCGATCGGTCGGTTCGATGAGGCCCGACAGCTGGCGCTGGCGCACGAGGCTGTGGTGGAGCCGCTTTCCGTTCACCATCGACTACACGGGTCAGCAGTGCTCCTCGAGCTCGACGAGACGCAAGCCGAGTGGGCCAGAGCCCTTGAGATCGCCCGCGAGACGGAAGCCCGAGTCGAGGCGAACCTCGCTACGCCATGCGTTCGCAACGCGCGCTCGCTCTTCATTCTCGCCGCCGCCGCCGAAGCGACCGGAGACTCCGAAGCCGCCCAGGCGTACGAGCTGCGTGCTCAGGAAATCGCGCCTGAGGGATACGACGCAATGCTTGCTGCACCGCGTGCACGTCTTGCCCTGCTACGGGGCGAGATCGAGGACGTGGACTCGCTGATCGGGCCGGTCGATCTCGGGGAGAGCCGTATCTGGTTCTCGCTGCAGAGCGCCGCCGCGCGGCTCGATCTGCTCGCGGCTGCGCGGAGACGCGACGAGGCCGAGCGCGAGGCGACGCCGTTCCTGGATCAAAAGTCGAGGTACCTCGAGCCGTTCGCGCTTCGCACGCTCGGGATCGTCCGTGACGACGAAGCGATGGTCGAGCAAGCGGTCCACATCTTCGAGTCGATGGGGCTCGGCTGGCAGGTCACGGAGACCGGGAGGCTAATAGCTGAGCCGTGAGCGGCGCTCGTGCCGCTCCAGCGCGAGCTGGACGAGGCGGTCGACGAGCTCGGCGTATGGGATTCCGGACGCCTCGAACAGCTTCGCGTAGACGCTCGTCGCGGTGAAGCCGGGGATCGTGTTCAGCTCGTTCAGCAGCACCTCGCCTTCGCCCCGCACGAAGAAGTCGACTCGCGCCATTCCCTCGCACTCGCCGGCGACGAACGAGCCGACAGCCAGCTCCTGCACGCGCTCGATCGTCTTCTGATCGAAACGCGGCGGCACGATCAGGTCCATGCCGCCCTCGTCGTACTTGGCCGAGTAGTCGTACCAGTCG
>VAWL01000111.1 GCA_005883965.1 Actinomycetota bacterium
TCAGGGCCAGCGCTGCAATCAGAATGATCTTCCCGAACATGTGTTCGCCATGATAGAGCGAACACATGTTCGTGTCAAGTCACGCCGCGATGAATCGTCCCGCCTTCCAGATGAGCTCGTCGTCGGCGAAGACCTCACCGTCCTCGCGGAGGTCGCAGACCATGTCCCAGTGCAGCGCGGAATCGTTCGTGCCACCGAGCTCCTTGAACGAGGCCCCGAGGGCGACGTGCATCGTCCCGCCGATCTTCTCGTCGAAAAGCGTGTTGTTGGTAAACCGGTCGATCTCGTAGTTCAGCCCGAACGCGACCTCGCCGAGCCGTCGCGCGCCCTCGTCCAGGTCGAGCACCGCGTCGAGGAAGTCGCCGCCGCTGCGGGCCTCCGCGTCGACGACCCTGCCCTCCTCGAAGCGCAGGCGGATGCCGTCGATCTCGCGCCCCTGAAACAGCGCGGGGAATGCGAACGCGATCTCGCCTTCGGTCTCCCCCTCGAGGGGGCTCGTGTAGACCTCGCCGTCGGGCAGGTTGTAGCGCCCATCGGCCGCGTCCCAGGAACGTCCCTCCACGGCCACGCGCAGATCGGTGTCGGGCCCGACGATCCGCAGCTCACGAACATCGCGGAGTTGCTCGGCCCGGCGCGCGAGCTCGTCGCGTGTCGCCTGCCAGTGCCCGACCGCGTCGCCATCTTCCTCGACATGACAGGCGCGGTAGACGAACCGCTCGTACTCCGCGAGCGACATCCCCGCGTCCTGTGCGTGGGCCTGCGACGGGAACAGCGCGCCACACCAGCGCAGCTCGCCTTTCGCGATCCGGCCCCAGCGGCGGGTGATCAGCTTCCGCTCCGCCGCCATCAGCCGCTGCTGCCGTTCGGGCGGAGCCTCACCGAGCGCGCGCGTGTTGCCCTCTGACCAAATCGTCGCGATCGCGTCGAGGCGGTCGACCTCGATCTCGGCCGCCGGCGGGACGAAGTCGAGCTGGTCGCCGCTCCCCTCCTTGATCAGCAGCTCGTTCAGCCTCTCGAGCTCCACCTCTACGTAGGCGTGCGCTCCGGCGCGCAGCGCCGCCCGGTAGAGCTCGACCGCGAGCGGAATCCCCGGCTCGGCCGCGTCGACCCTCAGGACCTTGCCCGGCTGCAGCTCGAGGGAGTACCCGACGATCAGCTCAGCGAGCCGCGCCGCCCTCGGATCGCTCATCGGACCCGGAAGGGCCGGCTCACGACGAGCGTCGTGCGCGCGGGGTTCATGGTCGCCTGCATCAGGATCGCGAAGACGTAGCGCCCGGCCTTGAGCCTGCTTTGCGGGAGGACGACGACGCGGTTCTTTGCCCTGATCGTCCCGCGCGCGACCAGCAGTGCCTTCGGCTGGCCACGGCGCAGCACGTTCAGGATCTTTGCCTTGCTCGTCGTGGCCTTGAAGACCGCCGCCTTGAAGACCGCCTCCTCTTGTGCGCCCGCCTTGAAGGCCCACTTCGTGTTGCGCGCAGGCCGGACGTGCTTGAGGTCGCCCCAGCCCACGACCGGGTAGAGAACACCGCCGGTGTGCTTCCAGACGGCCTCGAGCCCGCTCTGGCACGTCCCGCCCGAGTCGTGGATCGCCTTCTTGACCGCGTCGTAGGAGGGCCGCTTCGAGCCGTCGACGCGCTCGAGGCCGCTCTGCCAGCGCGTGAGCTCGGGCTCGTCTGCCAGCAGGAAGAAGTTGAGCGAGGCGACGGTCGGGTCGCACTCGACACTCTGGATCGACTCGGTGTAGTACGTCGCCTGCGTTGCCTCGTCGATCGTCGGAACGTTCTCGGTGCCGGTGTACATGCCGGCGAGCGGCGGGAGCGGCGCGACCTGCCAGCCGAGCTCGTCGAGGTCGAGCTGGAGCGGCGGGCTGAACGGCGTCTTGCCGGCTTCCTTGAAGATCGGCTGCGCCGTGCCGTTGAACGCGTCCCAGACGGCCTGCTTGATCCGGTTCAGGTTCGGCAGCCCCGCATTCGGCCAGGTGTAGCCGGTCTGGGGCAGGTCGATGTTGCGCGCCGGGTAGGGGTGGAACGCGAGCTGGTCCATCAGCGGCTTCGCCCGGCCGCTGTTCCGATAGGCGACCCCGAGGTCGTGCAGGAAGCGAACCGGGGAGCGGGAGATGTTGCTCTTGGCGGACGGGTTGTCGTTGCCGCGCGGCGAGAGGCCGATGCCGATCACGTTGATGGTCGTGTCGACCGCTTTGAGGGCGTCATACGACTGCGCGAGCACAGGCTCGTAGGCCGCGGCCGCGAGCGGCTTGCCGCCGGTGTCGTACTGCGGCAGCCAGAACAAGGGCTGGTTCGGCTCGTTGCCGATCACGTAGTCCTTCACCGTCGGGAAGGCGTGCGCGACGGTCTGCAGGAAGGCTGCGAACTGCGCGATCGCGCCCGAGGACGACGAGAAGTCGCGAGCGTTGTGGGCGGACACCGCGAAGACGACCTTGACCCCCGCCGTCTGGGCCAGCGGCAGCCAGTTCTTGATCTCCTGCTCCTGCGCGATCGACGACGGCTGCGCGGGGTTCCAGACGATCGAGACCCGGTTCTGGGCCAGCCCGACGTCCTGGAGCGTCTGGAAGAACTGGGCGGCGGTTGCGGTCGTGTCCTTGCCCCGGTCCTCGCTCACCCCGACCGTGAGCGCCGGGCGCGCGCTGCCGGCCAGAACCAGCGCGGCGCAGGCAAAGGCGATCAGGCTCGTGATCCTCGTCAACGTCCCTCCTGTTCGGTTCGACCCGCCTCTAGGGTTGCACGTCGGGCGGCGAGAATGAAGCGGCATTCGCCGTCAGTGATCGGCGGCCTGCGCCGGAGCTTTAGCCTCGAGCGTCTGCAAGACGGCGTCGAGGAGGGGGCCGGCGCCGAAGCGGACCGGGTCGTCGGCGGAGAGGCCGGTCTCCTCGCTTGCGGCGGCGATCGCGGCGCGCGCCTCGGCTTCGCCCAGGTGCGCCGTGTTGAGCGCGAGGCAGGCGACCCGGGCCGGGCGGAGCGGCAGCGCGATCCGCTCGTGCAACTCGACCAGGTCCGGGAGGCTCGGCAGCGGGTGGCCCGGATAGCCCTCGATCTCGGTCGAGCCGGCGCGGTGGCAGAGGACGAACGCGTGCGGCGCCGCGCCGTGGACCAGACCGAGCGTCACGCCGGAGTAGGCCGGGTGCGAGAGCGACCCCTGGCCCTCGACGAAGAGCAGCTCTCCCCCGCGCTCGTGACCCTCGACGACCAGGCGCTCGGCCGCGCCGGCGAGGAAGTCCGAGACGACGGCGTCGACGGCGATCCCCCAGCCGGCGATCGCGATCCCCGTCTGGCCGGTCGGGACGAAGATGGACTGCAGGCCACGGCGGCGCGCCTCCAGGTCGAGCTCGAGCGCGACCGTCTTCTTGCCGATCGCGCAGTCCGAGCCGACCGTAAGCACGATCCGCGCGTCGAGTGCCAGGTTGTCGCCGGTCGGGACGTTGAGGTCGGCAGGTGGGCGGCGCAGGTCACGGAGCTCGACGCCGTTCGCGGCCGCGAGCTCGCTCAGCTCGGCGTCGTCGGCGAGGAACTCGTGCAGGCCGTTCTCGACGTCGAGCCCGGCGGCGATGCAGCTCTTCAGGAGCTCCCGCCACTCGGGCGGGAACCGTCCGCCCTGGGTCGCGACGCCGACGAGCGCGGTGGTCGGGCCGTGTGGGAGCGCGTCCTCGACAGTCGCCACGACCGGGATGCCCGCCATCTCCTCGCCCGCGCGGGTCGCGTCGAGCACGGCCACCGTCGGGTCCGGCCCGTAACGGATGACACCGCGAGCCGTCTTGCCGTAGTGCGGGTCGCCGGAGCGGCCCTCAGCGAGGATCAGGTACCGCTTCTCTGACACCAAGGCCGGGCTCGTCGGGAGGGACCTGGACGCCGTCGACGAGCTCAACTCCTGGCCACGGATCCTCGGTGAGCAGGAGGTTGCCGTCGAGGTCGACATGGTCGAAGAGGCTGGCGACCTGGGCGCCGGCGGAGACCGCGAGGCCCGACTCGTTCATGCAGCCGAGCATCAGCCCGAGGCCGAGCGCCCGGCCGGCGTGCGCGATCCGGACCGCCTCCCGGATCCCGCCCGACTTGGCCAGCTTCACCGTCAGCCCGTGCGCGCGCTCGGCGCAGACGGGCACGTCGGCTAGGACGTGGCAGTCCTCGTCGACGTAGATCGGGAGCGGGCTCCGGCGCTTCAGCTCGGGCCCGTCCGGGTCGCCGGCGGGCAGCGGCTGCTCGCAGTACTCGACGCCGAGCTCCTTCAGCTGCGGCAGCGCCTCCAGCGCCTCGTCGAGCGACCAGAACTCGTTCACGTCCACCTGCAGCGGCACGTCGGAGACCGCGTGCACCGCGCGCACGCGCTCGACGTCGAGCCCGTCCTCCCCGCCGAGCTTCAGCTTGAGCCGCTTGAAGCGGCCGCGTACCTTCTCCGCACGCCGCGCCATGTCGTCCGGGTCGCCGAGCCAGATCGTCCACGAGGTCGGCGGGCCGCTGCGCTCCAGGCCCAGCAGCCGCCAGACGGGCACGCCGGCCAGCTTGCCGCAGAGGTCGTGAAGCGCCGCGTCGATCCCGGCCTTCGCCGCATGCTCGCCCGGCCGCTCCGCGAGTCGCGCACCGA
This sequence comes from Actinomycetota bacterium, assembly GCA_005883965.1. Lineage (GTDB taxonomy): Bacteria > Actinomycetota > Thermoleophilia > Gaiellales > Gaiellaceae > AC-32. The sequence goes on from VAWL01000111.1 coordinate 4,594, forward strand.
TCGCCTCGAGCGCGAACGGGTCGTCGCCGAGCAGCTCCTCCGCCTCCTGTAGGAAGGCGAACGCCGAGGAGGCCGACTCGTCGTAGCGCTCGATCGGGTTCGCCTCGCCGAAGCCGCTCACCCCGTCGTGGCGGATCTCGACGAAGACCGCCTCCGCCTCGTCGGAGGCCCCCCGGGCGATTACGAAGGTCTCCGCCATGCGTAGGGTCGCGATCCGGGCCTCGAGCTCCACGCCGATACCTTAGAGCCGAGGATGCGGACGCTGGCTGCCTACCTGCGCGGGCTCGACCCGCACCTGCCTCGGATGGTCTGGCTCGTCCAGGCCGGCGGAGTCGTGAACTCGCTTGGCAACGGCATCGTCTTCCCGTTTGCCGTCATCTACCTGCACAACGTGCGCGGGATCTCGTTCGCGGAGGCGGGGGCCGCGCTCGCGATCGGCGGCGCGGCCGCGCTCGCGGCGGGCGCCGGTGCGGGCACGGTGATCGACCGCGTCGGCGGCCGCAACACGCTCGTGCTCGGGTTGCTCCTGCAGCTGGTCGCGTTCGCGCTCTTCCCGCTGATTCGCGAGCCCTGGCACGCGTATGCGCTCTTCTCGCTCGACGGGATCGGCTCGGCGTGCTTCTGGCCCGGCCAGTCGACGCTGCTCTCGCGCCTGACACCCCCGGAGGCCCGTCACTCGGCCTATGCGCTCCAGCGCGTGAGCATGAACCTCGGCGTCGGCCTCGGCGCCCTGATCGGCGGGTTGATCGCGACCACCGCCGACCCGAGCAGCTTCACCAGGCTGTTCCTGATCGACGCCGCCACCTTCCTCGTCTTCGCGACGATCCTCGTGGCCTTCGTCCGGGAGCCGCCCGTGAGCGAGCTCGAGGAGCACGAGGAGCCCGGCAGCTACCGGGCGGTCCTGCGCGACCGCAACTTTCTCGCCTTCATCGGCCTGAACGTGCTCTTCGTCGCCGTGGGCTATGAGGTCTTCGCTCTGCTGCCGCCCTTCGCCAAGAACTACGCGGGCGTGAACGAGCGCTGGGTCGGCTTCATCTGGCTCGCGAACACCCTGCTGATCGTGCTGATCCAGCTGCCGGTGGCGAAGGCGCTCGAGGGCCGCCGGCGGATGGCCGCGCTCGCGCTGATGAACGTCCTCTGGGCGACTGCGGCGCTGATCGTCCTCGCGGGCGGCCACTGGCTGAACGACACCTCGGCCGCGCTCGTCTTCATCACCGCGACGATGGTCTTCGGCCTCGGCGAGACGCTGCAGGGGCCGACACAGGCGCCGCTCGTCGCCGACCTCGCCCCCGAGCAGCTGCGCGGCCGTTACTTCGCACTGAGCGCGATGTCCTGGAGCGCGGGCTCGATCCTCGGGCCGGCGGTCGGCGGTGCGCTGCTCGGCTGGCAGCCGCTCGCGGTGTGGCCGGTCGCGGCAGCGGTGTGCCTGTTCTCGGCGGCCGGCTGCCTCGCGCTCGAGCGGCGCCTGCCGGAGCGCGTGCGCCGCACTCCTGCGCCGGAACCGGTCACGCTCGCGCCGCTGGCCCAGCCGCTAGTGGCCCCAGGGCCAGGTACGTAGGTAGCGAAGCTCGCCGGCGGCGCCCCCGCGCACGGCGAAGACGCG
>VAWL01000112.1 GCA_005883965.1 Actinomycetota bacterium
TGGTGTCACGCCGCATGCGATGGATGCGGACGGTCGAGGGGACCGCCCGCTGTCCATCAGGCGTCTAGTGCTGTTTCCGCCAGCGCGGCTTACCCGCCTCTAGCCAAGCGCCGAGACTGCGGAACTCTGGAGGAAGTGGACCGGGATGAGAGCGCTTCGCGCGTTCGAAACTCGCGCGTGTTCCTAGTCGGCGTGGCTCTCTTTCGCTTCTGTTCGCCGACGTCGTACTTTTGCGCCACCTAGGGAACTCGGAGGATGTCCTCCTTTCGCGTGTCCATATCCCTGACTCTAGCGTCGGCTCACGCCCGCTGACCTTCAGAAGAAGACGACCGAAGTCGTCATGCCTCCGCGGAGCGGAGGCGGACTTCGGTCGATGATGGAGGCGGCGGGAATCGAACCCGCGTCCGCGGACGTTCCGTCAGAACGTCTACAAGCTTAGGCTCCCGTTGCGTTTCGCCCGGCGGCCGGTTGGGAGCCGACCAACCTCCGGGCTAGCCATCCTTTGGTGTCGCGCTTCGGGCGATTGGCTCTCCCTAGGCGCCGAGCCCGTTAATGACGCCGCTACCCGAGCCACGGGCCGAGCTCGGAGCGACGCGCTTCGCTACGGGTTAGGCAGCGAGAGCGAGTGCGTTTGTGTTCTTCGCACTTGCGTTGTGTCCCGGTTGTTTTAGGAGGCCGACCGGGGACCTCCGCTTGCAGCTCTGCCGGAGAACCGACCACGTCGAAACCAGGTCGCCCCCGTATGTCAGTGCTTGAAGTGTAGCCGTCCGGGCTCTGGGTTCCCGTGCGCGAGCACGTCTGCGGTTTGAAGCTCGAAGAAGAACGCCGAGCCCGTGTCGGAGTTCGGCTCGACCCAGATCGTGCCGCCCATGCGGCTGACGAGCTCCTTGCAGATGTAGAGGCCGAGGCCGGTCCCACCCACGCCGCGCACCATTTGCGGGTCGGCGCGGTAGAACTTCTCGCGACCTCGACCTCGACGTGGCCGCCGTCGGGCGAGTATTTGATCGCATTCTCGACGAGGTTCACCAGCACCTGCCTTGCCATGTCGAGGTCGGCGGAGACCGGCGGCAGACCTTCCGGAGCCGAGTAGGTCAACGTCACGGACGGCGGTGCGTAGGCGCGAGTCGCCTCGACGACCCGCTCGGCGAGATCCGCGGGGTCGAACGGCTCGAACTGCATGTCGAGCCTGCCCGCGTCGAGTTGGTTGGCGAGCAGGATCTCGTTCACGATCCGGCCGAGGCGTTCGGACTCGTCGGCGATCAGGGAGACGAAGCGCTCTCGACCCACCTCGTCCAGCGCGAAGTCGTGCCGCATCAGGGTCTGCGCAGCACCGTAGATCGCCGCCAGCGGGGTGCGCAGCTCGTGTGACGCGGTTGCGATGAAGTCGGCCTTGATCTCCTCCAGCCGCCGCACGTCGGTTAGATCGCGGAAGGCGTAGACCGTGCCGCCGAAGAAGCCGACGCCCGAGATCGAGATCCAGCGCTCGCCCCGACCGGTGTCGATCGGGATCGTGATCTCCTCGTGGCCGGGATCGGGCGACCCGAGCACCGGCACCTGGTCAGCCGCGTTCTGCCAGCCCGGAATCGCTTCGGCGGCGGATCGGCCGAGGACGCTCTTCGCATCGATTCCCGTGATCGCCTCGGCGGCCGGGTTCCAGAGCCTGATGACGCCATTACGGTCGAGCAGCAAGATCCCGTCGCCCACGTGCTCGAGCACCCGCGCCGCGTCTGCCCGCTCCTCGACCTCGTTGTGGAGCCGGCCGCGGTCGAGCACGAGGCCGATCCGGACCGCGAGGTCCTGGGCGAGCGCAAAATCGTCCGCGTCGTACTTGGCGCCTCGTCCCGTCCGGGCTCTGGGTTCCCGTGCGCGAGCACGTCTGCGGTTTGAAGCTCGAAGAAGAACGCCGAGCCCGTGTCGGAGTTCGGCTCGACCCAGATCGTGCCGCCCATGCGGCTGACGAGCTCCTTGCAGATGTAGAGGCCGAGGCCGGTCCCACCCACGCCGCGCACCATTTGCGGGTCGGCGCGGTAGAACTTCTCGCGAGGGTCTAGGGTCGAGGACAGCTCCTGGCCGGCACGGCGGACGAGATCGAGGCGCGACTGCCGCTCGGCTACTTCCTCGGCCGCGGCGCGCTCCGCGACCTGGAGACGCTCGCGCTGGTCCTCGGAACGGCGCAGCTCACCGAGGTCGCGCAGGAACGTCTGCGTGTAGAGCGCCTCGCCGGCCGGATCGCGGACGGTCACCGTCTCGTCGCGCACCCAGACCGCCCGCCCGTCGCGCGCGAGGAGCCGGTAGTCCATGCGGACGGGAGTCCCGTTCACGGCGCCCTCGAGCTCGGCCAGAACCCTCGCTCGATCCTCCGGGTGAAGGAGTTTGGCGAAGAGGCCGGGCTCCTCCATCCACTCGGCGGGTGAGTAGCCCGTCAGGTCGCCGATCGAGGGGCTGACGTAGAGCGACGAGCTCCGGTCGCCAGAGTCGGTCAGCCAGGTCACGAGGGGCAAGCCGTCGAGCAGCGCCCGATAGCGCGCCTCTGCGCGATCGATCTCCACCCGTTGCTCCTGCTCCCGGCGGCGCCCCTGGATCGCTAGCGGGATCAGGACCAACGCGGCGCCTGCGAACAGCCCCGCCGCAGCCGCGATGCGCTCGTTCCGCTGGTCGAGCAGCACGAACAGAACGGAACCCGCAGCAATGAGAACGAGACTCACCGCGACGGCGATCCCTGAGCGGGAACGGAAAGTCTTTCGAGACAACAAAATGGCGGCTCAACCAGCGTAGCTCCGGCGAGGCCGGGCCACAAGCCCCCCTCGTGGCCGGGGTCGTATGGTTGCCCAAGTGATCGAGGTTTCCCCCTGCGCCGACGAGGCGGACGAGCAGCGCTCGCTCGACGCCTATCTCGAGACGTGGCCGCACGAGAGCTTCGGCCTGCCCGAGGTGCAGGCGTTCAAGGCGAGCCTGCTCGACCATTGCGACCTGCTCGCTCGCGAGAACGGCGCCGTGCTCGGCTCGGGCTTGGCGGCGCTGTTCGTCGGCCTCCCGGAGAGCCCGCGGGTGATGGTCACCGTTCCGCCTCCGCATCGAGGCCTCGGCGCCGGCACGAAGCTCTACTCGGCGCTCTCGGACTGGGCGCGCGAACGCGGTCTCGAGACATTCGAGGCGGTGCTCGCCGACAACGATCGCGACAGCCTCGCGTTCGCAGAACGGCGCGGCTTCACCGTTGAGCGCCACGAGAAGGGCGTCGCGCTCGACCTGACGGCGATCGAGCCGCCGCCGGTCGAGCCGCCGCACGGCGTCGACATCGTCAGCTGGGCCGACCGGCCGGAGCTCGCGCGCGCCCTCTTCGAGATCTCGGTCGAGGCCTCGCCGGACGTGCCCGGCTACGAGGACGAGACGCACGAGCCGTTCGAGGCTTGGTTGGCACACGACATGCAGGGCCCCGGCGACCGGCCGGAGGCGACCTTCGTCGCAGTCGCCGGCGACGAGGCGGTCGGCTACGCGAAGTTCTCGCTCTCCAGCACGGACCCGACGCGCGCCTACCACGACCTGACCGCGGTCAAGCGAGCCTGGCGCGGCCGCGGGATCGCCCGGGCGCTGAAGTCTGCGCAGATCGGCTGGGCGAAGGCGAACGGCTTCGAGCAGCTGAAGACGACGAACGACGAGCGCAACACGGCGATGCGCCGGCTGAACGAGCAGCTCGGCTACCGCCCCTGGATCGGGCGGATCTTCATGCGCGGGCCGCTCGCGTGACCGACCCGATCGCAAGCGAGCGGCTCGAGCTCGTCTGGCTCTCGCCCGAGCTGATCGGGGCGCTCCTCGACGGCCGCAGAGACGAGCTGCCCTTCGCCGTCCCGGACGACTGGCCCGACGACCACGACCGCCGTTTCCTCGCATTCCGGCTGCGCCAGACGAGCGACGACCCGGGCCGGGCGCCATGGCTCGTCCGCGCCATCGTCCTGCCCGGGAGCCGCGAGATGATCGGCCATATCGGCTTCCACGGGCCGCCGGGGATCAATGCGCGCCGGGAGGCGGAGGCGGTCGAGGTCGGCTACACGATCTTCCCGCCGCACCGGCGGCAGGGCTACGCAGGCGAGGCCGTGCGTGCGCTGCTCGCCTGGGCCCGGGAGCAAGGGGTCACGCGCTTCATCGCGTCGGTCTCGCCGCAGAACGAGCCGTCGCTCAGGCTCGTCCGACGGCTCGGGTTCCAGGAGGTCGGGTGCCACTGGGACGACGAGGACGGCGAGGAGCTCGAGTTCGAGTTGGTCAGCGACGCCTGGACTTGAGCTCGCGCTCGATCCGGCGCTTCGTCTCGCGGTCGGCGATGTCGCGGCGCTTGTCGCGTCCCTCCTTGCCACGGGCAAGCGCGAGCTCGACCTTTGCACGGCCGTTTTTGAAATAGAGCCTGGTCGGCACGAGCGTCAGGCCCTTCTCGGCGACCTGGGACGAGAGCCGGTCGATCTCGCGACGGTGCAGGAGCAGCTTGCGGGCGCGGTCGGGGTCGTGGGGCTGGGAGGCCTGCTCGTACGGCGGGATGTGGAGGCCGACCAGCCAGAGCTCGCCTTCGCGCGCGTCGGCATAGGCGCGCTGCAGGATCGCGTGGCCCTGCCGGAGAGACTTGACCTCGCTCCCGGCCAGCGCGAGCCCCGCCTCGACGCGCTCGAGCAGGTTGTATTCGTGCCGCGCGCGGCGGTTCTCGACGATCAGCTTCTCGGGGGTGTTCCCGGCCACGCGCTCGATTCTAGGTTGTGGCACTTTCGGCACACCCGCGTTTCACACGCGTGCGGATTTCCGCGGTACGCTCGCCGCGGGTGGCGGGTGGACAAAATTCCCCACCCGGGTGGGGATGCGCGCGCGTGTAACTAACCGTGGGCCGGCGCGGGCGCGAGCTCGACCTTGGCCTCGTTGCGGCGGATCTCCTGGACGCGCACCTCGATCGGGTCGCCGAGCCTGTGGCTGCGGCCACCGCGGCGGCCCACGAGGGCGGTGCCGAGCTCGTTCAGCTCGAAGTAGTCGCCGGGCAGGCGCCTGGCCGGCAGGAAACCCTCGAACACCTCAGCGAAGCGGACGAACAGGCCGGAGGGGATCAGGCCGGTGATCTCGCCTTCGAACGCCGTCTCCCAGCCGAGCTCGAACAGCCTCCGGTCGAGCAGCCAGGCGAGGCAGATCTCGTCCGCGAGGTATTCGTGCTGCGCGGCCGTGCGCTCACGGACCGAGGCGTGCTCGGCAAGCTCCGGCAGGTCCTCCGGCAGCGGCTCGTCCGAGACGCCGAGCTCCCGCAGCAGCGCTCGGTGGACGACGAGGTCGGGGTAGCGGCGGATCGGCGAGGTGAAGTGGCAGTAGGCCGTGCTCGCCAGGCCCGAGTGGCCGAGGTTCTGCGGGTCGTAGCGCGCCCGCTTGAGCGACTGGAGCACGAGCGACGGGAAGGCGCTGCGGCCTTGGCCGGAGCGGGTCGCGTAGTCCGTCACCCGCTCGCTTGCCGCTGCCGCAACCGCCGCGGCTTCGGCCGGGGTCAGCCGCTCGGGCGCGGGCGGCGCCGGCACGCCGAGGTCGTGCAGCTTCGCCAGCAGCAGCGAGATCGCCTGGGGATCCGGCCGCTCGTGGACGCGGTAGATCGCCTCGCGGCGGCGGCCGGCCAGCAGCCCTGCGACCGCCTCGTTGGCGAGGATCATCAGCTCCTCGACCAGCACGTGCGCCTTCGGCTCCTGCTCGCGCCAGGCATCGGCAACGCCGCCCTCGCCGTCGAAGCGAAACGCCACCTCCCCGGTCTCGATCCGCAGCGCGCCGCGGGCGAAGCGTCGAACGCGCAGATCCGCGGTGACCCGCTCCGCGCGCCGCAGCGCCTCGGTCAGCTCCGGCTCGGCACGCTCCTCGCCGGCGAGGATCCGCTGAGCCTGCGCGTACGTCAGCCGTGCCCGGCTACGGATCACCGAGCGGTAGAAGCTCGCCTTGCCCGACGCGAGCTCGACCTCGACGGTGACGCAGAGCCGGTCGACGTCCGGGCGGAGCGAGCAGAGGTCGTCCGAGAGCTCGGGCGGCAGCATCGGCGAGACGAGGCCCGGCACGTAGACGGAGAACGCCCGCCGGCCGGCGCCGTGGTCGAGCGGCGACCCGGCGGGCACGAACCAGGAGACGTCGGCGATGTGGACGAGCACGCGGTCGTCGTGCAGGGTCAGGGCGTCGTCGAAGTCCTTCGCTGTCTCCGGGTCGATCGTGAACGCGAGCTCCCCGCGCAGGTCGACGCGCCCTTCGGTCGAGAACGGCGGCGGATCGTAGGGCTCGAAGCCGGCCAGCTCGCCCTCCTGCACCAGCAGCGCCTCGAGCACCGTCTCGATCCGGTCAGCCCGCCCGAGCACGCGCTCCAACCGGGCCCGGCCACGGCCGGTGCGGACGAGCGCGAGGTCGCCGGGCCGCGCCTCGCCGCTGCCGCGCTTGTCGAGCACGACCGGCACACCGGGCGTGAAGTAGGGCTCGCCGACGAGGAGCTTGCCCCGGCGGGCAAGCTCGACTACGAGCGGATCAGACCTGGAGGAAACGCCTTATCGTTAGGCCGGAGCCCAGCGCGCCGAGCAGCAGCCCCGCTCCGAGCACGATCAGGACGTGGATCCCGAACGGCCAGGCGTGCACCGCGGTCTCGTGCAGGTGGATGACGTGGCCGAGGAAGATCGACCGCCCCAGTAAGAGGAGGATGACCGCCGCGAGCGCGCCGCCGAAGCCGCAGATCAGGCCTTCGATCATGAACGGCCCGCGCACGAACCAGTTGGTCGCGCCGACGAGCTTCATCACCTCGATCTCACGGCGCCGGGCGAAGATCGAGAGCCGGATCGTGTTCGCGACGAGCAGCGTCGAGGAGACGAGCAGCACGATGAAGGCGATCAGGACGGCGATCCAGACGAACCGGGCGACCGAGAGCACGCGGTGGTTGATCCGGTTGCAGCTGACGCCCGTCGCGCTCTTCGCCTCCGTCGTCCCGGGAGGTGACGGGCAGATCTTCTCGACTCCGGAGGGCAGCGGGCTGAGCTGCGCGGCGATCTTGTCGATCTGGTCGCCGCTCTTCGGGACGGCCTCGAACTCGTTCGGGAGCGGGTTGCCGGTCAGATTCTGCGTGTACTGCGGGTTCTGCTTCTGCTCCTGCTGGAGCGCCCGCTGTTTGGAGATGAAGCGCAGGCCCTGCACCTGCGGAATCGTGCGGAGCTGGGTGCCGACGGCGTTGATCTGGGCGTCGCTGGCCTCAGCGTTGTTCGCGCAGATCACCGGCTGGTGGTTCAGCTTCTCGCTGTACGCGCTCAACCGCGTGCAGAAGTAGACCTTGACGACGAGTTGCTTCTTGTAGTGGTCGCTGAGCGAGATCGCCCAGCTGCCGAGCCCCACGACGAGACCGAGCATGAACATCCCGATCAGCACCGTCGTCGTCGCCGCGAAGGTCGTCGACAGGTTGGCGCCGAGCGAGCGCACCGCCTCGGAGACGATCAGCTTGAAGCGGCTCATTCCGAGGTGTAGCCGCCGCGGCGCTCGTCCCGGGCCAGCTTGCCCTCCTCGAGCGCGATCACGCGCTTGCGCATCTTGTCGACCATCTCGCGGTCGTGGGTGACCATCAGGATCGTCGTCCCCGAGCGGTTGATCCGGTAGAGCAGCTGCATGATCCCGACGCTCGTGTCGGGGTCGAGGTTCCCGGTCGGCTCGTCGCAGATCAGAAGCGGCGGGTGGTTGACGAACGCGCGCGCGATCGAGACGCGCTGCTGCTCGCCGCCTGAGAGCTCGTCGGGGTACGAGGTCATCTTGTGTGCGAGCCCGACGAGGTTCAGCACCTCCGGCACCTTGCGGCGGACGGAGTTGCTGCTCTCGCCCTGCACCTTGAGCGCGTAGGCGACATTCTCGGCGGCGGTGCGGTTCGGCAGCAGCTTGAAGTCCTGGAAGACGCAGCCGACGTTGCGGCGGAGCAACGGCACCTTCGATCGCTTCAGCCGGCTGAGGTCGCGGCCGCCGACGATGATCTTGCCGGAGGTCGCCTCGAGCTCTTTCAGCACGAGGCGGATGACAGTCGTCTTGCCCGAGCCGGAAGCGCCGACGACGAAGACGAACTCGCCCTTGTCGATCGCAAACGAGACGTCGCGTAGCGCCGCGACCTCGGGCTCGTAGATCTTGGTGACGTTCTCGAAGACGACCATCGCCGAGCTCGTCGGCGCAGGCGGCGGCTGGACGGGCTCGTGATCGAGAACGGCCGTCGAGATGGCTTCGTCTGT
>VAWL01000113.1:0-8452 GCA_005883965.1 Actinomycetota bacterium
CGGCGCCGCAGCTCCGGCGGTGTGTAGATCGGGCCGACGCGGATCCCATTCGGGGTCAGACCCCCGTAGCCGCCCATCGAGACGGGCTCGCCGTCCTCCCAGATCACCGTGCCGGAGTCGGGGTCGGCGGCGCGGCGCTCGAGCCAGCGGGAAGAGTCCTCGGGCGGCGCCTCGGGCAGCGCCTCCGCGACGAATGCGTCCATCCAGCCGAGCACGAGCTCGCGGTCGCGCTCCTCGACGGGCCGCATCGCCCCCGCGATGCCTTCGGGCTCGAGCGCCTGTTCGGCGCAGTAGCTTCGCTGGCGTAACACCAGGTGCGTGCTCTGGCCGCTCCGCGCTGCCCAGATCTCCGCCAGCCGCGCGACCGCGACCTTGGGGCCGACCACGCCCGTCAGGCCCTCGAAGACGCCGTTCGCGTCCGCGGCCAGCGGCTCGAGCGCCGCCTGGTCGTCGACCTCGGAGAGGATCAGGTTGTGCGGCGGCGTCCGCATCGTCGCCGCCACGACGCCTCCGCCTTTCCGCGCGACCGCGAAGTACGGGTCTTCGCCGTAGATTCGCGGGTCGACGCGCAGGCGGCTCGTGATCCCGAGAATCAGGTTGTGCTCGGCCTCCCGCGCCATCAGGAACTCGCCTGCGTCGGCGAGGAAGGACTCCGCGTCCGCGTGGCGCCGGACGTCCACCCGGCTACGCGGTCGCGGTGATCGTGATCCCGCCGCGGGCTTTCTGCTCGAGCGTCACCTGCACCCGCTCGGCCGGAAGCTCGAGCGCCCCGGCGACGTCGTCGCGGATGCGGACGGCGAGCGCCTCGCAGAACGCGCCCTCGTTGCGAAAGCCGGCGAGGTAGAGCTTGAGCGACTTCGACTCGAGGCAGAGGCTCTCGGGCCCGTAGCTGATGGTCACGACGTAGAGGTCGGGCTGTCCGGTGATCGGGCAGACTGCTGTCAGCTCGTCGCTGCGCATCTCGACTTCCGAGACGCCGGGGTTCGGGAACGTCTCGAGCCCGGCAAAGTGCTCCGAGCCCGCGTGGCCGAGGGCCACGAACTCCTCGCTGCGCTCCATCATCCCCGTACTGTACGCCGCGTGCCACGCGTCTATCTCGCCGGACCGCCGTTCGCCGACGAGTACCGGCGCCTTGCGTCCGCGCTCCTCCGCGAGGCCGGCTGGGAGCCGGTCGACCCGATGCGCCGCGACTTCCGCGGACGCACCGAGGGCCATGAGCAGGAGATCGTCGAGGGCGACCTCGCCGACATCCGCTCCTGCGACGCCGTGCTGGCGGACTTCGGCGAGCCGGACGAGGGGACGGCGATGGAGGCGTGGTACGCGCACGAGCAGGGCGTGCCCGTCGTCGCGCTCACCGGCGGCCGCGCCCCGCATCCGTGGACGGTCTTCGTGGCCGCCGCGGTCTGCGACAGCCTCGAGGAATCGGTTAGCGCGCTGGCTCGTCCAGAGCTCGCGTGAGCCCGGCGAGCGCCTCCCGCTCAACCTGGACGAGCCCCTCGGCGCGAGCGTGGCCCGCGAGCGCCGCGCACAGCGAGAGGGCGACCACCCGGGCGCGGAAGAGCTGCGCCTCGTCCAGCGGCCCGTAGGCGTCCAGGACGGCGCGGCGCCCCTCGGGCGGGACGAAGCTCCAGAGGAGCGAGAGGTCGATCGCCGGGTCCGAGCGGCAGACGTCGACCCAGTCGATCACACCGGTCAGGCTCCTGCCCTCCGCGAGCACCTGGCGCATGTGCAGGTCGCCGTGGACGAGCACGGCGCGCTCGGAAGGCGGCAGGCGCTCGGCCTCGGCGAGCAAGCGCTCAGCGGCGGGCGACGTCTCGCCGAGCTCGTCGAGCTGCTTGCGCACGAGCTGGACGCGGTGCGGCATGTCGGCCCGGCGGTTGACGTCGAGCGGCAACGGTTCGTCCAGCTCGATGTCGTGGAGGGTGCGCAGGAAGGCGGCAAGCTCGAGCGCGACCTCGAGCCGCCCCTCTTCGTCGAGGCCGGCCTCGGCGAGCTCCCGACCGGGCAGCAGCTCGCTGCCGAAGAAGGGCCACGGGAAGTCCTTGCCCGGCCGGCCGACGAAGAGCGGCACGGGCACCGGCAGCGGCAGTAGCGGAGCGAGCTTCGGCAGGACGGTCAGCTCCCGCTCGAGCCCCGGCAGCACGATCTTCCGCCGCGGAAACCGGAAGGCGTAGCGCTCCTCTACGACCCAGATCGTGTAGTCCCAGCCGTAGGCAAGCGGGCGCAGGCCGTCGGCGCTCAGCTCCGGGAACTGGCCGAGCAGTCGCCGGGCGAGCGCCTCGTCGACGACGTGCTCCGGCTCCCAGACGGCCACCGCTCGACCCTAGCGCGCGCACCGCTGAGTAAGCTCGCGGCATGCGGCCCCTGATCGGAATCACGACCGACGTGGCGGTGGTCAAGTTCGGCGCGTGGGAGGAAGAGTCCGCGCTCGTACCGACCGACTACGTGCGCTCGGTCGAGCTCGCGGGCGGGCGGCCGCTGCTCGTCCCGCCGAGCGAAGAGGACCTCGAGGAGACGCTTGACGTCCTCGACGCCGCGATCTTCTCCGGCGGCTCGGACCTCGATCCCGCCACCTACGGTCAGGAGCCGCATCCGGAGACGAACGGCGTCATCGAGGCGCGCGACCGCGCCGAGCTGGCGCTCCTCGAGGCCGCGCTCGCGCGGGACATGCCGGTCCTCGCCGTCTGCCGCGGCTCGCAGGTCCTGAACGTCGCGCTCGGCGGCGATCTCGTCCAGCACCTGCCCGACGTCGTCGGCCACGACGACCACAAGCACACGCCGGGTGAGTACGCCGACCACGACGTCACGCTCGAGTCGGACACGCGGCTCGGCCGGCTGCTCGGCGGGCATGCGCCCGTCAAGTCGCACCACCACCAGGGCTTTGGGCGGCTCGGCTCCGGCCTGCAGGAGTCGGCGTTCGCCGAGGACGGGACGGTCGAGGCGGTCGAGGACCCGTCGCGGCGCTTCGCGCTCGGCGTGCTCTGGCACCCGGAGGCGGGCGAAGACATGCGGCTGTTCGAGGCGCTCGTCGAGGAGGCGCGGCGCTACCGCGAGGAGCGGGGCTGAGCCGGCTCGAAGGCAAGGTCGTCGTCATCACCGGCGGCGGGGGCGGCATCGGCCGCGAGGCGGCGGTGCTGTTCTCGGAGGAGGGCGCGTCGGTCTGCGTGGCCGACGTCAGCGCGGAGGCGGGGGAGGCCACAGCCGCAGCGTGCAGCGAAGCGTTCTTCCAGGAGGTCGACGTCGCCGACCCCGACAGCGTGGAGGCGATGTACGCCGCGACGGCCGAGCGCTACGGCGGCATCGACGTCCTCTACAACAACGCGGGGATCATGCCCGCCGAAGACGCGTCGGTCCTCGATACCGAGCCGGAGGCATGGGACCGCGTGCTGGAGGTGAACGCGAAAGGCGTCTACCTCTGCTGCCGGTACGGGATCCGGCGCCTGCTCGAGGGGGGCGGCGGCTCGGTGATCAACGTCTCGTCGTTCGTCGCGCTCGCCGGCGCGGCGACCTCGCAGATCGCGTACACGGCGTCGAAGGGCGCGGTCCTGTCGCTCACCCGGGAGCTGGCAGTCGAGTTCGCCCGCCGGGGCGTACGCGTGAACGCGCTCTGCCCAGGGCCGGTCGAGACGCCGCTGCTCACGCGCCTCTTCGAAGGCGATCCCGCTGCCTACGAGCGGCGGCGCGTCCACCTGCCGATGGGCCGGCTGGCGACGCCGCGGGAGATCGCGCTGGGCGCCCTCTTCCTCGCCTCCGACGAATCGTCCTACGTGACCGGCGCGACCTTTCTCGTCGACGGCGGACTGACGGCGGCGTACGTCACCCCGGAGTAGCCGTGCGCCTGCCGGCGGAAAAGATCCCGACGATCCCTGCGCCGGTGCGCGCTGTCCTCCGCAACGCCGTCTGGAGCTACGGGAAGGCGACCTCGGCGATCCGGCCGCTGCCCGGCTTCCTGGTAATCGGCGCGCAGAAGGCCGGGACGACCGCGCTCTACGCGTACCTGCGGCAGCACCCGGCGATCACCGGGCCCTCGTGGAAGGAGGTCAGCTTCTTCGACCGGCACTACGCGCGCGGCGAGGCCTGGTACCGAGGCAACTTCCCGAACTCGCTCCGCGCACGCGGCGACCTCGTCGGCGAGGCGAGCCCGAGCTACCTCTTCCACCCGCTCGCGCCGGAGCGCGTCGCCGGCCTCGTCCCGGAGGCGAAGCTGATCGTGCTGGTCCGCAACCCGGTCGACCGTGCTTACTCGCACTACCAGCACGAGGTCGCGCTGGGACGCGAGCCGCTCTCGTTCGAGGATGCAGTCGCGGCGGAGTACGAGCGGCTGCGCGGCGAGGAGGGGCGGCTGGTCGCCGATCCCTCGTACTTCAGCCACGCCTGGTGGAACTACACCTACCGCGCTCGCGGCCTCTACGCGGACCAGCTCGAGCGCTGGCTCGCCGTCTTCCCGCGCGAGCAGCTCCTGGTCGTTCCGAGCGACGACCTCTCGGCCGACCCCGGCGCGGCCTACGCGAGCGTGCTCGCGTTCCTCGGTGCGGCCCCGCACCGGCTCGATTCCTACCCGCGCGTGTTCGAGCGGCAGTACGAGCCGATGGCGCCGGAGACGAGGGCGAAGCTGGCCGCGGAGTTCGCAGAGCCGAACCGCCGTCTCTACGAGCTGCTCGGCCGCAACCTCGCCTGGGAATAGGCCAGCGTCCCGGCGCAGAGTGCCGCGAGGACGAGGTACGGAACCGCGTCGCCGCTGACCTGGGCGAGCGCGCCGCCTGCGGCTGGCCCGATGACGGCGCCAGCCGCCCAGCCGAGGTTCATCACGCCGAAGGCGAGGCCCTGGCTGATCCCGCTCCGCTCGGCGCTCTCCGAGAGCAGCGCCATCCCCGGCGTGTAGAAGGATCCGTAGGCGATCCCGGCGACCAGGACGAGCGTCGCGATCAGCGGTCCGGCGCTCGCCACCGCGAAGGCGAGCGAGACTGCGATCGAGGCGATCAGCGCGATCCGGACCGGCCGCCCGAGCCCACGCAGGTCTGCGAAGCGCCCGAGCAGCGGGTTGAGCGCGGTCTCGACCGCCGCCGTCGCGAGGAAGAGCGCGCCGATCGCGATCCCGCCCCAGCCGAGCGCGTGCAGCCTCAGCGGCACGAGCACGATCAGCACGCCGAAGAGCAGTGCCGGGAGGACGACGAGCCAGATCGCGACGAAGAAGCTCCTATCTGCTCGGCGCAACGCCGATAGCCGCTGCGGCCGCGCCGGCGCTCCCGGCGTCAGCGTCAGGAACACGCAGAGCACGAGGCCTGCGGCACTGACGGCCACGAAGGTCGGGCGGACTCCGGCCCCGCTTGCGACCGCGCCGAGCGCCGGGCCGAGCAGCGAGCCGAAGACGGCGGCCCCCATGGCCGTTCCGATCAGCATGCCGCGCCGGCTCGGCGGCCCTGCCGAGACGAGCCACGCGAGGGCGCCGGCCCACGAGAACGCGCTGCCGACGCCCTGCGCGAGCCTTGCGGCGCCGAGCGTGGTCACGTCGTCGGCGAGCCCGAAGCCGAGGCTGGCCGCCGCCGTCAGGGCCACGCCGACGAGCACCGCCGGCTTGGGGCCGAAGCGCGAGGCGGCGAGGCCGCCGGGAATCGACCCCGCCAGCACGCCTGCCGCGTACGCGGCGGAGAGCACGCCGGCGCCCCCCTTGCCGAGCCCGTAGCGAGCGGCGAAGTGGGGCAGAAGCGGCGCCAGCGCCGTGAAGAACATCGTGTCCACCGCCACGACAGCGCTCAAAAGAACCAGCAGCTTGCGCACGACTTTTGACGCTACCAAGCGGGTTCGCAGTGCCGGTGGTGCGGAACCGCACGAGGTTGTCTAACCAGACACGGGTTTGGGCGTCTAAGGCTCCCGGAAAGAGGAACGGGTCAAAACCAAGCCCCCGGCGTACGGCTCCGTGCCGCCCGCGCGACGTCTCCCCGGGAGAGCTGCCTCGAATCGTGATTTCCCGGAGGGAGTCTTCGCGTGGACAAACAACGTGTGCTCTTACCTAGCGCCCTTGGCCTGCTGGTGCTTCTCGCCGCCGGCGCCTCGAGCTACGCCGCCGGCGCCGGGACGCCGAAGGTCTCGCCGTTGCCGCCGAGGCACCTGATTCCGCACGTCAGGCGCGTCAGCCCGCTGGTGACGCGGAGGCTGCGCACCACCACATGGCACTGGCAGGCCGTGATGGGGCTGCGCCGCTCGCACTCGCTGGCGCCGCTCCACAGCCCGCGGGCGCTGCGCTTCTGGCGGCGTAATGCCAGCGCCGTGCTCCGGCTCGCCGCGCACGTGCCCCACCGCAGCGCCTGGCTTTGCATCCACCGCTACGAGGGGAGCTGGCGCGACAGCGGCGATCCCTACTGGGGCGGGCTGCAGATGGACCGCGGGTTCATGCGCACGTACGCCGCGCGCGACCTCCTGCACCGCGGCTGGGCGAGCAACTGGACCCCGCTTGAGCAGATGTGGGTCGCCGAGCGCGCCTACTCGCGGCCCTGGTCACAGAGGCAGAGCGCCAGGGCTGCCTGAACCTCTCCCGGTTCAACGAGTTCGTCGCCGAGCACGAGCTGGACGACGACGACGTCAGGGCTCTGTACGAGCGGCTGGACGAGCGCGAGATCGAGGTCAGCGACGACTGCGGCCGCGAGAGCGAGGAGAGCACGTACGTGAACGGCGACCTCGCCGTTGCGACCACTGACGCGCTCCAGCTCTTTCTGAACGAGGCCGGCCGCTGGCCGCTGCTCACCGCCGAGGAGGAGGTGGAGCTGTCGAAGCGGATCGAGCGCGGCGACCTGGAGGCGAAGGAGCGGATGATCAACTCCAACCTCCGTCTCGTGGTCTCGATCGCCAAGCGCTACCAGGGGCACGGGCTCTCGCTGCTCGACCTGATCCAGGAAGGCATCATCGGCCTGATCCGAGCCGTCGAGAAGTTCGACTGGCGGCGCGGCTTCAAGTTCTCGACCTACGCGACGTGGTGGATTCGCCAGGCCGTGCAGCGCGGGGTCGCGAACAAGTCCCGGACGATCCGGATCCCGGTGCACATCGCCGAGCGCGAGCAGCGGATTGCGCGCGCGGAGCGGGCCCTGGCGCCGAAGCTCGGCCGCCAGCCGACCGAGGAGGAGGTGGCCAAGCACGCCCGGCTGCCGCTGAAGCAAATTCGCGACGTGCGGAAAGCCGCGCGCGCGGTCACGAGCCTCGACCGGCCGATCGGCTCGGAGAACGAGGCCGCGCTCGGCGACCTGTTCGCGAGCGAGGAGGGTCAGCCGGAGGAAGAGCTCGACGTCAGCCTCGAGCAGGACGTGCTCCGCCGGGCGGTCGCGCAGCTGCCGGAGCGCGAGCGCTTGGTGGTGAAGCTTCGATACGGGTTGAACGGCGACCGCGACCCGGCCTCGCTCGAGACGATCGGCAAGCAGCTCGGCTTGACGCGCGAGCGCGTTCGGCAGATCGAGGCGCAGGCCCTCGAGCAGCTCGCGGTGAACCGCGAGGTCGAAGCGCTCAAAGACGTCGCCTGAGCTGCGCTACCCGCGGATCGCCAGCACCACGAGGCCGCCGAGGGTGGCGGCGCCGAACGTCAGCCACGCCACGTAGTCGCCGATCACCCCGCTGTGCAGCGCTTTGAGCGTCGCGACGGGTGGCTCGAGCACGCGCCCGCCCAGGCGCCGCATCGCGCCGGGCAGCCGGCGGCGGTAGAGGCCGAAGGCGGCGACGGCAAGCGCGCCTGCCGTCGAAGCAAAGCCGTAGCCGTATGCGGCCGCGCCCGCCTGCTCGCCGCTCGAACGCACGGGAGCCGGCGGCTTCCCGGCCAGCACCTCGGCCGCGTGCGCGGGGCGGTCCTCGAACCGCGTCGCCCACCCGGCCGCGTGCCCGGCCAGGCCCGGCACGAACCCGAAGGCGACCGCGAGCAGGAGCAGCGCCAGCGGCGGGCCGAAGAGCAGCGGCGGGCTCAGCCGCGACGAGGGCACGTCGGGCTCGTCCTCACCGGCGGAGGGCTCCTTCGAGAGCAGCGGGTCGTCCGCGTCGCCCCACCCGAGGAAGACCCGCGCGGCCGCCCGCAGCACGGGTCCGCCGGCCAGCGCCGCGGCGAGGGCCAGGACCGCGGGCAGCCATGAGTAGCCGACGTCGCCTGCGGAGCGGACCAGCAGCGCCCAGCCGGGAAACGCGGCGAACGGCGGCAGACCCGCCACGAGCAGCCCACCCGCGAAGAAGCAGGCCGCGGCAGACGGTAGGCGCTGTCGCCGGCCGATTCCGCGCAGCCGCAGCTCGTCGTCCGAGCCGGCGCGCGAGACGAGGATCCCGACTGCGAGGAACAGCGCGCCCTTCACCAGCCCGCTCGCGAGCACCATCAGCGTCGAGCCGGCGAGCCCGCGCGCGGTCAGGAGCCCGACCCCGGCGAGGAAGACCCCGACCTGGCTGATCGTCACGAAGGCGAGCAACCGCTTCAGGTCGCGCTCGAAGA
>VAWL01000113.1:8465-10192 GCA_005883965.1 Actinomycetota bacterium
ACCGGCCAGTAGATCCGCGCAATCGCGTGCAGGCCGAGGTCGCTCATGACCCCGGAGAGCAGGACGCAGACGGGCACCGGGGCAACCGCGTAGGCATCCGCGAGCCAGAAGTGGAACGGCACCGCGCCGGCCTTGATCAGGAAGCCGGCAAGCAGGAGCCCGAACGAGACGAGCACGAGGCCGTCGGCGCCGTGCCCGGCGAGCACCCTCCCGATCTGGGCGAGGTTGAGCGCTCCGGTGCGGCCGTAGAGGAGCGCGATCCCCGAGAGGAAGAACATCGAGCCGACCGTGTTCGTGACCGCGAAGTTGATCGCGCCCTGCAGCGGCGCCGCCTCGATTCCGTAGCCGACGAGGGCGTATGCGCAAACGCTCATCAGCTCGAAGAAGACGAACATGTTGAACAGGTCGCCGCTGAGGACGAAGCCGCAGAGCGCCGCGAGGAAGACGAGCATCAGGACGTGGAAGAGCGTGCCGACCTCGTCGAAGTAGCGCCACGCGTAGACGAAGACCGCGGTCGCGAGCAGCCCGGCCAGGGCGGCCAGCGCGGCGGACAGCGGCTCGACGTCGAAGGCGACGCCGAGTGCGAGCCCGTGCCGTGGCTTCCAGCCGCCGAACCAGTAGACGAGGTCGTGATCGAGCGAGTGCACGACGAGGACGATCGAGAGGCCCGTGGTCGCGGCAGCTGCCGCGATCCCGGCGATGTCGTCGGCCCGGCGGGCGAGGAAGTGCGAGCTCGCGGCGAGGACGGCGGCCGTGAGCAGCGGCACAACGACGGGAAGCGAGACGAGCACGTCCATCAGCCGTGCATCTGCTGCAGCTCGTCCGGATCGGTCGTGCCGAGGTGTTTTTGCACCTGCATCGAGAGCGCGAGCAGCAGCGCCGCGACGGCGACGCCGACGACGACGTCGGTCAGGGTGAGCGCCTGCACGACGGGGTCGACGGCCCGGGTGCCGCGCGGCACGTCGGCGAAGATCGGCGCGGTCGCGCGGTTGACGTAGCCGATCGAGAGCAGCAGCACGTAGGTCGACGACTGCATCACCGTCAGGCAGACGACGAGGTGGATCAGGTTGCGGCTCGTGACGACGCCGTAGAGCCCGACGACGAACAGCCAGACGGCGAGGGCGTAGGGGAGGTAGCTCATCGCGGCGCCCGCGTGACGGCGAGCTCCTCCAGGAACTCGGTGAAGAGCAGGACGAAGGCGGCCATCACCTCGAGGCCGGTCGCGATGTTCAGGATCGAGATCGTGCCGCCCGAGGCGAGCGTGCCGGCGGTCCCGAGCGGGCCGAAGTTGTGCAGGTACGCCGTGCCGAGCAGCAGCGAGACGATGCCGACGACCGTGAAGACGCCGAGGCCCGTGCCCTTCGCGAGGTCGATCCCGAAGGACGGCGTCAGCTTTCGGTAGCTGCGGTAGTCGCCCGCGAGGTAGACGAGAGCGAACGCGCTCGCCAGGACGACGCCGCCCTGGAAGCCGCCGCCCGGCGTGATCGGGCCGTGCGCGACCACGGAGAGGCCGAGGACGAACAGGCCCGCGGCGAAGCCGACGCCGGCCAGGCGCACGGCGTCGCTGCTCACCCGGTCGTTGCGGCGCGCCCGTGGGTCGCGCACCTCGCGCAGGAGGAGCGCGACGCCCATCGCGGCGGCGAAGAGGATGAACTCCTCGCCCAGGGTGTCGACGCCGCGGTAGTCGAAGACGACCGCGGTCACGACGTTCGTCACGTGCCGTTCCG